>NZ_JAWOUB010000496.1:0-654 GCF_033339195.1 Vibrio sp. 811
AGTCGGCAAGTGCCTGTTTTTCTTCGTCGTTCATGTAAAGGCCAAGTTTAGTACGACGCCATAAAATGTCTTCGTCGGTTAGCGCCATTTCATGATTCATCAAGTAATCGATCTCGCGTTGGTATACGCCGCCTGCTTGCTCTGAGAACGCTTGGCCAAGATCGGCTTCACTGGATGCGCCTTCCATCAAATCCCACGTTTGCGTACCAAACTGAGTCACATAGCGCAGAATCAGCGCTTGCGGTGCCCATGAGTATTTCGCGTGAATTCGTTTCGCTAACTGTTCACGGGTGCAGCTAAAGTTACCACCTGGTAGCGTTTGATTTGCTGTCCAGTTACCACCCATTTGAGGTAGGTACGGTTCCAGTTTCTTCATCGCCGCTTCACCGAGTTTACGGTAAGTCGTTAGCTTGCCACCGAATACTGACAACAATGGTGCTTGGTCGTACTCTGCATCGAGCTCTAGCGTGTAGTCTCGTGTGATCGCTTGCGGTGAGTCAGACTCATCATCACACAGAGGACGTACACCACTGTAAGTCCAAACCACATCTTCACGAGTAAGCTGGTGGACAAAGTGTTGGTTCACGATGTCGATGAGGTAATCAACTTCGTCATCCGAGATCGCCACTTCACGTGGGTCACCTTTGTATTCCA
>NZ_JAWOUB010000497.1:0-654 GCF_033339195.1 Vibrio sp. 811
TCCCAAGTAAGGTAATAAAATAATGAATAAGAAAATACTGCTTCCCCTAATGTTAGGGATTTCCGCTACTGCTGCTGCTTCTGATAACAAGGTTGTAGAAAGTGTCTTGATTGATAACATCGCGCTAGAAGGTTACGTAAAGAAAAGTTATGAGGTCGTGATGCAAAGCGAGCCTGAGCTTTTCCCGTACGAGTTTCGTGGTAGCCGTGTGCAGATGAAGTTACTGGTTGAGTTATTCCACAACTCAAAGAACGACAAAAAAGCGGCTCGCGTGATCACTCTAGGGAATGGTTATGTACCAGGTAAGCCGGGTGTAAAACACACTTTTGATGCAGCGATTGTTGACCGTTTTACTCAAAACTACCCAGTTGCGTTCGATTACAGCATCTATCAAGCTGGTGGCACGCCTGTATTTAGTGAGGATTACTCACCGCAAAACGAAGCCAATGATGTTTCGGTATCGACAACCACGGTTGCACCGTCTATCGGCTTAACCGCGACTGCAACACCGGGCTCGGCACCAAGTTTTTCTGGCTCGTTGACGACCGATCTCGGTGTGGCTTATACGTCTCGTTACTCGAGTAAGGATTACGTCACCGCAGCCAAACCAAAGGCTTCCATGGAACGCGGTATGGGCGTTAAGTGGACCACCTC
>NZ_JAWOUB010000498.1:0-653 GCF_033339195.1 Vibrio sp. 811
AAGCCGGGTCATGCAGCAATTGCGTGAACAAGTTGCAAAGCTAGCGCGTATTGATACTAACGTCATTATTTATGGTGAAACGGGCTGTGGTAAAGAGCTGGTGGCTACCAGTCTGCATAAAGAAAGCCAACGAAAATTACATCGTTTTGTGCCAATAAATTGTGGCGCGATTCCCGAAAATCTGTTCGAAAGTGAGCTGTTTGGTCACGAGCCCGGCGCTTTTACCGGAGCAAGTAAACGACGGATTGGCAAACTCGAATACGCCGACAAAGGCACGCTGTTTTTTGATGAAATCGAGAGTATGCCGCTTTCAATGCAAGTGAAAGTGCTGCGCTCATTGCAAGAACATACTGTCGAGCGAGTTGGTGGTAACCAGCAGATCAATGTGGATTTGCGAGTGATCGCTGCCGCGAAAGAAGATCTCAACGATCATGAAGAGTTCCGCGAAGATTTGTATTACCGACTTAATGTTGCACAGATCTACTTACCGCCGCTTAGGGAGCGAGAAGAAGACGCGTTGATTCTGTTTGAGCACTTTGCGTTGCAAACAAATCCAGACAGTCGACCGTTGAGTGATGCCGACAGAAATGCCGTGCTTTCTTACGCTTGGCCAGGAAATGTGCGCGAATTACGTAACGTCGCAATGCAGATCG
>NZ_JAWOUB010000499.1:0-653 GCF_033339195.1 Vibrio sp. 811
CATTTTGACATGCAGCCTGCTTGCAGGACTCGCCGTTCGTTACGTGAGTAAAGAAACCCGCAGCGCATTAAGTCAGCAATTCATTCGATGGCGCGGACAAGTGAAGAGATATTCGATATGAGCTCAACCGATGTGAGAACAAAACAATCCATTGCAGCGCTGACGATAACCGTCGTGATTGCGCTGCTTTGGATCGTGATGCCTCACCCCATTTTGATTGTGGCAGTGTGCTTTGCACCGTTGGCATTGCTATTCGTCCTCAATCAAACCTTTTGGCTCGTGACACTGTTCGTTATCTTTTCCTTTTTCCGTATTCACGAAGCGTTTCCTGCCATTTACAGCTTTAAAATCCCATTGCTTTTATCCCTTGGCGCGTTAGCTGCGCTAGCTTTTCATCTACTGCTAAGTCGTCAACTTACGGCATTCTGGCACCCTTCACTCAAGTGGCTGTGCATTTTCTGGGGTCTGGTTATCATCGGGATTGTGTTCGCCTCTAGCCGAGATATTGCCATCACGGTATTTAAAAATACGTATTGGAAAATCATTGTGATGACCTTGGCGATCACTTGGCTGATCACCAAACCACAGCAGCTCGCTCAAATGTCCAAAGCGATCATCGTCGCCGGCATGTTGATTGGGTTAGTCGCGCTTAA
>NZ_JAWOUB010000500.1:0-587 GCF_033339195.1 Vibrio sp. 811
GGGCTAAAACTTCTTTGTACCACCGATCATGCTCCCGAAATGCCAGGAGCCCCTCACTACTGGCACTTCAACAATCAAAGAATTTTGCCCCGCTTTTTGCATGAGGTCGGTATTCTCCGTGGCGTTGAAGCCAACACTTTAAACGTCAAAGGCGAGATCGATCTTCCGCCTTCCTCTGATCAACATCTTGATTGGGTAATTGCTAGCTTTCATGAGCCCGTTTTTAGACCCGCAACCGAAGCGGAGCACACTGCCGCGCTAATTAACGTCATTAAAAGTGGCAGAGTGGACGTGTTAGGGCACTTAGGTAATCCCAATTACCCATTTGATATGGAGCAAGTGTTGCGTTGCGCTAAATCCCACAATGTAGCGATTGAGGTGAACAATACGTCTCTCACAGGCAAGAGCCGAAAGGGCAGTGATGCGCGCTGTGATCAAATTGTTGCCTTAGGAAAAGAGATTGGCGTGTATTTCAGTACCGGCTCTGATGCGCACTTTTGCGAAGAGATTTCAAAACTGGATCTCGCCATCGAATTGCTGGAAAAACATGGCGTGGAGAAGGACAAAATCCTAACGACTTCAACCCG
>NZ_JAWOUB010000501.1:0-652 GCF_033339195.1 Vibrio sp. 811
CCTTTATCAAATGAGTATTCTCATCAATGATTTCTTATTTAAGATAAAGCACACCCATTCATCCTCTGTTAAGATTTGTGTGACATACTTTGTAGAAAGTTATAAATCAAAAAGGGTTTTAGATGAGAACACTTGGCAACATCATCTGGTTTTTATTCGGTGGCGTATTCATGGGATTGCTGTGGTGGCTATTCGGTATTCTTGCGTTCATCAGCATCATCGGGATTCCGTGGGGGCGAGCTTGTTTCGTCATGGGTAACTTTTCGTTTTTCCCATTCGGCAAAGAAGCCATTTCGCGTGATGAACTAACCAATGAAATGGATATTGGCACGCGTCCGCTAGGCGTCACCGGCAACGTACTTTGGTTTGTGTTTGCAGGTTTGTGGCTGGCAATCGGTCATATCCTATCCGCCGCAGCGTGTTTCGTTACCATTATTGGTATTCCGTTTGCACTTCAACACCTGAAACTGGCCGTAATTTCCCTCGCGCCTATCGGTAAAACTGTTGTAACGTCAGAAGAAGCAGCAATCGCTCGTTACAACATTAATCGTTAAGGTTATGTATCCGCTGAGCTTTCGGGCTCAGAGGGCAACGCCTGTTAAAAGTAAGCCTATTACTGCTACAGCGTATTCGATAATGGTTGATTGTATGC
>NZ_JAWOUB010000502.1:0-652 GCF_033339195.1 Vibrio sp. 811
GCGTGTTGACAAATTGCGCCAACTCATCGATATAAACTTGGTAAGCATCAGCCAGCAATTGGTCGACATAATCGTCGTCATTGCCGTATTTTGGCGCGAAGTTGATTAAGCGTTGGCGAAGTTGTTCGTTCTCAATACCATCGAAGTCTTCTTCCAATGCTTTTGCCAATTCCGTTTGGCTGATTTGTGCTTCTTCAAACACAAAATGTTTGATCGCCGACAAACTGTTACCCAAATTGGCGATACCCACTTGCAAGCCAGATACCCAATCGTATTTCGCTCCGCCTTCTTTTACTGTTTTACCACGCGCCAAACAGTCATCCACCAGCGATGAGCAGAAAATATCTTGCGCTTGCTGTTCAAGCACGCTGTCGACTACGGTATCGATCTCAATCGATTTACGTGTGTAGTAGCGAATTTGCTCCGCCCAAGAAGCGGTGACTTGCTCAAAGCTCTCGAAGTTACCTTTTGCTAGCGACTTATCATGCGGCAAGAAGGCTCTGCCCGTCGTTGCATCCACACCTTCGTTAAGCGCAGCCAGTAAAATACGCGCAAAGTTAATGAAGCTCATGCCCGTACAACGGTAACCCCATTTGCCTGGAACAGCGGTTTCAATACAGCCAATAGACGCGTAGTTGTAAGCGTCTGCTTT
>NZ_JAWOUB010000503.1:0-651 GCF_033339195.1 Vibrio sp. 811
AAAGCTCAAGTTATTCATACGTGGCAGCGCCATATCAGGTGCGCCGATCATCATCGGGATCATCCAGTTTGCTAATCCAGTGAACGCGGGCATGACCGCACCAAACACCATCACCAAACCGTGAACCGTTGTCATCTGATTAAAAAATTGCGGATCGACAAGCTGCAAACCCGGCTGAAACAGCTCTGCACGAATGACCATTGCCATCGCACCACCCGTTAGGAACATGGTGAAACTAAACCAAAGATACAACGTGCCGATGTCTTTATGGTTGGTGGAATACAACCAACGAGCAATACCTTTTGGCGCGTCGTGCGAATCGTGGTCGTCTAGCGCAATTGTTGCGTTTGCTGCGGTATGCGCTTCAACGGGTGCCGACTTTACGGCTTTGTCTGCTGGCTTACTCATATTTCCTCCTTGGCACTTTTTTGTGCCTTAAAGGCATTGACGTCGGCCGCTTGAACCGTATCGCCAGTATCATTTCCCCAAGCATTGCGTTGGTAGGTAATTACCGCAGCAATTTCTTGATCACTAAGTTGGTTAGCAAAAGACTGCATCGCCGTCCCTGCGCGGCCATCAACAACCACGCCGATATGTTCGGCGACATCACCTGTCGCGACAGGACTGCCTTTAATTGAAGGGAACGCTCCC
>NZ_JAWOUB010000504.1:0-650 GCF_033339195.1 Vibrio sp. 811
GGCCTTTAAAGTTGGCAGTAAAAACCAAATCGAGTTTGAGTTTGGCTTTGCGTCGGTGACCGATGGGCAATGTCAGGTGACGCAACCAAGTAAGCAATACGCGGTCATTGATGGTGACTCTACGGTTGATTTTAGTGGTTTCCCTCACTACATCGAAATGCCAAATATGCGCGCTTTTGCTACTTCTGGTTTCCCTTACACTCGCATGGCCGATTTGTCAGAAACTGCGATTGTTGTTCCAGAGAGAGCTCCAAAAGAAGTGTTGCAGACCTTCTTAAACGTCATGGGGTCGTTAGGGCGTGATTCTGGGTACCCAGGTATTCAGGTGCTTTTGACAGACAAATGGAATGCTGAGCAACTAAAAGATAAAGACATCCTGACGATCGGTGTTGTGGATGCACTAGAAGAAGCCGCTAATAATCCTGACCAAGTGAACTTAGTGGTTAAAGAGGGTCAGAGACAAATTCGCCTACCAAGCAAAAATGAAAAGCAGCTCGGAATGAACTGGATGAGTCCAAGTGATGCTCGTCAAGTGGCCGCGGATTATGTTTCTGTTGAGGCTGAGGGCTCTTTTGCTGCTATTTATGGTGCAGAATCGCCATTTACGAAAAAACGCAGCGTCATTTCTATTATGGCGGCTCACCCGTCAG
>NZ_JAWOUB010000505.1:0-650 GCF_033339195.1 Vibrio sp. 811
ACCAAGAAGCATGTGAAGCACAAAACCTTCCGTTTTATGAAGATGTTTACCTATCGATCATTGGCCGCAATGCGGCAGGAATTGAGACGATTTTCCGCAAAGCCTACGGCGAGAATTTAGACCGCCTACATCTTGAATGGCGCACTCGTTACAACGCAGTTGTCAAACACCAAGCTATCCCTGTAAAAGATGGCGTTGTTGAGTTGCTGGAGTGGTTGAAAGCACAGGGCTTACCTATCGCGGTCGCGACATCTACCGCGAAAGAAGTGGCAAAAATCAAACTGGAATTAGCAGGGTTGAGCAAATACTTCGATAACCTAACGACAGGCTGCGAAGTGAGCCACGGCAAACCCGATCCAGAAATCTATTTGCTGGCAGCGAACCGTCTGGATGTAGAGCCAAGCCGATGTTTGGCCTTTGAAGATTCCAATAACGGTGTTCGCGCCGCTGTAGCGGCAAACATGATTACTTATCAAATTCCGGACTTGGTTGAACCTTGCGATGAGGTAAAACAATTTGGTCACTCTATCGTGCCTTCACTGCACGAAGTATTAGCCGAGCTTAAACAGACTCGCTAATCCTCCTCTGAATACGTTCTAAAGCCCAACGTCGACGTTGGGCTTTCTCTTAGTTTCTTACCCATCTCATAT
>NZ_JAWOUB010000506.1:0-647 GCF_033339195.1 Vibrio sp. 811
TCCATTTGGTAAAGCGGTACTCGAACCTATCGTTATTGCGATTAAAGCGGCCGTGATTCTTGTTGTTGTGTGTTTTTCGCTTTACTCAGCGATCTCTGCATTGATGACTGGGGGTCGTGAGGTTGATACCTCAATCGCGACTATCTTTGGTCTCGTGAACGTTATCGGTTGTGGTTACGCTTGGTGGTTTATGGCGAAAAAAAGTCGTCGTTTCTCATCAGGTCTGATCGATGCGGAGAAAAAACAATGGCAAATGGATACGCTATTAAGCGTGGCAGTTACTGTTGGTTTTATCGCTGCATGGCTAGTATCTCTTACCCCATTCGCGCATTACGCAGTCTACGCGGACCCAATGATGATGCTACTTATGGGCTTCTACTTCCTAAAAGTACCATTTGATATGTTGTGTGGCGCATTACGTGAGTTACTAATGATGACACCAAGCAAAGAGCTTTGTCAGGTTGTTGGTAACGACGTTTTAGAAATTGAAAAAGTATCTGACCATCAGCTAAAGCTGGCTGGCATAACGAAGGTTGGTCAAGAGCTTCGCGTGAACATTGATCTACACGTTGATGATGACATGATTGAACTCGACACTCTTGAACAAACTCGAAAACAGCTAACCACGCGTCTGTCGAAGCACAGAT
>NZ_JAWOUB010000507.1:0-647 GCF_033339195.1 Vibrio sp. 811
ATTCATCGAGGAACAACGTGCCACCATCGGCTAACTCAGCGGCACCTTGACGGTCATTTGCCGCACCAGTAAATGCCCCTTTTACGTGACCAAATAGTTCACTTTCAATTAAGTCTTTAGGTATGGCTGCACAGTTGATGGCAATAAACGGCTTATCACCACGTTTGCTTGCAGCGTGGATGGCTTCTGCGCATACCTCTTTACCCGTACCACTTTCACCAGTAATAAAGATACTCGCTTTACTGCTAGCAGCAGAGTCAATGGTGCGATAGACCTGCTGCATGGTTTGGCTGCTGCCGATAAAACCTTGGTAATTCTGATTACCCGGATTATCTGCTTCATTTTTTAGCTTAGTTGCTTTGCGAATTGCGTTGTTGACCGTAACACGCAGACGGTCTGCTTCACACGGTTTGATCAAAAAGTCTTGAGAGCCATGACGCATCGCTTCTACCGCTGTATCGATAGAGCCATGAGCCGTCATGAAAATGATGGGCACATCTGGATGACTCTTTTTAACGGCGTGCAAAACATCCATCCCCGTCATATCAGGCAGACGAAGATCGAGAAGAATAAGATCTGGAATTCGATGATTGAGACTTTCAATGGCATCTCTACCTGTACCGACAATATTAATGTCGATCCCTAAC
>NZ_JAWOUB010000508.1:0-647 GCF_033339195.1 Vibrio sp. 811
TGGTATCTTGTATTAAAAGATAAGAATAAATTGTAAGGTTTAAGTTATGGCTAATTATGCAGATGCAATGAATGTCGCGATTGATAAGAAAAGAAATAATATACTTGATGATGGTAAGAACTTCACTCCGTATCGACATAGGAAAGGAATGACTCTTTATCTTCGACTAAATATTAAAAGATGTGATGAAGAAGTAAGAAATGGCTGTCCTAAGAATAAGGTTGTCATTGTTGCCAAAAAACGTATTGATGACATTCCAAAGTATACATTTGAAGAGTTTCTAGAAAACGATGTAACTGAATGTGTAAAGTCAGGGGAGTATAATGTTACCAAAGGGGCTTACGACAAGTTTATAGCTAAACACAAATCTTATTATAGAATATATCATGAAGCAAAAGTGAATGAATGCCGTGGTTATTTCGATATTGATAGAGCTGGAATTAAGAAAGAGGCGGCAAAGATATCAAAGCCAATCCATGATGTTGCAGATATTGTTGAAAAGCTTGCTTTAGATGGTCTTTTGACTGCTGTAGAAGCACAAGATCTGTATCAGTCAATGTACAGAATTAAACAAGTATTAGACGCATACGTTATGCCTGATATTCTTTTTCAGAATATGCTTTTCTATGATAAAAAATTAACTGATA
>NZ_JAWOUB010000509.1:0-646 GCF_033339195.1 Vibrio sp. 811
TGGTCTGTCAACAATACGGTAATGCCATTCTCTTTGGCGTAGCGCACACCTTCAATCGACGATACGCCATTGTCGACCGTCATGATCATTTCTGCGCCAAGTTCCAATGCTTGATCGACCACCTCTGGGCTCAAACCGTAGCCATCTTCAAAGCGGTTCGGCACCAAGTAATCGACGTTATTGCTGCCAAGCATACGTAATGCCAATACAGAAAGAGCAGAACTCGTTGCGCCATCTGCGTCAAAGTCACCCACCACGATGATGCGTTTTTGCTCTTGAATCGCTTGGAACAACAACTCAACCGCCTGCTCAATGCCGCCAAGCTTTTGGTACGAATGCAATCCACGAGCAGAGGTTTCTAGCTGCGCGATGTCAGTAATACCGCGATTGATGTAAATGCGTTTTAAGATCGGAGGAATGGAATCTGGGAGAAGGGAAAGATCCGGTTCGGGACGTCGTTGAATTTCTATCATGCTTGAAAAGAGCCGACTATTGCGTCGGCTCTGCTCCTTAAAGGATTACAGTTGCTCTAAACGTTTCAGTAGTTCAGCTGGCGGTAAGTAACCACCAACCATCTCACCGTTTGGAAGGAAGATTGCAGGCGTACCTGAAATACCTAACTGACGACCAACGTTGTAGTGCGCTT
>NZ_JAWOUB010000510.1:0-644 GCF_033339195.1 Vibrio sp. 811
GACATTGACCAAAGACCAGCCTTGCGGATATTGCTCACCTTGCCCTGAGATTTGGCTATTTCGCCATTTAAAAGACGTGCCATAGAGGGTGCTGTTTTGGGCTTGATAATCCACATCAACCAGTACTTTTTGTATCGCCTCACCGTGCCAATACATTTGTTCTGCAGAGGCCTGAATAGCGCCGTAAGGCCATAATTGTTGAGCGTTTAGCCAAGTAGGATCTTGGATTTGGATACTCAATCCAGGTACGGAAAAGCGCGGACCCGCGTAATCAATATTTTTCAGCGCAATCTGGTGGAACTGGATCGACTCTAAGTTAGGCTGTGTCGGTATGCCTTTTTTTAGACTCACCCCATCGATCAGCAAGCTATCGATAATCCATTTCCCATCTCGTCGTATGTCAGGGTTCAGCCATACGTCGACTTGTTCAATATAAGGCAGTTGAGCGTCTTGGGAGCGAACGTTTTGCAGCCAAAGGTGGTAAGGGAAGTCGTAATGAACGCGCTCCGCTTGGATCGGTAAGCCAAGGTAGGGTGAAACCCATTGCCATGTAGAATTGGCGTATGAGGTGGTTAACAGCGCAATAATGGCCGCCGGAAGGGCAATCAATACCACCAGTAAGAGAATTAGAATTCGACGCGCTG
>NZ_JAWOUB010000511.1:0-643 GCF_033339195.1 Vibrio sp. 811
ATCTTGCTGCGCTGATGAATTGTTATAGTATAACAATTTTATAAAACTACAATAAAAAACCCCAGACAAATTTTTGCCTGGGGTTGGTAAAGGTTAGAGCATGAAAAGGAATCTTAATGAGTTTGGCTACGTTTCCAAACCGCTAATTCTATCCATACCGCTTCGAGTTCTTGAATTTCTTCGTCTGTTAGGACGGCGAGAGTTGAAGTCACTTGTGGCAGCTTCGGTGTTTGAAACGCACGAATCTGCGAATAAAAGTCCTTCTTTAACTGCAATATAACTGAATCCACTGCGTACACCTACTGTTGTTCTTTTATTACTTCTCCAGCTCAAATTTTATCGTTAGCTTTATACTGGAGGCTTCATAAATTCCAAAAAATGATAACACTCTGCTTGTTATATGCACAATTTATTTTCCATACTGGAATAATGGTCACATTAATTTCGCTTGATTAGTCGGATCGAAAATAGAGCAAAAAAGATCAAAAATATAATAGGAAAGATCCACAATAGCGCAGTTGAATAATTAAATGGAGGTTGATACAGAACAATATTTCCATATCGTTCAACCAAATAATCTTTTACCTGCTGATCAGAGCTCCCTTCATTGACCATGGTATAGACCTTTAACCGAAGATCTTTA
>NZ_JAWOUB010000512.1:0-642 GCF_033339195.1 Vibrio sp. 811
CTTCTGAGCCTGGTAAGAAGCCAATCGACTCACCAATGTCTGGCGTGTTACGCGTGACGATGATTTTATCAAACATGCCTTTTTCAATAGTTTGCTCGAGCGCAGCTGCCATGGCCAATAGCGTTTTACCGCTACCCGCCGCACCAGTGAGGATCACCAAATCAATGTCAGGGTCGAGCAGGGCATCGAGCGCCATGGCCTGATAAATGTTTTTTGGTGTGATGTCCCAAGCTCGGCGGTGCATCATGCGTTCTCGGCTTAGGTCGAGTAGGGTTAGCTTGTCTTCATTGATGGTTTCAACGCGGCCTGCAAAATCGCTGTCTTCATCAATGACGTATTGGTTGATGAACGTTGGGTCAAAAGGCTCACGACTGAGTTTGTGGTAGGTTTTGCCACCCAACGCGTAGCTTTCAACTTCATCAATACCGCTCCAGAAATCGCCTTCTCGTTGCTGGAAGCCTTTAGTGAGGTATTGAATGTCGTCGATGAGTTGGTCGGTTCGGTAGTCTTCAACAAAGCGAACTCCAGCTCCTTTCGCACGCAGACGCATGTTGATGTCTTTTGTGATAAGCACGACTTCTCGTGGTGCTCGTTTGTTTTGCAGATAAAGCACCGCGTTGAGAATACGGTTGTCACCGGCTT
>NZ_JAWOUB010000513.1:0-641 GCF_033339195.1 Vibrio sp. 811
ACTTTGGTCTACCGTTGCAACCGCATTTAAACTGACATTAGCGGAATTTACGCCGATCCAAATGCTGTGTATCGCCAGTATGGTTTCTGCCATCGCGCTTACGATTGTGTGCGGTGTGCAAGGTAAATTAAACCAGCTAAGTGCTACTTTTCTCTCTAATCCTTGGTACTACTTGCTGCTTGGTTTGATCAACCCGTTGGCGTATTACTTGATCCTATTTAAAGCGTACGATTTGCTGCCCGCTTCTCAAGCGCAGGCCATCAACTACAGCTGGGCCATTACGCTCACCCTGATGGCAGCGGTGTTTTTGGGGCAAAAGATTCGTGGCAAAGATTGGATAGCGTGTGGATTCAGTTACCTCGGCGTGATCGTGATTGCAACACAAGGCAATGTGCTTGGCATGCAGTTTGAGAGTCCGCTTGGCGTTGGCTTGGCACTTCTGTCGACGTTACTTTGGGCGGGTTACTGGATTCTCAACACCAAAAACAAAGCCGATCCGGTGATTGGTGTTTTGCTGGGCTTTTTGGTTGCCATCCCATTCACTATCGCATTGAGTTGGTACGAAGGCGCAAGCTGGCAATCTATCTCCATCAAAGGCTGGGCGGCGGTGACATACGTCGGCTTGTTTGAGATGGGAGTGA
>NZ_JAWOUB010000514.1:0-640 GCF_033339195.1 Vibrio sp. 811
TGCAAAACAGGTTTGAGTTTTTCAGCGGTCAGTTTTTCCACGTCGACTAAAGTTTGCCAAAGCGCGCGTTGCTCTGCCTGTTTGTAGTTGTTGAGATAGTGACTGAAAAAGGCAATACCGTAGATTTCTCCATAGTATGCAGTAAGTAAATTGTTGAGCATTTTAATGTGCGTTTGGGGAACGGATGGACGCTATTTTATAACGGAATGAAAGAGATAAGAAGTTGTGAGAATTTTATGAGAATTCGATGAAGTTACCGAGATATTTGCTCGTCATGCTTAAAGACAAGAATGACAAACGTTCGAAAGCAATGCTGCTCAAGCCAACAAAAGACGATGTTCAAGGGCTTGGGATTCACTCTCATAAAAGGATGGATTCACAATGAAAAAACGTACCCAACTTAGTCTTGTCATGACGTCTGTTGCTCTGGCGGTTGGCGCGGCATCAGCTCAAGCGGCGGAACTAGAAATTACGGTTACCAACGCAACCAAAGGCATTTACTTTACACCGCTTATCGTCGCGGCGCATGGCTCAGATCTACATATGTTTAAAGTCGGAGAATCCGCCACATCAGAGCTTGAAGCGATGGCTGAAGGTGGGGATATTTCTGGATTATCGACCGTGATTGGCAACGCAGGCG
>NZ_JAWOUB010000515.1:0-640 GCF_033339195.1 Vibrio sp. 811
AAAGGGAGACATAAGAAATAGGAGAGCAATCATGGGTAAGTTGGTCGAAGGCGTATGGCACGATGTGTGGTATGACACAAAAGCGAATGGCGGGAAGTTCGTTCGTGAAGACGCTGGATTTCGTGACTGGATTAAAAATGATTCAGAGGCGGTATTCCAACCAGAATCTGGCCGTTACCATTTGTACGTTTCTCTCGCGTGTCCTTGGGCACATCGAACGCTTATCTTCCGTAAGTTGAAAGGTCTAGAGCCACACATTGATGTGACGGTTGTTTGCCCTGATATGCTCAGTCAAGGTTGGCAAATGGGTTTACCCGAGCCGTTGTTTGGTCATACACGTATGCACCAAATCTACACTCAAGCGAAACCTGACTACACAGGGCGTGTTACGGTGCCAGTTTTGTGGGACAAAAAGACCAACACCATCGTGTCGAATGAATCGTCAGAGATCATTCGTATGTTTAACTCCGCATTTAACGATCTCACGGGCAATCATGACGATTATTATCCCGAGCCACTACGCGGTGTGATTGATGAATGGAATGATTACATTTATCCAAACGTGAATAATGGGGTGTACCGTTGCGGTTTTGCTACTTCGCAAGAAGCGTATGAAGAGGCTTTTGAATCATTGTTTTCG
>NZ_JAWOUB010000516.1:0-640 GCF_033339195.1 Vibrio sp. 811
CGTGTTTTGCTTTGCTTCAGTTGAAAAGCTAAACACTGTTGAGATCGGGCTTTGGTACAAAAGCGCCATTTCTTCATTGCATATCGATACTTCAGAAACAAGCTCACACTTTTCCTGCATGCTTCGGTGCCATGCATCAAATACAAATTCATCATCTAACACTGACAGTGCTAGAGCCTGGCTATCTTCAGTCCAGCCACTTTGTGCCCAATACTGTGATGCTTTGCCTTTTACCGCTCGAACAACAGTAAAAAAGAAGTAGCGACCGCATGCATCTACACTTGGAATCATGCTGCCGATATACGTAGCATCGTCCATGTAACTCACATCCAGTGCAAAGTGCCAAACTGGTGCAGTTAAAAAATAATCATTCCAAGTGTCACCCAGTTGCTCTTTACTCACTGCAATAACAGCTTGCTGCCAGTCGTGCCAACGGTTTGCAAATTCAGGAGAAATACCGTCCTTAACAAAGTCACCTTTAGCCGGCATTTTTCCGATGTAGCCCCACTCAGGCGTTACAAGGTTTGCGGACATCTGAACCTCTCCATCTCATTAGACCAAAATGGGTTGATTGCACTAGATGGAATCAACTCAAGCTGAACCTTGTTCCCCTTCAAATCGATCATGACAATGTTGTCGT
>NZ_JAWOUB010000517.1:0-640 GCF_033339195.1 Vibrio sp. 811
ACCCAAAGTAGAATGGGCTTACCTCGCTTACACCTATAACAACGTCGAAATTCGTGGTGGTCGATTGCGTTTGCCCGTATTCCTTATTTCTGAATACAACTATGTGGGACAAGCGTTTACCACCGCCAGACCGCCGAACGAAGTGTATGACAGCATTCTCGGGATCACGGCGTATGATGGCCTATCCTTTAGGTGGAATTACGACCTTAATGAGAATGTGATGATCACTGCAATGCCGTTTGTGGGCTACGGTTACAGCAGCGACGTTACCATCAGTGAAGATACGGACATTAGTATAGACACCAACTATTCAGCAGGGCTTAACTTGACGTTAAGCGGTGATAACTACCGTTGGAACTTTGCGTATTTGAATGCCGAGTACGATCAAACCACCGTACTTTCTAACGCCATGCAGCCCATACCTGGCCAAGGCAGCGCGGCGGGAACAATACGGCTGAAAGATGAAGACCAACACATCCAGCTGTTTTCACTGGGTGCAAAATATGAGTTTGACCGTATAACCGTCACAGCCGAAGGACAAACCAGCGATATCTCGACCTCGTGGTACGCCGCTACCAGCTACAACCTAAACAAGTTCACCCCTTACGTGGTTTATGGCCAGCAGTTTGACGACAACGAA
>NZ_JAWOUB010000518.1:0-639 GCF_033339195.1 Vibrio sp. 811
TGTTGCAACAGAAGAAAGCGAACGACTGCCACTGACGGTGCTCGCGGTGGATGATAACCCTGCAAACCTAAAACTGATTTCAGCACTACTGAAAGAAAGGGTTGAAACCGTAACCGCTTGTAGCAATGGCCAGCAAGCCGTAAATCTCGCTACCGAGAAGAAATACGACCTGA
Source organism: Vibrio sp. 811 (assembly GCF_033339195.1). Classification (NCBI taxonomy): domain Bacteria; kingdom Pseudomonadati; phylum Pseudomonadota; class Gammaproteobacteria; order Vibrionales; family Vibrionaceae; genus Vibrio; species Vibrio sp. 811. The sequence goes on from NZ_JAWOUB010000518.1 coordinate 174, forward strand.
TTTTTATGGACATCCAAATGCCATTAATGGATGGCGTGACCGCTTGTCAGAACATCAAAGAGCTTGAGTTAAACAAAGACACACCAGTTATCGCCGTTACCGCGCACGCCATGGCCGGGGAGCGCGATCGTCTTCTCGCCGCAGGTATGGATGATTACCTCACCAAACCAATTGAAGAGCATGTACTGCAACAAGTGTTGGTCCACTGGAATCCGAATACCTGTACAGAAAGCATAGGGAAAGTTGCGCCGTCCTACGTCGATGAACCAGCAAGTGAAGCACCTGCTACAGCTGAAAATACACAACCTGATGTGATTATTGACTGGCAAGCCGCATTGAAACAGAGCGCTAATAAGGAAGACTTAGCCAAAGATATGCTGCGTATGTTGATCGATTTCATTCCAGAAGTAGAAGAAGTTGTCGACCACGCACTTGAGCAAGACGATTATTCGCGTGAAGAGTTGAT
>NZ_JAWOUB010000519.1:0-639 GCF_033339195.1 Vibrio sp. 811
TCAGCTGAGTCGCAAGACCTTGGATGTTATCTACCGTACTGTGGATCAGTGATTGAGTGTGCTGACTTTGTTTATCTGCTTCATCGGTATTACGTGCTGTGTCGCTAGCAGAGCTTGCCACATGGTTAGCGGAAGAAGCCATTTCTGTCATCGCTGTTGCAATCATTGCGGTCGATTGCTGCTGAGAAACGGTAAGATCGGCGATGGAATTTGAGCGCGACTCTACTGCTGATAGCTCATCGCGTAGAGCGTGCATCGATTGTTCGAGGTTAGTCACCATGGTTGCCAATGATTGGCTCATCTTCTGAACCGCATGGTAGATACTGCCTTTTGGAGCGACGGTATCAAAGCTAGTTTGGATGTTACCTTGTGCAACCGCTTGAACCGCTTCTCGTACATCGTTAGGTTCACCTCCTAAGAGATTGAGCATTTTGCGAATTGAGATGATCAAGCCTCCAAGAATTGAACCTGCGATAACCAGACACAGCATAAGCTGCCACTGTGCTGTCGACCAAAAACGTGCATTCACTTCATTAAAGCCAATACCTGTGCCGACAACCCAACCCCAATGTGGTGTTTTTTCTGCTATCGAGTGTTTTTCTTCAATGCTGCCGTCGGCCTGTTTTTGGCTCCAGGTAT
>NZ_JAWOUB010000520.1:0-639 GCF_033339195.1 Vibrio sp. 811
TGATCAATCAAGTTTGTTATGAGCAAAATACACCTCTGATATCGGCGGCAGCGATTGGTTGGCAAGGGCAGTTTGCTGTTTTTGACTACTCAGACAAACCATCAAATTCAGGCTGCTATCGATGCTTGTATCCGTTTGATGAATTGCAGCAAACAATGAAGTGCAGCGAAACTGGCATTATCGGCCCTGTGGTGGGCACTCTGGGGAACTACCAAGCTCTCGCTGCTATTCAAAAGTTGGCGATAGATCGCTTTCATGTTGAGTGTGGTCAGTTACACCTCTTTGACGGGCTGCGGATGAACTGGCAGACCATGTCTATAACCAAAGACAAGCAATGTCAGGTTTGTGGTGACAATAATCTTGCACCAGTGAGCAGTTAAGAGATGACCGCCATGACAGTTTCAAATCAATTCGCAGCAAGTTCGTTTGTGCGTTCCTTTGTTAAAGGAGAGAGGTAACGTGATAACTATCGCTATTAACGACCAAGCTCAGCTGGTCGAGTGTAAAGCCAACCTACAGCAAATCATTACCCAGTTTTCTCTGCCTGAAATGGGCTGTGTTTTTGCCATTAATAATCAAGTGGTGCCGCGTAGCGAATGGGCGAGTACGGTACTTTCTGAGGGAGATAGCATCTCTCTG
>NZ_JAWOUB010000521.1:0-638 GCF_033339195.1 Vibrio sp. 811
ACACCAACGACACCGATCCGCAAGCGGTTGAGCTACAGACCTCATTAAAAGAGGTTGGCGTGACAAAAACGCTAGCAAAATACACCGGTCTGGCTGAAGACAGTGTTGAAGTGGCTCAAATCGAGTCGCTTTACAACCAGCTTTGATTGACTCAGGGGGAGCTCTGCTCCCCTTAATATAATAATGAAACAACTGATCAGTATATGGCAGATAACATCAACGAAAGCGAGATCATTGAACGACTCAACAGCGCACCATCGGTACGTGGCTTCTTTATTGCGACCGTCGACGTATTTAACGAATCCATCGACGGACTCATCCAAAGAATCTTCCGTAAAGATAACTTTGCTGTGCAATCGGTCGTCGGCCCATTACTGCAAGATTCAGGACCGCTTGGCGACTTATCGGTTCGTTTGAAGTTATTGTTTGGTCTAGGTGTATTGCCCGACGACATCTACCACGATATCGAAGACATCATTAAGCTGAAAAACCAACTGAACAGCGATGCATCGGACTACGAGTTCACTGACCCGAATATCCTAGAACCGATCAAAAAACTGCATCTGGTGAAGAAAATGGGCATGGTGCAATTGGAAGTCAACGAACCCGATGACGACATTGATCTTGAGTTTTACCAA
>NZ_JAWOUB010000522.1:0-638 GCF_033339195.1 Vibrio sp. 811
GTTCAATGGCTTGTTTTGTCACAGGTTGGTTGAGAATGCCGCTATTGAGCACCAAATTAGCATCGCCTTGTTGGAATAGTGGAGCAAGTGCCGACAACTTAGGATGCAGCCCAAGCGGAACGGCGTTGTTGTTTGCGTCGTTCGCATTCAATCCAATGGGAATAATGGTATTTTTGGCAACAGAAAGAGATCCTCTCACATTGGCGTACTGGTTGTAGTGAAAATTAGATAGCGGCAATATGGTATTAATCGCGTCGTTTCCGCCAGCTAAGTACACACAGATCAGCGCTCGGAAATCATTTGAAGGCGCGGCAAGTGAATAACCCGGCAATCCGAGTGAAGCGATCGCCCCAAACGATGCGGTGCTTTTTAGAAAGTTACGTCTCGAAATGTCCATAATTCACCCCTAATCCTGAATGTAAAATTCATCGCCAGAAATCGCAGTAAAGATAACGAGTGCGAGTTTTGTTGTTGGTACGTAATCGGTTCGATACTCATCCGACACTTCTAGCAAAAGCGCTTTGAGCTCAGGCGAAGCCGTGCCTGCAAAGAATCGTTCATCGACACGCTCAACGAGAGCTTCGTGATCATCGAGTAGGGAATACAGTTCGCTAAAGTCCAACGTATAAGTATCACCA
>NZ_JAWOUB010000523.1:0-638 GCF_033339195.1 Vibrio sp. 811
AGGCGAGGGAATTTGTCGACGCCCATTCCGCTGGCTCCATGACAAGTCGCGCAAGCTGGAATGTTTCTATCCCAATCACCTTGGAAGATCAATTTACGATACGGGTTACGAATGTCGGCTTGGTCGCCGCGTTGCTCTGGGTTAGTGAACTCGTAGCTTGGAAGATTAGCAAAGTAATCCATGACTTCTTTACGAACGGCAGGATCGCTAAGCTCTTTCGCCATGCCTTGCATTACTACGTTTTGTCGTTCGCCACTAAGGAAGAGTTCTATTTGGGTGTTGAGATAATTCGCGTTCAGACCAGCAATCATAGGCGCAATGTTTGGTTGACCCATACCATCTTGGCCGTGACAACCGCTGCACACGCTGGCTTTTTCAGGAATAGACGAGGCGCTTGCGCCCATTGTGGTTGCCAGCAAACAGGCCGTCACCACAGGTAGTATTTTTGACATGCTGACTCACTTTAATTGTTATTAATATCTCCAAGTGTCTACTGTGATAGTGACTTGGGTGCTGTATTGTCGGCTTTGTCAATAACTAAAGGTATTGTGGATTTCCACATATTTAGAGGATGTGAAGAGCTGCTAAATGGCAGCTCTTCAGGTTTGGTTGTCTACTAAGCTTTGCGGATTTTGGCT
>NZ_JAWOUB010000524.1:0-638 GCF_033339195.1 Vibrio sp. 811
GTTGAAAATCTGCATCCAAACTTTCTGCGTTTTCAGTCGCGCCACCATTGATGATGGCTTGATCAAACAGTTTGAGCAGCATTTTGTTTAATTCTGCGACGCGACGAAGTGTGCGATAAAACTCTTTCATCATCATCTCGACGCCGCGATTGCCTTCACCAACATAACCGAGGTTTTCGGCCACTTGTGCTTGATGTGCGAAGGTCAAACGGTTGTCGTATCGGCGAAGTTCAATGTGCAGCGCAAAGCGGACACGCCACAAGAAGTCCTGACACTCCACCAGTTCGCGGTATTCCGCATCGGTAAGAAAGCCGTAACGGCTCATCTCTAGCAGAGATGTGGCGCCAAAGTGACGGCGCGCTACCCAGCTCAAAGTGTGAATATCGCGAAGACCTCCTGGGGTCGATTTGATGTCGGGCTCTAAGTTATAGGTCGTATCGTGGTAGCGAGCATGACGTTCGCGTTGTTCTTGGATTTTTGCGCGGTAGAAGGTTTCGCTCGGCCAGAAAGAGTCGGATAGCACGACCTTTTTTAGAGCTTGGAATGTGTCTTCGCTGCCACAAAGCAGACGTGCTTCTTGTAGGTTAGTGGCAACCGTTAGATCGTTACGACCGATTTGTGCACATTCATTGACAGTG
>NZ_JAWOUB010000525.1:0-636 GCF_033339195.1 Vibrio sp. 811
ATACTCGAGCCAACAGTGCATGGCGTTCAGGTTACGACGCAAAAAAATCGTCTAGTTGAAGCTTTGAATGGCTTGTACAACCTTTCGACCGAAATCAAGGTTGATGAACGCCAGCTTGCTGCGGTGAAACAAGAGTTTAAGCAAGAGCGCAGCGCTTTCTTGGAATCGCCTATGGGTACGCTTATCCAAGTAGCGAACACCAGCGCTTACACGCCGGATAGTCGTCATCGTTTACTGAGCAGTGATGGTGCCGATACCGTCACGCCAGAGCAGATTCTTGCAGTGCATGATCAACTATTTAAAACCGATCATGGTTACAAAATGGTGATTGTTGCAGACGTTGAGCCTGAGCAAATTACGCCGCTTCTACGCAAATACGTGGCATCAATTAAGATGAAGCCGGGTAAAGCTGTAGATTATCGTGTGTCATTTAATGATGAGCTGCCAGCGCGCTTGGTCTTCACTGATGGTCACGAGCCTTCATCGTTTTACCTGCTGCGTTTTACCAACACCGACAAGTACAACCGTACGGCAAAAGACACGGTGATAGAAGACATTCTGGAGCGCATCAGTGCCGCACGAGTACTGGAGACGTTCCGTGAAGAATCAAGCTTAGATTACAGCCCTAGCATTTAT
>NZ_JAWOUB010000526.1:0-636 GCF_033339195.1 Vibrio sp. 811
ACATCGAAGCCGGATCATTTGTCTCACCCAAATGGGTTCCGCAAATGGCAGATTCCAAAGAAGTCATGCAAAATATCACGCGAAGAGCCTCGGTGACTTACTCGGCACTCACCCCTAACCTCCAAGGGTTAGAGCAAGCCTTAGATGCTGGCGCCAATCAGGTCGCCATTTTCACTTCGGCTTCAGAAGGCTTTTGCCAGCATAATATCAACTGTTCAATTACAGAGAGCTTGAAACGCTTCGAGCCATTAATGGTTCAGGCCGATAAGTAACATGTTCCAGTTCGTGGATATCTGTCGTGCGTCGTCGATTGCCCTTACGATGGGGCGACATCTCCAACACAAGTGGCCAACATATCGCAAGCGTTGATCGAGTTGGGATGCTACGAGGTGTCCTTGGGCGACACGATCGGAACCGGTACGCCTAATCGTGTAAAAGAAATGCTGGAATCGGTGCTAGCGAGCATTCCAAGCCAACGTTTAGCCGTACACTTTCATGATAAATGGGGACAAGCGCTGGCAAATATCTACCAAGCCTTAAGCATGGGCATCACCACGGTAGACAGCAGTGTCGCAGGATTGGGAGGGTGTCCATACGCGCATGGTGCATCTGGCAATGTCGCTACAGAAGACGTGT
>NZ_JAWOUB010000527.1:0-636 GCF_033339195.1 Vibrio sp. 811
ATTGGATTCGCTTTTTGTTGTATAGAAGTCTGTTTTTCGTAACCCAGCGCCGTTACGGCATCCGTAGTTGGTACGCTTAAACCGAGCTTAGAAAATGGCATAGAAACGTCTCTAAAGAGGAAATGGGCGCGTAGTTTATCAGAATCCCAGTCAAGTAACAGAATCATTCGTCTGGACGCGAAAACCACATTCAACAAATGAACTCTATCCTTTTAATAAGACATTCTGTTGGCATGACGCGTTGAATTATTCACAACCTCACGTTTCTCGCGAGAGAATCTCGTTATGCTGCTAACGTGTGCATTACTGGAAGGCTCCATGGACATTTTATTGCTTGTTGGATTGATCGCACTAAACGGCATTTTCGCTATGTCTGAGATCGCGCTAGTCGCGGCGAAAAGCGGCCGACTAAAAATGATGGCCGAAGACAACGCACCTGCTGCGCTCGCTTTAGAACTAAAAAACAACCCTACCCAGTTTCTTTCGACTATCCAAATCGGCATTACTGCCATCGGTCTACTCAGTGGCATTTTTGGTGAAGCGACGCTGTCCATTCCTTTTGAACACTGGCTCGTTGCCCAAGGGCTAGAGCGCGAAGTCGCCACCATTCTTGCGACCACCAGCGTTGTTATTTTG
>NZ_JAWOUB010000528.1:0-635 GCF_033339195.1 Vibrio sp. 811
CCACGCTTTGCTGTTATCCAAACAAACGTTGCGTTGGTAACTCTCGCCGCTCACCCGCTCCACGCCCTCAATGGCTCTTAGTCGGTAAAAATCCAGCATGTGTTGCCAATTCAACTCGCCACGATAAGACAACGCAATTCGATTCGTGCTCACGCCATCAAATTCTCTTCGACGAACTTGAGAAGGCGTGAGCTTCAGAAACTTTTGGAACGCATCGTTGAAACGGCGCGTGCTGTTAAAACCGGCGGCGAAGCCAACTTCCGTAACCGACATCGAACTGGAATGCAGCAACTGTTTGGCGAACATTAACTGCTGATATTGCGCGTACTGTTTTGGTGACATGCCGAGATACTGCTCGAACAACATACGCAAGTAACGATCAGAAATCCCAACGCGTTCAGCCAGTTCAGACACCGAGTGGTGATGCAGCTCTCCTCGATCAATCAATGAAATCGCGCGTTGAAATGTTGTTTCTACGCCTTTCCATGCCCACGATCCCGGAGCGCTGTCTGGGCGACAACGCAAACAAGGACGATAACCCGCTTTAAGTGCTTGGGCTTTATCGGTGAAGTACTCTACATTTTCTTCTTTGGGTAGGTTCGCCGGACAAATCGGTCGGCAGAAAATCCCTGTGG
>NZ_JAWOUB010000529.1:0-635 GCF_033339195.1 Vibrio sp. 811
CGGTGATGGTTTTCTGCTGGGCACGCGTTAACGTTGCAAATTCTTCTCTCGCTTTGATGGTTTTGTACGCTTCGTACAGGCCTTTGTGCTGACCAACCCAAGTGCCGTATTCCGACAAAATTGGTAGGCAGCTTTCGTACGCTTCACGCAGAGCTTCGCTGTTCACCACAGAGTTCATGTGACCAACTGGCGACCAAATGCGGCTCAGACGGTCATCAATTTCTTCTAGAGGAGCAATCACATTTTCCCAAGTTGGGTTGGTGTTGTCTTTTAGCACCTCTTCAACTTTGGCGCGACAATCTGCAATCGCCTGCTCGACAGCAGGTTTAATGTGTTCTGGTTTGATTTGCGAAAACGGAGGTAGGTCCGTAAACGTTAGAAGTGGATTAGACATGAATAATTCCTTTTGTGTTTTGGCTCTATGACTGCCCATAAAATAGGCGGACCCAATGCACAAGTAAGCCGACAACATGGATTGGGGGAGCTCCGTTCCCTTTCTCTATGCTGCGATGACCGGATGATCAACGAGAGCTTGCTCTGTCCTTGAGTCTTATTCTGCCTAAGTGGCAGAGCACTCTATTGGAGCACTGCGATCCCACTTAGGTTCAATATGTTTAGTAAGTATGGGTGACTTA
>NZ_JAWOUB010000530.1:0-635 GCF_033339195.1 Vibrio sp. 811
TATAGAAATGCTCCATTCTGTGCGCTGATATTTTCGACCATTGATGTTGTTACTCGAACGCCCGTAGCGAGGCTGTCCTAGGAAGAAGTCTTTTTCCAATACGCTGAAGTCGATGGCGTCGGACGCAACTTCTGAGTCTGCCATTATCCGTAGGTTGATGACTTCATTTTTAGCCACTTCAGTTTTGTTGACACTTGCCTGGAGGCTTTGTGCCATCACCGAGAAACTAGATAACAGGCTGGCCACAAGAATAAAGACCAGATGTACGCCTTTTTTCATCACGGGCTTACCACTCCTTCTGAGATTGTTGTGGACGTTGTTTTTGTTGAGCTTGCAACTGCATTTGTGCACGAATCAAAAAGCTTGGATCTCGAGCACTTTCGACAGCTTCTAGGCGGCGGAATTCAGGATCATCCTGAGGTGTTTTTTCTGGTTGGGCTTGCGCTTGCATAAGTTCACCTTTTTTTTGCTCACCTTGCTTTTCTACTTCCGTTTCGGTCTTTTGCTGCTTAGCTTTGTGTTCGGGATTTTGCTTTTCTTTTTTATTTTCAGCGTCTTGCTGATTTTGTGACTGCTGTCCTTGCTCTTGTTTAGTACTATTCTGAGACTTTTGTTGCTGTTGCTGTTGCTGTTGC
>NZ_JAWOUB010000531.1:0-634 GCF_033339195.1 Vibrio sp. 811
TCGCGTCGAGACTGCCATGCCATACGCCCCAAAAACGGTGTGGGCGCTTTAACTTTAGCGCTTTTCCTTCGACGTTTAAGCCAGAGAGTTGCCAGAATGGTTCGTGCGCTAATTGGATTATCTGACTACGTTCAATATCAAGTTCTTGGATATCCACTTCTTGTAGCGCGCTGGTGGCGGCCTTCCACCAATCCTTGTTGTCATCAGACTGGATAGCCCATTTCAATCCTTGAACAGAAGCCGTGTCGAGTTGCCAGTGCGTCGGTTTGAATTGACCAGATACCTGTACGCGGCCTTGCTGCCAATCTAGGCTCAGTTCTTGGAGCTGGATATTCTCGGGCGTGAAAATGGCGTTCAAGCGTGGCTCTATTGCGGTTTGCTCTTGGAAACGAACACTGTCAGCTTGTAAAGACACTTTGGCTGTGGCATTCCATAGAGATGCAGGCAGTGAGGCATCTTCAATGGACAGTTCAAGGTTTTGCCAGTGCCATTCCCCCCATTCAATATCGGCGTTAAGCAAATCGAGGCTATTGATATGGTTAATGGTGAACGGCAATTCTTGCCACGGTTTAGAGAGTAAAGATTGTCGCTGTGCATTGGTGATTGCCAACTTATCAATCGTGACATTGACCAA
>NZ_JAWOUB010000532.1:0-634 GCF_033339195.1 Vibrio sp. 811
CTTTAACTTCAAGTTTCTCGCTTGCGTTGTAGGTATTTGATTTGATTGAACCACTGATATCATCAAACGTTGCTTTACCGATCGATGCACCAATGTAAGGAGCGGCGTTTGCCATAGAACAAGTTGCTAGAAGGGCTGCTGTTAGCCATGTGTTCTTTAACATTGTATTTCACTGCCTGTTTTATTATTGAGTTTGTGTATCGCCCTTCCTTAAGCATGTCGCGTTATCCATCTCGCTTGGCGTTAAACCGAGCGAGATGTTAGTGAATAAAAACTCAATAAAACACGAAATAATTAGACACAACTTTTCTATTTTCCTTCTTAATTAAGAATATTTAATCTTAATTACAGACACTGCTGCTTTAACCAGTTGGTCAGTTTGACGATCTCGGCCTGCTTTGCTCGGTTCTTCTTGTGCACAAAATAAAAACTGTCGCCGGTTTCTAAACCATGAGATGGGATGTAAACCAAGTCTTGTGCTTTATCTCGCTCGTTCAACATGAAGTCATTGGCAAACGCGATGCCTTGATCGTACCTTGCAGCCTCGATCGCCAAGAGCATGTGGCTAAAATGCTGAACATCGACATCATTTGGTAACGTGTAACCACCCGCTTTGCACCATTCGGCCCAATCT
>NZ_JAWOUB010000533.1:0-634 GCF_033339195.1 Vibrio sp. 811
AAGTAAACGTCGTTAAAACCGCAAACACAACCAGAGCGACTTGGTTAAACACAACGCCAGAATATAGGTGATGTATGAATATTCTCCTCGATGCCATTACAAAATGGGCAAAAACGACACCAGATCGAGTAGCACTTGTCGGCTACGAAGCGAATCAAACGGTTGAACTGACTTACTCTGAATTGTTAAACAAGATCGAACTCGTTGCCGCCGAGCTTATTGCACAGAACATCAAAGCACTCGCGCTACGCGCAGAAAACAGCATCGATTGGGCCATTGTTGATTTGGCGGCGATGGCGGCAGACATAGTCGTCGTACCTATTCCGACTTTTTTCTCTGATGCACAAGTTGAACATACGTTAGAGCAATCAGGCGTCGATGCTTTAGTTGGCGATTGGCAAGTATGGTTGGCTTCTCATCCTAAGCAAAGCTTTAACCAGCAAGACCATTCGTTTTCCATTGCAAATTTGCCTTTGCTGCGTAGTAACCAGTTGGGAGATGAAGATACACAGGTAGCTTATCTACCAAAAACCGGAAAAATCACATTTACGTCGGGCTCGACTGGTCAGCCTAAAGGCGTGTGTTTAAGCAATGATCATTTGTGTTTGGTGGCGAAATCGCTCGCCGACGCAGT
>NZ_JAWOUB010000534.1:0-633 GCF_033339195.1 Vibrio sp. 811
TGGTGAAACCGTCAATAGCCATTCAGAATGTCGATTGGGCCAGTGGTACTACCGAGGTGACGGCAAAGCATATAGCCAACTAAGAAGCTATGCGCAGCTCGAAGCGCCACACAAAGGTGTGCACGATAGCGGCCGTGATGCAATGAACCACGCGAAGTCAGGAAATATGGCCGGCATGGTGACCTCCATCAACTCGATGGAAGACGCAAGTGAGCAAGTGGTGATTCACATTGACCGCTTGATGGATGAAATCATCGCAAACTAAGACTTGTGCCTCCCTTTGTTTTTATTGCGATGCAAGGGGAGGTAGCTGCGTTTCTAGCCATTCGATAAACGCCGCATTTTTCGGTCTGTGCTGCTGGCCGTTTAAACAAATCAAATCGTACCCTCTCCCTGCGTTGACGCGTTCAAAAGGCGCGACCAGTTCTCCCTTTTCCAAACTGGTTTGCACCAAAGACGCCCGCGCCATTGCGATTCCCATGCTGTTTTTGGCGGCAATCATCGCCATATCGGCATGGTTAAAAAGGTAGGTTTTCTCCATCACATTGAGCGATTTCAGCTCAGGGTTGCTTTGGCTTGCTAACCAGCTCTGCCATTCATGATTTGGCTCGTTTGCTTCTAACGATTCTGTGC
>NZ_JAWOUB010000535.1:0-633 GCF_033339195.1 Vibrio sp. 811
CATGGCAGGCGTTTCTATGTATAGCTTAATGCAGCGAGCTGGCATGGCTGTTTACGAACGATTTCTTCATTTATACCCAAGAGCGAAAAACGTTCTTGTCGTTTGTGGCAAAGGCAACAACGGCGGCGATGGCTACGTGTTTGCATCCCTTGCAAAACAAGCTCAGCTGAATGTTCAAGTTTTTCAAATTGGTGATGTAACGCAGCTTCAGGGCGATGCTTTGCGTGCGTATCAAGACTGGCAAACCGTTGATGGTAAAAACAGCAGTTGGGATGACTGGAATACTGCGTTACTTGAAGCGGAAGTGATCATCGACGCCATGTTAGGTACGGGACTACAGGGTGAAGTCCGAACTGAATATCGTCGCTACATAGAGCAGATCAACCAAATTCAGTGTCCTGTTATTGCGGTCGATATCCCGTCCGGCTTGTGTGCTAACACTGGCTCAGTTTTAGGTGACGCAATTCAAGCTGACCATACAGTTACGTTTATTGGCGTTAAGCAAGGGTTATGTACCGCTCAAGCGAGAGACCGAATTGGTGAGCTGCACTTTTGTGGTTTGGGCGTTAACGTGGAATTCGATTCCATAGAAGAAGAAAGCGCACTGGGCATTGACCATAAAGTCATCCCTCG
>NZ_JAWOUB010000536.1:0-632 GCF_033339195.1 Vibrio sp. 811
AATAGGTGAGCGGTATTGATCATGTTTGATTGAGGCAAGAGGCGCTAATTCTCTTGCTCTGATGCACCTGACCATTTGTGCATCTCAATCCAAATCCCAATAATGGTTGCACTCATGCCTGCTAAAGGCATCAATGAGGTTTCAGCTGGCGTTCTAAGTACCAATGCACAGAACGAGATAAAACACAGCACTGAGTAAATCGTGAGTCTGTCTAACGCTGTTAACATCGCCTCTCCTTGCCAGTTGTTACCAAATTGTTAATTTAAGGTAAAACAAAAAAATCCGTTTGCCAAGTGGTTATTGAATATTTTTTCAACGAACGTAAAATTCACCGCTAAGTTAGTTACGAGAATCACACTATGAGCTTTAATCCTGAACTGGCAACAAAGACGTTAGAGGCGGAAGGACTGCGCTGCCCAGAGCCAGTGATGATGGTCAGGAAGACAATTCGCAACATGCAAGATGGTGAGGTTTTGCTAGTAAAAGCGGACGACCCATCGACAACTCGAGATATTCCGAGTTTCTGCCGCTTTATGGATCACCAGTTGATTGCAGCGCAAACAGAACAACTGCCTTATCAGTACCTGATTAAGAAAGGTTTGGAATAATCTCAGTGAGATCAAAAACGGCAG
>NZ_JAWOUB010000537.1:0-631 GCF_033339195.1 Vibrio sp. 811
TCATACGACCTCTTATAAAACCGAAAGTTGAGACTGTTGCAATTTGAACTTGCGCCCACTGTAAACAAACACGGCAACGAATACCGCGCAGCACACCACACGAATTAAGATTGGAATGTCGTGCCAAACCAAAAGCGCACCGATAGTAAGCAGAACCAACCTCATCAATATATTCAATGGTCCTTCTAAGTAACCTTCAATGGCTCCAATGAGCGCGTAAGTACCCACTATCGCAAAGAAGCCGACCGTAATTACTGATGTCACATCCCAACTGACCAATCCGGTATAGGCAATTAACAATGGAACCAAGTACAGCCCCTTCGCAATTTTCCAAGCCATTAAGCCTGTTCGCATTGGTGGCGTTTTCGCAATGGTCGCCGCTGCGAATGCGGTTAAACACACTGGTGGCGTAACGTTACTGTCTTGTGAAAGCCAGAAGATGATCAAATGCGCAGCCAACAATGCCAAGCCAACCGCCTCTAAACCCAGACTTTGCTCTAGTAGCGTTTCAACAAAATCAGCAGGAACCAGCGACAGCATTTCTTTCGCCGTTTCCAACGCCATTGGCGCATTGAGAAGATCGAGCTTATCTGGTGCCGCTAGCATGAAGATCGCTTTCGCTTGCTCAGGT
>NZ_JAWOUB010000538.1:0-631 GCF_033339195.1 Vibrio sp. 811
AATATTGCCGAGCAATACCACACCATTTCACGTCACTGTGAAGAGCACATCTGTGAACCAGACGCGATTAACTCGCTGTTTTCTAAACTGGTACAAAACGATGTTAGCAAACTCGATACGGCTCAAGCGGTACGTGATTTGAATATTGAACTGGTATTAACCGCGCACCCAACGGAAATCACTCGCCGCACCATGATCAATAAACTGGTCAAGATCAACGAGTGTTTATCCAAACTAGAACTCAGCGACCTGTCTTCTAAAGAACGCAAAAAAACAGAGCGTCGCTTAGAGCAACTTATCGCACAAAGCTGGCATTCTGACGTGATTCGTCAACAACGCCCTACTCCATTAGATGAAGCGAAATGGGGCTTTGCCGTAGTAGAAAACTCACTGTGGGAAGCAGTGCCAGATTTCCTACGTGAAATGAATGATCGTCTGAAGTCTTACCTAGGTGAAGGTTTACCAATTGATGCTCGTCCAGTGCATTTCTCTTCTTGGATGGGGGGTGACCGTGATGGCAACCCGTTCGTTACTCATAGCGTAACGCGTGAAGTACTGCTTCTGTCTCGTTGGAAAGCCGCTGACCTTTATCTCAATGACATCAATGAATTGATCAGCGAACTCTCGATGA
>NZ_JAWOUB010000539.1:0-630 GCF_033339195.1 Vibrio sp. 811
TACCGCTTGGTTCTGAATAAACCCAAGCGCCTTTTGCAAAAGCGGGAGCAAAGCAAGACCGGTACATTAAGCCGTGACCCGATTGCGACGGTTTTCTCCCGTTTTTTCCAAGATTTGCATCTGCAATTTATCGAAGGCAAAAAGAACGATGCCATCCACCGCGATATGGAAGTGACCTACAAGCATCTCGAGCATTGCTTTGATAACTACATCAACCTGAACTACTTCGCAGATTGGTTCGATAACGAGCTAAAACGTAACTTCAGCATCGATGTCATGCGCCAAGAGATCGATAACACTCAACCATTTTTTACGTTCAACAATGACAAAGCCAGCGTCATTCTGATTAAGTGCGAGCAACTGAGTTCCCTTGACAAAGAGATTGGAGACTTCCTAAATGTCGACAACTTTGTTCTGAAAAACAGCAATGAAGCAAAGAACAAATGGTATTCCAACATCCACCAATACTTTAAACAGCATTACGATTTTTCTAAGTTGTTTTACATGTATGACTTACCGCTTTATCGCCATATTTACTCGCAGCCAGAACGAGAAGCCTTCAAAACCAAGTGGTTACAAACACCAGGGACAAAGTCAGCATGAAAAAAGTACTTCATATTACCGAAGCTT
>NZ_JAWOUB010000540.1:0-630 GCF_033339195.1 Vibrio sp. 811
GATCGTTGGCGCAGGAATTTCTCGCATACCTGAAATTTGCATTCGGTCTCCTCGCATACCACCACCATGTTCTGGTACCAAGGCCACAACAATGTTGCGCTTTGAGGACTCTAAGGTTTTAAAGAACGCGTAGAGATCATCAAGCAAATTCTTAAGGCGCATTTTGTAGCTAGCAATGGATGTGCTTGAATTCGTATTGATGATCCGGTTGCCATCGTGCAGTGAAATTGAGTTGTAGAGTGCCACGATTTTGTCGTCACTACTGTTAAGTCTTTGCTGCCACCAGTTATCCAATACTTGCTTATCGCGGAAGATCGAAGAGCCATCAAAAGATTTTTGGTAAGGAGCCAAACCTTCTTGAGACATAAGAGCCGCTTGTAAGTCGCCGTCTTTCTTGATCAATTCAAGGAAGCTATCGAAGACACCATTGTGGTTCATCAGTAAATTTTCTTTGAAGCCTAGCTCTTTCAAACTTTCGAACAAGTAGCACTGTTTTGAAGGTGCGGGTTGGAACAGTTGACTGTGTTCCTGTTGACCGCAATTGGCTCGTAGTAGACGAATGACCGCAGGCCCGCTGTATGACGTAGCGGAACTAAAATTGTCGAACATGATGTCAAACTCTTTGAACAG
>NZ_JAWOUB010000541.1:0-629 GCF_033339195.1 Vibrio sp. 811
GCCAGCAACGTCTTGGTAACGAATGTATTCTTTGTCGAACAGGTTGATGATGGTCGCACTCAAACGAAAATCTTTGGTGATTTGGTAACTTGCCCCCAAATCGAGCGTGTTCCATGCCTCTGTTTGTGCGCATTCTGTCTTTTGTCCGAGCGACGTTTGGCAACTCGGCACACGATCCATCGAACCAGCCCAATTCCACGTCGCGAACGCATTAAAGTCTTGTTGCTGGTAGTTCAGCCCAACATTGCCCTCAAAAGGCGTGATGCTACGAACGTATTCGCCCTCAGCGTCCTTTCCGTCCACATAACCAAGCTTGGTACTTAGCTTCCAAGACGATGTGAAAGCATACGCAGCAGAAAGCTCCGCGCCGTAGGTTTCAACGCCGTGTAAGTTTTCGTATTGCTTGACGTAGTTGCCGAAGTTATCTTGACCCGTGGTAACAACATCAATGAAGTTTTGGAACTTGTTGTAAAACGCAGAAACGTAAAGTTGCGCTCGGCCATTATCGAATTTGTTACCGATTTCAAACGAGTCCGAAGTTTCAGCCTCTAGATCCATATTTGGCGCAATAACAAAAGGCGTCAGCGGCACAAAGTCGTGGCTTACGAAGCCATACGCCTTATCGTATT
>NZ_JAWOUB010000542.1:0-629 GCF_033339195.1 Vibrio sp. 811
CGATTTCTGGGATGTACCATGCTTTGGCTACTACGCCCCAAACCACCCAAATCGTCGTTGCGATAACCGTTAGAATAACGAGCGTGTCTCCGAAGTTCCAACGAGAGTCGTGGCTACCTAGTTCTTGCTGACGGAAGTATTTATCCGTACGGCGGCTGTAAGAGTACTCAGGATTTGCTTTGATGCGAGACGCATAAACCATCGTAAAGGCGATACCGATGAGTGTAAAACCAACCCAAAGTGCCATACGAACCGTCATGCCCGATAGTACAGGAATACCAGCAATACCTTGTGCAATCGCAACCGAGAATGGGTTCATCCAAGATGTCGCAAAACCAATCTGAGTCGCAACGTAAGTCACCATTACGGTCGTAATGCCGTCATAACCTAGGCGAACCATCAATGGAGCGATGATGATGGCGAATGCCACTGCCTCTTCACCCATCCCAAAGACAGCGCCGCCCAAAGAGAACAGCAAGAACAGAACAGGAATGAAGAGCGCTTCGTTACCTTTGGTTTTGTCGATCAGACGAAGGATACCGTTGTCGATAGTGCCCGTGCGCATCACGACACCAAAAGCGCCGCCGATCACAAGCATAAACATGATAACGCCGATTGCGCTGCCCCAT
>NZ_JAWOUB010000543.1:0-628 GCF_033339195.1 Vibrio sp. 811
CGCCGTCACAGGTGAATGACTTGGAGCGCAATGCGCAGCAGTGGCAAGGACGTCTTCCGGCCCTTAATTTGCAAACGCACATGTATGCCAGTGATGCCAATCGTCGTTGGGTGAAAATCAATAACGTGGAGTATCACCAAGGGGATGTGGTGGATGGACAAGTCACGCTGAAAGAGATTCAGCCGCAGGCTGTCATTGTCGAGTTCCAAGGTGAGCAAATCCGAATCCCTGCGCTTTACGAATGGGATGGTTAGTACTCTCGCGTGAAACCATTAGATAAGCAAAAGGCCACATGAATGTGGCCTTTTTCGTATCCGCTATGTGCAAACCGGTAGTTTGCGGGGCAGTTATGCCCAACCTGCAGGTGATTTCTTTCTGCGTGGAATGATATGAGGAAGAATCAAACCAAATAAAAGACCAAGGCCTGCTACACCACCACCGTAAGTGAAGTACTTAAGCAGCATGTCATCTTTTTGTGTATCCAGCTTGGCGCGAAGTTCACGGTTTTCTGTTTCAACAGAAGTGAGCTGGTCGCTGATCTCCGAGTATTTTTTCTCTAGATCTGTAATTTGTTGGTTACGAGTTTCTAGTGATGTTACTAGACCCGCTTTCTCGGTATCAGAAGTTT
>NZ_JAWOUB010000544.1:0-628 GCF_033339195.1 Vibrio sp. 811
CAAATCTTTTTGGGTTCAGCTCAATGGCGATATCGTGTGGTGGTTGTTGGCTTTGTTGCTTGCCGCCAGTATCGTGGCGTTTTTCCTTCTTTTACCGCAGTTAGATTCGCTCGTTTTTCCCGTAGTGACTATGGGCATAATGCTAGTGCAGCTCGCTTGGGCAGCCGGTGAGGTTTGGCTACAAACGCCTAGCTACGCGAATGCCATTGGCTTTAGTGGCACCGTCATCATGACGTATTCTGCGCTCGCTTACGCCATACACGGATTCCGTAAACCAATGAAGCGCGCGTATGTTTGGGTAAGTGGAAGCTACTTTCTTGCTCATGCACTCATTGTTGCTTCTATCATTTACTAACGTAAGTCAAAGCAGCGCATGACGATTTCAGTACACTGGTCGGGTTCTATTTGCTAACTGGAGTTAACGATGAGTGACATTCATGCTCACAACTTACTAAACCTACTACGTGAAACCCCAATGAGCCGCGACGAGCTCGCACAACATTTTGGCGCAGACGCACGTTTTCATACCTGTAAGTTGAATGATCTAGACTTAGATGCATTGCTAACCTTTTTATTACAGCGGGATAAGGTTCGCGAACTCGAAGGCAAGTTCGTCGTCAACATGGCG
>NZ_JAWOUB010000545.1:0-628 GCF_033339195.1 Vibrio sp. 811
GCTTGGTCAACCGTAAGCTGCCCACCGCCTTGCATGTCCAGCTTCATACCAGCCGCACTGCCTTGAAGCGCGTAGCTAAGATTGTTTACTTTATCGAATTCAAACGTATCTAAGCCAATTTTTGCCGATTCAATAGTGTTGTTTGGATCAGTGTACGTCGCATCAACATTGATGTTCTTCAACGCATAACTGGTAAGACCTTTCGCCAGTTTAAAGTCTGCCTTACCTTCTGCTGTAAACTTCTGGTCATTCATTTCGCCTTTCACACCAAAGTCAGCTGTCGTCCAGCTGTCAAAAGCAAATTCAGAAAGGTTCAACGATACATCATACAGCTTGGTGTAATTGCCGGCTTGCTTGTCTTGAATTTCTAGTGAGCCATTAGAAACCGTAACACCAGCCAGGTTGATACTCCAATCTGAGCCTTCAGACTGCGATTCACCACTTTGATCTGGTGCAGTATCATTCGGTTGCTCTGCTTGTTGAGTTTGCGCTTTCGTTAAAGCATCAATGTTCTTGCTGCCGTCTTTCTTCGTTTCAACGTAGAACTCCGCACCATCTAAAGTAATGTTACCGATTTCAAGTTGTTTGCTAAAAAGTGGTGTGACAGAAACATCAACACCGACAGTGT
>NZ_JAWOUB010000546.1:0-627 GCF_033339195.1 Vibrio sp. 811
GCATTGATGTGTGGGATAACGGCATGGGCATCGAGGAAGAAAAACAGCAGGAAATTTTCGAAGAGTTTAATCGCGGAACGCAAGTGCGCTCCGATCAAGGTTTGGGATTAGGCTTGGCGATTTCCAAAGGGATTGCGCAGGTGTTGGGGCACGAAATTTCAATGCGTTCGTGGTTTGGTAAAGGCAGCGTGTTCTCGATAACCTTGGATAAGGCTCATCACGTTCAGCCACACCCTGCGAAAGTCGAGACCAGTCCTCAATCGGAGTTGTGCCACTTGCGAATTCTGTGTGTCGATAACGAACCTGACATTTTGGTCGGAATGGAAAATCTGCTCTCTCGTTGGGGGTGTGACATACGGGTTGCGACGGATCTCGTCGAAAGCTTACAAGCGCTCGAAGGCGATTGGGTGCCAGACGTCATTTTCTCTGATTATCGATTGGATAATGGACGTACGGGGTTAGAAGTGTTGCAACAGTGTCGTTTGCGTCTGGGGAATCGTTTTGAAGGGGTGATCATCAGTGCTGACCGTACTGACGATATGATGGAAGGCATCAAAGCGAACGGTTTCAGCTTTATTGCCAAACCAGTTAAGCCGCTCAAATTACGCTCGGTGCTCAATCGAGTCG
>NZ_JAWOUB010000547.1:0-627 GCF_033339195.1 Vibrio sp. 811
GATGTTGTCACTCGCGTTTTATTTGATGCGGTATCCACTGAATTTGGTGTGAGTGTTGAGTACATCAACTACGCGAGTTTTGATGCCATTTTAGATGCAGTCGCGAATGAAGACGCGGACTTTGCTGCCAACATTACCTATACCGATACTCGCGCCGAGCGTTTCAGCTATTCCCGACCAACAAACATTGAATACACATACCTATATGGGCTGAGCGACTCGACATTAGATGATATTTCGCGTGTTGGTGTGCCTCAAAACACCATCTACTCAGAACTGATCAAACAGTATCATCCAGAGTTAAAACAAGTTCCTTATAAAGGCCATAACGAAGCAGTACGTTTGCTACAAACTGGTTTAGTGGATGGCGTGGTTGATGCGATTAACCAACTCAAACCAATGTTGTTGGAAGGGTTTGATGCCAAAATGCTCAACGATCAGATCTCCATCAAACCTGTTTCTATCATTAGTAAAAAAGGTCACCACTTAGAAGAGTTGGATACCTTTGCCTCGTTTATTCATGGTGAAGCGGTACAAAAGCAACTTCGTGAGCAAATCGCGTTGTATCAATTTGAGTTGAGACGTTCAGCCCTGCGAGATGCGATCAAGTTACTGCCTGTCGATTTA
>NZ_JAWOUB010000548.1:0-625 GCF_033339195.1 Vibrio sp. 811
TTCTCTTTGTGCTTGATGAGCTTCGTGATCAAGGTACTGGTATCCGAACCATTGGATAGTTTTGAAAACTATTGGGCATATTTAGAAGTTAACGAGCGTTAAAATCAGAAAGTCATGCTGCTTCAAAGAATGGCGTTCGTAAGATGTGAATCAGCCTATATTCCGTTACCTTAATTGGTACACACATTAGAAAGCACTTTTACGAACGAGGTAGAAAATGATTGTAATCACAGGTGCAAGTAGCGGCTTAGGGGCGGAGTTGGCCAAGCTTTATGATGCGGAAGGGAAAGCCACTTATCTGACTGGACGAAGTGAGAGTAAGCTCTCTACAGTCACAAACTGCTTATCGAACAATGTTGGCTATCGAGCTTGTGATCTCGCATCCCATCAAGAAGTGGAACAATTGTTTGAACAATTAGATTCTATTCCGAGCACGGTGGTTCACAGTGCAGGCAGTGGGTACTTTGGGTTGTTACAAGAGCAAGATCCAGAGCAGATTCAAACCTTAATAGAGAATAATCTCAGCTCAGCGATTAACGTGCTTCGTGAGTTGGTTAAGCGATACAAGGATCAGCCTGTTAATGTAGTGATGATCATGTCTACTGCAGCTCAGCAGCCCAAAGCT
>NZ_JAWOUB010000549.1:0-624 GCF_033339195.1 Vibrio sp. 811
GAATGTGTTACTGCGGTACTGGTTGCAGACAAGATCACCGCGATGGAAAAACGCCCTACTGCAGTATTCTGTTTTAACGACACCATGGCACTTGGCTTAATGAGCCGTCTGCAACAAAACGGCATCAAGGTTCCAGATGACGTTTCTGTTATCGGTTACGACAACATTGAACTTGCAGAGTACTTCTCACCACCGCTAACAACGATTCACCAACCTAAACGTCGTGTGGGTAAAAATGCGTTTGAGATCCTACTTGAACGCATTAAAGATAAAGAACACGAAAAGCGTGTGTTCGAGATGCAACCAGAGATTGTTATCCGCAACACCGTTAAGAAACTTAATTAAATGAACACAAGCGCCCTTAGGGGCGCTTTTTTTTATTAAAAAAATAACACTTCCCGCACACTTTGCCTCATTCTTAAAAACAATAACTTCCATAAGTTACTGTTTTCTTTACATGTGAATTATTAATTCCCGCTTCTTTTCAAACATTAAATACAATTCTCAATTATGAGTACCCATGCACAAAATGGCATTATTTATTGAATCAAGATCACGTTTTAAAATCTAAAGTGTGATGTTAATTCAATATACGAAGTATCCTCATCTGGTCACGCACAGGGC
>NZ_JAWOUB010000550.1:0-624 GCF_033339195.1 Vibrio sp. 811
CAATCACCGTTTTCGCTACTTGATCTTCAAGCTCCAGCAACTGTTCTTCCGTAATTTTCATTCGCGCCAAAGCAACACGAACGCATTTATCATGTGTCGTTGTTTGCTCTTTGATTATCTCGGTGTACTTATCGTTTAACTTCGAGTTTTCTGCGTAGCTGTAGTACAGCGGGCCGTGCAACGTAATACTTTTGTTTTCATCTACGTAAACAAGGTCTAGCAACTCTAGTGCACCCAGATAATCAGACATGCTTTGCTCTGATAAGTCGTATTTTTTCTTTAAAATTGTGTATCCATCTTTTCCGCGCAACATCCTCAGTTCACGATAAAAATCGTAAAGATGTGGGAACTGAAAAAACACTTCATCTTGTGTTCGACTAAAATAATCTTCATCTTCACCTTGCAACTGATTGGCTAACTTTTGCAATTCATCCAATGTACAGTCAATCGCACGACAGTATTCAAGCAGTTTATCTAACGCGAGGTTGGTACTGGTTAAATGTCTCTTAAAAGTGGACAATGGCATGCCCATTTTTTCAGATAGCTCTCGATATGTTAGCCCCTTTGTTTTAATCGCTTGTCGTAAAGCGGCTAGTAAATATTCGGGAGTCAGATCTGTCATCT
>NZ_JAWOUB010000551.1:0-624 GCF_033339195.1 Vibrio sp. 811
AGCTTGAGTTCGCTGATGAAGCTGAGTTGCTTCGACCAGTTGAGCGAAAGCCTGACCATGAAGAGCTGGAGGATTTTTACTTTTAACCCACGGGGCCGCTCTTCCTGATGGGAGACGGTCCTCCATTCTCAAAGGAGAAGACCATGAAAGATCACAGTCAAACGATTGTGTTCCCTGGGAACAATGTTGAATCACTTGCTGAGGCTAACGCCATGTTGAGCGCTGTGTCGGAAGATGCACGTAAAGCCAGCAATACGGAAGACAAACGTGACCTTGAATCGCTTCAAGGCTGGCTGGAAGAGAACATCAATTCTCAACTGGCAGGCGTGAAGTAACTATGACTGTAACCCCACTGGGGGCTTCATGCCCCTGTGGGGGCATGGTGCCCGTAAAAGGAGTCACCATGAATGCAGTGAAGATGATCCAGAAGGAAAACCAGCTTGAGCTGCCGCTTTTCTTCCTGGATGAAGAGCCGAAGACCGCAGAAGTCATTCCATTTGAGCCAAAGCCTGAATGGACTGATGATGAGGTAAGGCAGTTACGTGATGGGCTTTTATGGCATAGCCTTAGAGTCCTTGCTGATGGTCGAGCTGGAAGTGAAATCAAGCAGGAAACGATGGCTTG
>NZ_JAWOUB010000552.1:0-624 GCF_033339195.1 Vibrio sp. 811
ATTCTGAATACAAACCTCAGGTTGGTGATGTCGTTTTAGCGATTGGTAACCCATACAACTTAGGGCAAACCACGACCTTCGGCATTATTTCCGCGACAGGTCGCTCCTCTATTAGCGATGGTCGTCAAGCCTTCATCCAAACTGATGCTGCAATCAATGAAGGTAACTCGGGCGGCGCATTGGTGAATACTCAAGGTGAATTGGTAGGCATCAACACCGCATCTTTCCAGCAGGCAACCGATCTTGAAACCTACGGTATCTCATTTGCAATCCCTGCCCCACTCGCCAGCAAAATTATGCAGAAAATCATAGCTGATGGTCGTGTGATTCGCGGCTACATCGGTATTGATGGGCAAGACATCAATGCAGTGACGGCCCGTTTACTAGGAAACGAGCACATTGGCGGTATCGTTGTTTTAGGTATCGACCCAAATGGTCCAGCAAGTGCCGCAGGCTTTGAAAAGCAAGACATCATTATCAGTATCGATGGCAATAAAGTTCCGGGCCGTCACAGCGTGATGGATATCGTCACGGATTTACGCCCAGGCACTTCTGTCGACGTTGGTATCATTCGTAAAGGCAAGGAAATGACTCTAAAAGTCACCATCGCCGAAGACAAACAAG
>NZ_JAWOUB010000553.1:0-624 GCF_033339195.1 Vibrio sp. 811
TTTCGTAGTTCCTTTTCCTTTTTCCAGCGATCTTTCGCGCTTTGATTCGCTCTTTGAATCTCCATGTCAGACGGGTAGTAGCTAGCTAAAATGGCATATTGCTGAACAACTTGATCTGAAATAGGCAATTGATCCAATGCACGCAACCACGACGTTGCCGCATTTGTTCCAACCGAAGGAGCAAGCGCTAACTTTTTATAGGTATCGAGAATCCATGGATCGGCAGGATTCTCTTTGCGAATGTGGTTGGCTAACGCGAGTTGAAAAGACGGAACACTAGGATAATTTGCATTTAAACGTTCCAGTCCCTGTTTTACCGAGCTCCAACTGCCAGGCAAATTACTTTGCAACTGTAGGAATTCAAGTTGTAATGCTGGTGATGGCATTCCATTTGGAAAAAGAGCTTTGTAAGCTTGAATCGCTTCATCGTAACGACCAGATTTTGCAAGCAACTGAGCGCGCTGATAATCCGCTCTTTTCTCTCCCTGAATGGCCATAATCGATGACAAGTTTTTCGCTTGAGGCGAATGAGGCGCCTGCCTGATTAAGCGCTCAAATACGGGTTTTGCTAATTCTGGCTGCTTACGTTTCAGATACATATTCGCTTGATAGAAAAAACCCGTT
>NZ_JAWOUB010000554.1:0-624 GCF_033339195.1 Vibrio sp. 811
AACGCTTTCATTAAACACCCCGAACCATTTTTGTTCGGCGTTTTTTTATATTTCTAGTGATTATTTATAGATCTAACCATTAATTGTGGTTATTATTTCGCCACCTCTTCGAGGGGCACAGGACTCGCTCATCGTTTATGACTGAATGTCGAGTCTTGCTAGGTATAAAGCCAGGAAGGTGGCTATACCTATGATTATTGAGGTGTTCCCTTGAAAAAAGTTCGTGGTAGTTACATGGTAGAAATGGTTCTGGTTGCGGGTATTATGGCGTTGTTAGTCACCACTGCACTTCCAACGTTTACGAATGCGCTAAAAGGTCATCAAGATGGTATTTTGGCGTCACTTGATACTGTTCAACCTAGTAGTCATGTAAACAAAGAGACCGCAGAAAAGTTTTCCGCTCAATAAGCAAAGCTACTTTCTCGATTGATAAAAGAAGCCGAGGCATTTGCCTCGGCTTCTTTACATTTAACTTCAAATTCTGGGTTCAACGTCGCGCTAGAAGCGTTTTCCTAAGCTGATTTGTAGACCTTCATAGCTGTCGTAAAAGTCTTCAAAGCCCATATCTGCGACATTGTAGATGTACTCTGCGCGTAACCAGATATCTTTGCTCATATCCCAATG
>NZ_JAWOUB010000555.1:0-623 GCF_033339195.1 Vibrio sp. 811
AGGGCTACGTTTAGGTCGACGTTTGTATGATGCGCGTAAAGAGCTTTGCCGTAGTAAGAACTTCAAAGCAATTTTAGCCGGTGGTCGCATTCCTAATTACCACCAATACGCAGATGAACTGAGCGTTGCAGAGTACATCGACAAAGTAAAACGCCGTGAATTGCACGACCCGATCCTCTCCTTCCAGCTTGCGAATGACTTTGATGTTAAACGCATCATGCGTGGCTATTTGCCAGAAGATAACGCCTCAAAAGGCTACGCCACGTTGCTAGAGTGGGATAATTTTTTCTACGAGGAAGACATTCAATCCGTTCACGACATTGAGAAAACCTTGATTCGTATTGGCGTGGTGCAATGGCAAATGCGCGCGATGAACGATTTGGAAGACTTGCTCGATCAAGCCGAGTTTTTTATCTCCTCTCTGGCCAACTACAAAGCCGACTTTCCTTTGTTTCCTGAGTTCTTCAATGCTCCGTTGATGGGATTGCAAAACGATCAAAACTCGGTTGAAGCTATTCGCTTTCTTGCTAGCTTTACAGAAGAGATCAAAAACCGTTTCTCGCAAATGGCGGTCACTTACAACATCAATATCATTGCTGGCAGTATGCCGCTCATAGAAGATG
>NZ_JAWOUB010000556.1:0-623 GCF_033339195.1 Vibrio sp. 811
CCAATTGAGGGTGATCTGATCGCCAATGGCGTGACGATTTTGGATTGGCGGGAAGAGGTATTGGACTTTTCTCAGGACTACTTCCCATCGGCGGTATGGCTTGTTTCTCGTACCGATTCAAGTTTAAGTCCAATTAAGCCAAGTGGCTCGATCGACGAAGACGTCAAGACAGTGAAAGAGTTGATCGATGGACGAGAAGTGTTGGCGCTAGAGCATTCGTGCCTAGACCCAAACCTTTACGACTTGTACGACACGGGTGCCAAAGTGATTTTGCCCGATGGCAAACGACTCCTAAACGAAATGGTACCTGCCATCATGAAAAATGATGCTGAAAGTACCTTATTGGATGTAGCAGACACATTAATTGCTTTAGAAAAATGGCCGGGAGAAATAAAAGTTATTGGCCCTGTTTCTGAAAATCAAAAAATGGCTGTTGCGTTCCGTAAAAATTCACCGGAATTACGCGAAGCGTTTGATCGTTATTTAGATTCTATTAAAAAAGATGGGACGTATGAAAAGCTCGTTAAAAAATACTACCCGTCAATTTACTACTTTTATAACGATTACTTCTTAGAAGATAGTAAGAAAATTCGATGAAAAAGGCTGCTAAAAAAATATCCAGT
>NZ_JAWOUB010000557.1:0-622 GCF_033339195.1 Vibrio sp. 811
TTGTGCGTGACAGGCCAAGTTTAGACGCATTGGCGAACTTTCCGATTTCTTTGATGAGACAGAGCTCTACTAAAGCGGGTGAGCTGTCTTATATGCTAGTAGACGTAATTCAGTCGTTCCACAACCGCACACCGGATTATCCTGACAAGCTGGTTGCAGCAATGGACGCAGCGGTAGCCCAAGGGGATAACTGGGCGTTGGAAATTGCGATGGGGATCCTAGAAACCTTCGCGGCGCTCACTACCGACATTGGTTATGACTTTGAGAAAATGCTCGTTAAAAACCTACAGTTCCAAGAGAAATACCAAATGAGGCTTGATAAGCCAGAGGACTTGATTTCTATAGAAACTTTCATATCTTTCCCTCTTCTTGGCATGGCCTGTATGTGGTACGACAAAGGCAACCGTTTATCAGTTGAAACTGGTTGGCTTCCTCCTTATCTCGTCGAGGGGCGTTGGCTAGAAGATGTAAAAGCAGGGAAGATCACTCGATAAACTCCTTTAGCAAATCAATATATAAGCCATCTCTTATGGGGTGGCTTTTATGTTTGAGGTGGGGAGCTTGTTGTTTGTTGAACGCTCCATCATTGGTGGCATTACCAATATGCAGTCCACCATATCCA
>NZ_JAWOUB010000558.1:0-622 GCF_033339195.1 Vibrio sp. 811
TTTTCTAATTGGTCTATCTTGTACATATAATATTTTTGTACAACCATCAGTGACGTTTGGGAGCGAAAGAAGGGACATACAGTCGGGTGGAGACATTTACCAGAAGCTTAACAAAGCGAACCTGCATCTTCTGAAAGACGTTTATCACCAAGATGTGGTGTTTGAAGATTCGGCTCATCGCTTAGAAGGACTGCCTGCTCTTTCAGATTATTTCCAGTCATTGTACGCGAATGTGATTCGCTGTGATTTCATCATCCATGATCATCAGCAGGTTGGGGATACGGGTTTCCTGACTTGGACTATGGATCTTCAACATCCGAAATTACACAAAGGGGCTCCAATCGCTGTGAGCGGCGTTTCCCACATGAAGTTCTCCGATGGCCAAGTCATTTATCACCGAGATTACTTTGATTTGGGTGAAATGCTTTATGAGCATTTGCCTTTGCTTGGCTCCGTCATAAAAACCATTAAGCAAAGGTTGGGGCGATGAATAGTGTCGTTTTAATTACGGGGGCGACTTCCGGGATAGGTAAACAGCTGGCTATCGATTTTGCTGAGTCTGGTTGGCGTGTCATCGCATGTGGACGCAATGAAGTTGTACTTGCTGAGCTAGCGGCAACAT
>NZ_JAWOUB010000559.1:0-621 GCF_033339195.1 Vibrio sp. 811
TGGTGAGCGTGATAGAACTCACTCCATTATCAAGGAAATCAAAGCAGAGACCGGCTTAGTTGCTGCGCCTCCCCTCACTTGTATCGATGCAACACGTTCAGAGTTGATTGAGATTGCTGATGATTACTGGAATAACGGCATCGAAAATATCGTTGCGCTGCGTGGTGATATCCCACCTGGTGGCGGTGCTCCAGATATGTATGCTTCTGACTTGGTTGAGCTACTAAAATCTCGTCACGATTTTGATATTTCTGTGGCGGCTTTTCCAGAAGTGCATCCAGAGGCAAAAAGTGCTCAATCGGATCTGCTAAACCTAAAGCGTAAAGTGGACGCTGGTGCAAACCGTGCCATTACTCAGTTCTTCTTTGATGTGGAATCTTATCTGCGTTTTCGTGACCGCTGTGTTGCGGCGGGAATCGATGTAGAAATCGTACCGGGTATTTTGCCAGTTTCGAACTTTAAGCAAGCCTCACGCTTTGCGGCGCAGAATAACGTTAAAGTGCCAGGATGGATGAGCAAACAGTTTGAAGGTTTGGATGATGATCCTGTGACTCGCCAACTTGTAGGTGCAAGCCAAGCTATTGATATGGTTCGTGTACTAAGTCGCGAAGGTGTGAAAGA
>NZ_JAWOUB010000560.1:0-620 GCF_033339195.1 Vibrio sp. 811
ATTTTTGCCATAACCAAAAAAGGACGTCTTAATGACAAGTCTATATGACTCGCTGCCTTCCGTCTATGGAACAGGTGAGCTTCTCCGCGATCAAAAAACCGACTGGCGTAATATTAAACTCAGAAATGAGGCCGTTGCTGTATCTTTTGAAAATCAAGAATCTAAACCAATGATGAAACGCTTTGAGCGAATGATGGATTGTGGGGCGTATTTGAAATTTGCCGTTTCTGCTTCGGGCGATATGCGCCTTGCTCATGCGAATTTTTGCCGTGACCGGATGTGTCCAGGTTGCCAAAAAAGACGATCTCTTGTTGTCTTCCATCAGGTAAAAAACATTTGCCAGTCTATTCATGCCGATTTTCCCACGTACAAGTATCTTTTGCTTACTCTGACCGTTCCGAACGTACCTGCTGAAAGATTAGGAGATGAGATAAAACATCTTCATCAAAGTTGGGATCGCATGTCTCGTCGTGCGTTTTTCAAGAAATCTATTAAGGGTTGGTTTCGCGCTTTGGAGGTGACGTACAACGGGCAAAGGGACGATTATCACCCTCATATCCATGTATTGCTTTGCGTTCCATCGGGGTACTTTAAGAAAAATTATATTAATCGGGATCAGT
>NZ_JAWOUB010000561.1:0-620 GCF_033339195.1 Vibrio sp. 811
AAGGACAGTGTGCACAGCTGCGACAAGTCGCGCCAGCACCAGCCGTAGGCGCTTCGATCAATTCTTTTTCTGGCACCAATTGTTGCATCTTAAAGAAGATGCCTTTATCCGTTGCCACGATCATTTGTTGGTGAGGGAGTTCTTTCGCAGCCTTGATAAGCTGACTTGTAGAGCCGACAGCATCAGCCAATTCCACCACACTTGCTGGTGACTCTGGATGAACAAGAATCGCAGCATCTGGGTAAACACTCTTCATCTTACGAAGTGCATCAGCAGAAAATTCATCATGCACTACACACTCACCTTGCCAAAGCAACATATCTGCGCCCGTTTTATTGGCAATGTATGAACCCAAATGACGGTCTGGTCCCCAAATAATTGGCTTATCTTCAGCGTCTAAGTGTTCCACGATTTCAAGCGCGATGCTTGATGTGACCACCCAGTCAGCACGAGCTTTCACTGCCGCAGAAGTGTTTGCGTAGACAACAACCGTATGATCTGGGTGTGCATCACAGAATTCACTGAATTTGTCCGCCGGACAACCTAGATCAAGTGAACATTCCGCTTCCAGCGTTGGCATTAGAATTCGTTTTTCTGGTGTCAGAATGTTAGCCGACTCA
>NZ_JAWOUB010000562.1:0-620 GCF_033339195.1 Vibrio sp. 811
CATGATATCCCGAACACCTGTTCAAAAGCGGTACGCGCTGCTGCTGAGTTAGGTGTATGGATGGTGAACGTTCATGCAAGCGGTGGTGAGCGTATGATGACAGCATCACGTGAGATTCTTGAGCCATATGGTAAAGACCGTCCACTTCTGATTGGTGTAACGGTACTGACTAGCATGGAACAAAGTGACTTGGCAGGTATTGGTCTGAATGTTGAACCGCAAGAGCAAGTGATTCGTCTAGCGACATTGACTAAGAACTCAGGTCTCGATGGCGTAGTGTGCTCTGCGCAAGAATCTTCACTACTTAAAAATGAGCTAGGTAAAGAGTTTAAACTGATCACTCCAGGAATTCGTCCTGCTGGTTCTGATCAAGGTGACCAACGTCGTATTATGACGCCAGTTGATGCTATTCAAGCGGGTTCTGACTACCTTGTTATTGGCCGTCCGATCACTCAGGCGACGGACCCTGCTGCCGTATTGAAATCTATCAACGACAGTTTAGCTAGCAAGTAATAACTCTCGAGCATTAAATGGATAAAGGTGAGGCTAGGATGCCTCACCTTTTTTCTTTCTCAGAACAACGAATTACCCGATGAGAACAAAGGTTCTACGGATTATTC
>NZ_JAWOUB010000563.1:0-620 GCF_033339195.1 Vibrio sp. 811
GTCGACCGTTTCAGCGCCGTAGCGAATCGCTTTGGCTGTGGTTGTCGCAGCTTTAGAACCCATGTCTGCAACTTTTGCCATATTGGCTGCAGCTTTAGTGGCAATATCTGTCACTTTCTGCGCAATTTTGCTGGCACTTTTCGCGGCAAGTTTCGCGATACCACCAGCCGCCGCGCCACCAAAGGTCACGATTGCACCGATGACAGCGACAGCAATTTCTAATGCCATCACCACTTTGTTCAACACATCGACATTCACACCCGCTTCTTTTAGCGCGTCTTGAACAGCTGGTTCTTGCAGTGCCATGCTTACTGCACCCATGACACCACCGGCGATCATAAGCGCGCCAGCTGCCGCACCAACGCCAGTGGCAACCATGATGGCACCTACCACAATGGAGACAACCGCGCTGATCCAACCAAAGATCTTCGCCGCTAAGCCCGATTTCTGAGCCTCTTTCGCAGCGGCTTCTGATTCCTTGATTTTCTCTTGGTTCTCTGCCATTTCTTGTTCATGTTTGGCTTTTGCGACTTTCACTTCCTGAATTTTCAGCTCGTTTTGAGCACTTTTCAGTTTGTCTGTAATCGCCGCAAGCCCCACTTCAAAATCGTCCGCAGAAC
>NZ_JAWOUB010000564.1:0-619 GCF_033339195.1 Vibrio sp. 811
TTGCAACACGGCGACCGCCACCCATAGAAACCACAGCCATGCCGATAGCACGCGTGTCCATTGCAGAGACAATACCTGTTTCTGTCGCATAAACTGGCTTGATGATTTCTGCTTTTTCTAGGTAGTTATCGTAGTTTTCGACGAAGTCAGCTGGGCCGCCAAGACCCGCAACCATTTTGCCGAAGCAAGCTGCTGCTTTACCGTTGTCTAGCACTTCCATCAGTTTCGCGCGTGCGTCGTCTGTGTTCTCAGCCAGTTTGCCAAGCACGAGCATTTCAGCACATGATGCCATCGTCACTTCAAGTAGACGCGGGTTACGGTATTCACCCGTTAGGAAACGAACCGCTTCACGAACTTCCACCGCATTACCAGCAGAAGAAGCCAGTACTTGGTTCATGTCCGTAAGGATTGCGGTAGTCTTCGTGCCTGCACCATTTGCTACAGCAACGATAGATTTTGCTAGCTCTTCAGACGCTTCGTAAGTTGGCATAAATGCGCCAGAACCGACTTTTACGTCCATCACTAGAGATTCCAGACCCGCTGCCAATTTCTTAGACAGGATCGATGCCGTGATCAGTGAGATGTTGTCTACGGTAGCCGTGATATCACGAGTCGCGTA
>NZ_JAWOUB010000565.1:0-618 GCF_033339195.1 Vibrio sp. 811
TCTTTTTCCAAACGCTTCATGGATGCGCTAATCGCTGGCTGAGTTAGCCCTAGGTGCTCTGCGGCGCGAGAGTAAGATTGATATTCAGCAACAATTAAAAAGGTTTGGATTAGATTAAAATCCATACGATACCTAAATAAAAATAATCACTAGATTGAGTGGGGGGCTCTTTGATTTTTGGGCTAGATGTTCGCCCTAGACACCCACCTTGAAATAAGCCCCCTTAACGCACTTACGAGCTAAGGAGGCGACAGAGCAGTGGTTCGTTAAAACGAATTACTTAACTACTTTGATTTCAGGCATTTGATACTCACCACTTTGGATTGCATCGTCAGCTCCGTAGAAACGCATGATGGCGTAGAACGGTTTTTCAGGTACTGGCAAGAAGTTTGGATCGTCTGCACGGCCTTTCTCGTTCGCACTCATGTAAATGGTGTAGTAACCGTCTTTGTCCGCTTTCATGGTTCGGTCGCCACGACTGTGACGGTTTAGGTCGTTTTTCGCCATCAAACGGTTGTCGTTGCCGTAAATAGTAACAGACCAGAATTCGCTGACGTTCGGCGCTTTAAAGCGCATCACGTAATCATGCTTCGAACCATCCAGTTTTTGACCAGTGCT
>NZ_JAWOUB010000566.1:0-618 GCF_033339195.1 Vibrio sp. 811
TCACCAAGAGTGATCTCGATATTTTGAACTCTATGAAAAACGTCGTGGATGGCATTGCACGTATGTATGGTGAACACACTGAAGTGGTTCTCCACAGCTTAGATGCCGAAGCGCCGGAAATCATCAAAATCGCAAACGGGCACGTGACGGAACGCAGTGAAGGTGCTCCAATTACCAACTTAGCGAGAATGAAGTTAAGAGAGGGCAAGGACGTTTCTGATTCGTACCTGACGAAAACGTCGAACGGAAAGACCTTGCACTCCATTACGACAATTGTCAGAAATCCAAAAAACAAACCGATTGGTTTGCTGTGTATCAACGTGGATATGGATGCACCGATGCAGGCGTTTTTAAAGGCAATGCTGCCTCAGCAACACACCGAGTGTTGTGTTGGTGGAGCTCGCTCACCAGAAACGTTTGCGCGTAATATCGATGAAACCATCATCAGTACGATAGAAACCGTGCAAACAGAAGTGTGGGAAAATGAAGCCATTGCGCCTTCTAAACGCAACCGTGAACTGGTGACGCGACTGCATGGCCTAGGCATTTTTAAATACAAAGATGCTGTTTTAATGGTTGCAAACCATCTTGGTATATCGCGCGATACCATCTACTTGT
>NZ_JAWOUB010000567.1:0-618 GCF_033339195.1 Vibrio sp. 811
TCTACGATGGAACGAGAGCCTGCTGTGCGGTTTGCTGTGCACAAAAACGAACGGTCGATTTTAATTTGATCCACAGGTAGATCCCGCAATAAAGAAAGTGACGAGTACCCCGTACCGAAGTCATCCAAACTGATTTTAATACCCAACCCTTTAATTTGGTGAATGAGTGGGTTGAGTTCTACAACTCTATCTATTGCCATGGTTTCCGTGATTTCCAAACTGATCAGATCGGCAAATTGCGGATTGTTTTCAAGCAGTTTCTCAAGACGATGGAAAAGAAGGTTCGAAGAGAGGTCTTTGGCTGAAAGGTTCACGTGTACAGGCAACTTAATGCCTTTTTCGATAAAGGTTTTGAGATCTTTTTCTACCTGGCCCAATACCCACATGGTGATATTGTGGACTTGGTTGCTGCGCTCCGCGATAGGGATGAAGTCGTTGGGTGAGATAGTTTTCCCATTTTCATCGTGCCAACGAATCACTGCCTCGAATCCGACAGCTAAATTGGTGTTCGCATCAATCAAAGGTTGGTAGTACAACTGAAACTCTTCTTTTTCTAACGCGCATTGAATGCGAGAGGAAATTTCAAGCTGGTACTTGGCGCCTACGTTCATATCATCA
>NZ_JAWOUB010000568.1:0-618 GCF_033339195.1 Vibrio sp. 811
ACTTTTATTGCCAATTGGCTTTGGCGCTATCTTAGCTAACATTCCTAATGCGGGCTTCACTGAGCCGGGCGGTTTGTTGTACTACGTCTACTATATCGGGATCGAATCGGGAGTTTTCCCATTGTTGATCTTTATGGGCGTTGGTGCGATGACGGACTTTGGCGCATTGATCGCGAACCCGAAAACACTTTGGTTAGGGGCGGCAGCGCAGTTTGGTATTTTTGCGACCTTGTTTGGGGCGATTTTACTTACCTTTGTGCCAGGGATGGAATTCTCGATGGCAGATGCATCATCGATCGCCATCATCGGTGGTGCTGATGGTCCGACGGCGATCTTCTTGGCCAGCAAGTTGTCGCCAGACTTATTGGGGGCGATTGCGGTAGCGGCATACAGCTACATGGCATTAGTTCCGATCATTCAACCGCCAATTATGAAAGCGCTGACTACCAAAGAAGAGCGTGAAATCAAAATGGCGCAGCTTCGTCATGTTGGTAAGTGGGAAAAAGTGTTCTTCCCGATGGCCGTGCTGTTGATGACGATTCTGTTCCTACCTTCTGCGACACCATTGGTTGGTATGTTCTGTCTCGGTAACCTGATGCGTGAAGCGGGTGTAGTGGA
>NZ_JAWOUB010000569.1:0-618 GCF_033339195.1 Vibrio sp. 811
GGCAAGCTTGCGCCAACGCTGGTTACACTCTTAAAGCCCATGAAACCCAACAACACCACAACAACAATCGCGACACTTTCAAGCAGGTTGCCAACAAAGTCGTCGATAGACTTTTGTACTTCTTCAGGTTGATAAGCAACGGTCGAGATGTCGACACCCAGCGGCAGCGTTGCCTGGTAGTTAGCGATGATGTCTTGAATCGTATCGCCAAGTGACACCACGTTAATGCCTTGAACTGGGCTCACAGCCAAGGTGACAGCGGGCTCTCCGTTGTAGCGGTTTTCTGCCAATGCTGGTGTTTGATAACCCATGGTGATGTCGGCGATGTCACCAAGACGAATCAACCCCGAGCCAAACTCGCCGGTGCCACCATTGATGATTAAATTGCGAATGTCTTCTAGAGACTGAAACTCACTGGTTTGCGCAATACGAATACGCTCTGTACCTGCATCGAATTTTCCCGCTTCGAACGTGCTGTTTTGTGTGCTCAGTTGGTTCCAAACTTGTGCGATCGACAAACCATATTGAGCCAAGCGCTCGTCTGGCATATCGATATGTACAACGCGAGGGTGAACGCCGGGTAGCTCGGTCTTTTTGATGCCGTCGACGGCTTTGATT
>NZ_JAWOUB010000570.1:0-617 GCF_033339195.1 Vibrio sp. 811
CTGCCTGCGAGCACGACTTGCCCATCAGTTGGGGCGGTAATGGTAACTTGAGGTGGTGTTGAGCACGCTCCTAGGCCAGTCCAAGCATCTTTCCAGTACAGGCCTTCACCTGGCTCGTAGGCCCATGTTGCATCGGACGAACACCAACCCGCAACGTCACAACGATATTTTTGGTTAAGGTTAGAAACCAGAGCACCTACTTCATAACGCGTGCCTGCTACGTAAGGGACAGCATCGGCACACCCACCATTGCCTGTTTCTGAATTCGCGACGACAAGCGCCACTGCTTGACTCATGGTAGAGAGATTAGAGTCATCTGTCGCTTGAGCTTTAAATGAGTGCGTGCCAACACTCGCTGTCCATTGGTATTCGTAAGGTGCACTGGTATCAATGGCGACAGATTGGTTGTTAACGAAGAATTCAACTTGAGTAACTACGCCATCAAAGTCATCAGCTTGAGCAGTAACGGTTAGGTTATCCCCCACACTCAGTGTTTCCGTACCTGTTGGGCTAGTGAGAGTAATGCTAGGTGGCGGCAGCTCTACTTGAGGCTGAACGACGATAGCAACCGTTGTGGAGGTTACTGCGCCTTCATTGTCTGTCGCAATCGCGGTGAG
>NZ_JAWOUB010000571.1:0-617 GCF_033339195.1 Vibrio sp. 811
AATCATCAATGCGCTTAAACACGATTTGTAGATGATGCGTTTTGACTCATCAGTAATCACGTTGTTTTGTGCCGTTTCGGCTTGTTTAACTATTTGTGTTTTCATCCTGACCACCTGTTTCCAGAAAAATGTGGAAGAAATGTGAATTTGTGTGATGTTGGGCATGATTTTATTGACCAAGTGGAAAGTATTGTCAGAGAAATGTCAGGAATAGAACGCTGTTCGATATTATATTTGCATACGGTAAAGTCAGAGTAGTGTGAAGTTCCTGTAGGAAAATGCGGATATCAAAGAACAAAAAAGGAGCCGATTGGCTCCTTAGTTATTGAATAATATTACTATTTATTAGATTCGAGTTTATTGCTCGTCACTCTCTTTGTGGTTGTTACGGTAGTATTCCCACTGTTCAACACGTTCATCGTCAGAAAGCACACAGTAAGTTACACGCTCACCATTCTCTGACACAGTGTCCAGTTCGCCACCTTGTTGTACACAGTAAACGGCCGCCGGATTGGCAACGGAGGTGTACTCTGTTGAGCGAGTTGCGCCGTCATAAGTTGAACAACCAGCAAGTACCATTGTCCCTGCCATAGCCATCATTAAACTTGTTTTTTTCA
>NZ_JAWOUB010000572.1:0-616 GCF_033339195.1 Vibrio sp. 811
TACCGTAACAGCCGGTACATCTTCAGCCCTATCCGATGGTGCATCCGCAATGCTGATCATGAGCGAAGAGAAAGCCAATGAACTTGGTTTGAAGATTCGCGCACGAATCAAAGGCATGGCGATCGCAGGTTGCGATCCATCCATCATGGGTTACGGCCCTGTACCTGCAACGCAAAAAGCGCTCAAACGTGCAGGCCTTGCAATTGAAGATATGGACGTTGTCGAGCTAAACGAAGCGTTTGCAGCGCAATCTCTGCCATGTGCGAAAGACCTAGGTCTGCTTGAGGTGATGGACGAAAAAGTGAACCTGAATGGCGGCGCGATTGCTCTAGGTCACCCATTGGGTTGTTCTGGCGCACGTATCTCGACAACGCTTATCAACCTAATGGAAGCCAAGGACGCCAAATACGGCCTTGCAACCATGTGTATCGGGCTTGGTCAGGGTATCGCTACTGTCTTTGAGCGCCCTTAGCCCTTAACATCACCAGTTAGGTAATCAACCAATACCAGCAAAATTTGGTATTACACTTAAGGCGGCATCTTATGTCGCCTTTTCTTTTATTAGGCACCCTATAATTTATGCACAAAAAGCATAAATTAGATGATGAAGTTTCAT
>NZ_JAWOUB010000573.1:0-616 GCF_033339195.1 Vibrio sp. 811
CGATACCGCGAAGCGCGTTGCTTCGAGTGTGTTATCGGCCTTTAGTGAACCGTTTGTTTGGAATAATCACGAGTTTTTCCTGACAGGCAGTGTCGGCATGTCGGTTTTCCCAGACGACGGTGATAACGCCGAGCAGCTGTTAGCGTGTGCCGATATGGCGATGTACCGCGTGAAGCAAGATGGCCGCGATGCGTTCTGTTTCTACAACCACAACATGAACCAAGATCTACAGCGTTACTTGGATCTAGAAAGTCGATTGCGTAATGCGATCTCGAACCAACTGCTCGAAATGTACTATCAGCCAATCATTGAATTGAAAAGCGGTAAAATTGTTGGCGCAGAAGCATTGATGCGTTGGAACGATGAGAAGTTTGGTTTCGTCAATCCAGAAGAGTTCATCTCGATTGCAGAGAAAAATGGGTTGATTCATCAACTTGGCGAGTTCGCCATTCAGCAAGCGTGTTATCAAGCAGCACAGTGGCAATCCATTTCGCCGTTGTTTGTATCGGTGAACTTCTCTAGCGTTCAATTCCGCTATTGTGATCGCTTATTGGCGTTCATTAGGCAAAGCTTAGAAGAATCGGGTTTGCCTGCTGAGCAATTTGACGTCGAGGTA
>NZ_JAWOUB010000574.1:0-616 GCF_033339195.1 Vibrio sp. 811
GTTACCTTCAAACGCTAGCATATTGTCCCAATCGAACACGTAGTCAGTCGTACGGTGTTTAGATAGGCCAGAATATTTAACCGCTGCCATCGCAACTGTTTTAGAGATCTTCTCTCTCTCTTCAGCATCTAGCTCTGGGTTCTTAGATTCTATCAACTGTGCAGCACGAACTTCGGCTTCATCAAGAAGGTCCGCCAAACGAACCGTACCGCCCGCACGAGTCGTGAATGGTTTACCGTCTTTACCAAGCATCATGCCGAAAGCGTGGTGCTCAAGAGATACAGACTCAGGTACGTAGCCTGCTTTACGAACGATAGTCCAAGCTTGCATTAGGTGCTGGTGCTGGCGAGAGTCAATGAAGTAAAGTACGCGGTCTGCGCCTAGTTCTTCGTAACGGTATTTCGCACATGCGATATCCGTTGTGGTGTATAGGAAGCCGCCGTCGCGTTTCTGAACGATAACGCCCATCGCTTCGCCGTCTTTGTTCTTGAACTCTTCTAGGAATACAACTTGCGCGCCGTCATCTTCAACCGCAAGACCTTGTGCTTTTAGGTCTGCTACGATCTTAGGTAGCATGTCGTTGTACATGCTTTCACCCATTACGTCATCACGAGTT
>NZ_JAWOUB010000575.1:0-615 GCF_033339195.1 Vibrio sp. 811
TGGCTGGAGTAGGGGAAGAAGTCGCCGAAGTAACTGAACGTGCGATGCAAGGTGAGTTGGACTTTGAACAAAGCTTGCGTCAACGGGTTGGTAAACTAAAAGGCGCAGATGAAGCGATTTTAGAACAAGTGCGTTCTGAGCTTCCATTCATGCCAGACTTTGAAGCGTTGATTGCGACCTTTAAAGCGCTCGGTTGGAAAACCGCCATTGCATCTGGTGGGTTCACTTATTTCTCTGATTACATCAAAGAGAAAGTCGGTCTGGACTTCGCTCGTTCAAATCAGCTTGAGATCATTGACGGAAAGTTAACTGGGCAAGTGATTGGTGACGTGGTATCTGCGCAAACCAAGTCCGATATTTTGGTTGAACTGGCGGATGAATACGAAATTGAACAGCATAATACCGTTGCCGTTGGTGATGGTGCCAACGACTTAGTGATGATGTCCGCCGCAGGCCTTGGTATTGCCTACCACGCGAAACCTAAAGTAGAAGCGCAAGCACAAGCCTCGGTGCGTTTTGCTGGGTTAGGCGGAGTGCTCTGTATTTTGTCTGGCGCGCTCGTGAAGCAGCAAAAAATCAGTTGGAAAGCGAAGCCTTAATAGAATCAGAAAGAAA
>NZ_JAWOUB010000576.1:0-615 GCF_033339195.1 Vibrio sp. 811
CCATCATCATAACTTGAGAGCGAGCCATCAAATCGTTGACTGCACTGTCGATGATGCCTGAATCCGCCACCATCAGCGCCAAGTTGAGTCCGTCTGCACCTAACATGTCGTCTCCTTAAGAGAAAAACTGATGTAAGTTTTTAAAGCGTTGAATGATCTTCTCGCTTTCACCTTGGATAGACTCAAGTCGTTGGCTCACCTGTTGCAGACTCGACTCCATAAGACGTGGTAATTCAGGATCCACAAAACTGTGTGGCAGTGCATCATGAAAGTTCGCTTTGACTTTACGCATGTGGTGCTCTGCTTCACTCAGTTGGTTTACGGCTTTTTCGCTTTGCGACAACCATTTTTGGTACAGCTCAATGTCCAAACCTTGTTGCGTTACCAAGCTCACCAAAATACCGCGGTTAGCAATATCGCGGATCACCAAGTTGTTCGCCGCATCCACATCAAAACGCAGACGACACATATTGGTGTTTTGGTTTACGTAACCGTACACATCACCTTGGCCATCTTTGATCACACGATCCAGTTCATCTTTCGGTACATAAACCCAACGGCTATCGCCTTTTTCCGATTCCGATACCGACATGTTGCTTTGCAAGATAACCAACT
>NZ_JAWOUB010000577.1:0-614 GCF_033339195.1 Vibrio sp. 811
GCAACAATGGCTTCACTTGACTTTGAATGCGACAGCGTTTGAATCTCTCCCAAACTCGTTGCAGTTAGCTCTGCTCAGTACGCAGATTGAGCCTCACGCTGACGCGTTCAAACGCCTATTTGGTCAGTTACCGATCCTCAGCAAATTACAACCTCTGGAACATAGCGAGACGCAGCGCAATACCTTAATGCTGACGCTAAACAAACCAAGCGCATCACTTTGTTTGTGGGTAAGTGAAGGTCAAAGCGTTTTAGTTGATGCGCTGCCGCCATGCTCGTCGCAACTGACTCAGCATATTGCCCTTCCTGTCTGGCTAAGCCTTGGCAAAACGCACCTGGACTTAAATCAATTCCATTCGTTAGAGCTTGGAGACGTGATCTTTTTTGACCAATGCTACATCGCCCAGCAACAAGCGATTTTTCAGGTATCCAATAAGAATCTGTGGCGTTGCCAGCTTGAAGACAACACCCTCTACATCATTGAGAAAGAAACCAATATGAATGACGTAAACACATCCGAAACACTCACAGACCACCAGCAACTGCCTGTGGAACTCACGTTCGACATTGGCCACCAAACCGTCACGCTGGAGCAACTCAACCAACTGCAACCGG
>NZ_JAWOUB010000578.1:0-614 GCF_033339195.1 Vibrio sp. 811
GGCAGCTGCAGTTTTACATCGTCCACTTTGCGTCTCAATAAGTCCCATTCCTGCGGAAGTGCTTTGGAATTAAGGCTCTCTTTGAGGTCAACAAAGACCATAGACAAACCTGGGCGAGACAATGAGCGCAAGCGATCCAACTCCGCCATTTCCTGCAATTTGGTTTCCACGGTATCGGTGACTTGGTGCTCGACTTCTTCGGCAGATGCACCCGGATAAAGGGTCACGACTACCGCAGTTTTTACCGTAAAGCTCGGGTCTTCCAACTTGCCTAAGTCGAAGTAAGAATAGATGCCAGCGATCACGCTCAATACGGTAAAGAACAGAACGAACTTACGTTGGCGAATCGCGAATTCAGCTAAATTGATCATGGATTCGCACCTACAACGTCTTGATGGTCAGGTTTGGGGCGGCATCGCCCTCGCTTAGATAATGGCTACCGCTGATCACCACATAATCGCCTTGCTCAAAACTTCCGGTCACACACGCTTGGTATGCGTCGATAGAGTCAAGGTTGACCGGCTCTGAATGAATAACCGCATCACGAACCACATTCACGTGCAGAGTTTGTTTCTCACCCAAAATTGCAGAGTAAGGAAAGCAATGGCTTGAGT
>NZ_JAWOUB010000579.1:0-614 GCF_033339195.1 Vibrio sp. 811
CTCTTCGTTATCGCCATGCTAATCGCGATCATTCTTGTGGTGATTGCATCGCATTATTTGTCCAACTTCATTACATCACCACTGCTGAAGCTGACTTGGGCGGCAGAGAAAGTATCCGCTGGCGACCTCGACGAAACGACATTCAATACCGAGCGTAAAGATGAAACCGGTCGCTTGGCTATCAGCTTCGAACGTATGCAGCGCTCGATTCGAGAAAAAATCCAAACCATTAAACAGCAAAACGAAGAACTTGAAAGCAACATCAAGCTGATTCAAAAGCAAAATGATGAGTTGCAACTGGCTGATAAACTGAAAGATGAGTTCCTCGCAACAACCTCGCACGAATTGCGTACACCGCTACATGGCATGGTTGGGATAGCAGAAACCCTTGTGTCAGGAGCAAATGGAGTCATTCCCGCCAGTCAAAAATACCAACTTGATATCATTATCAAAAGTGGTCAACGCTTAGCTAACCTCGTAGACGATTTATTGGATTACCACAAAATGCGCTATGGCAGCATGGATATCCAAAAATCGGCAGTAAGCTTAGCCAGTGCAACACGCTTGGTGCTTGAGCTTTCTAATCACCTGCTAGGCAATAAGACCATTCGCAT
>NZ_JAWOUB010000580.1:0-612 GCF_033339195.1 Vibrio sp. 811
AATGCCACGCGTTGCGAATCCCTCTTGAACAGTTTGTTAGGTGCGTAGCCAAAGTTGGTAAAAGTCTGTTTCATCGTGCTTGGGATTCTTGCGCACGAACTTCCAACCATGGCGCTTATAGAATGTGAGAGCTCGATGGTTGGTTCGGCTTACTGAAAATACAGCACGCAAACAACCCGCTTTACTCAAAGTGCTTACAATATAATCCTGCAATTTTGCAGCGAGTCCTGAACCACGAAAATTCGGCTTTAAGTAAATGAGATGCACATAACCAGTCTCCGGCTCGGGTGAAAAGCTACGAAACTCTAACTGCCCTGCAAACTGACTATCCACAAATATATGGATATAGAACCATCCTGATGTTGCTAACCGGTCTAAGACGCGTTCACGATAACCACTGATGAAGTCGTCGAAACCATCGTAATGCCCAAAACTACAAAAGTATGCATCTTTTCTCGCAGCAACGCATAATTCGAAATCATCAATGTTTATCTGCTGAAAAGCAATTTCCATACTTACCTTTTCCTTCAAGCACCTAACGCCGCATTAAGGTGTGAGCAACGCTAACTACCAAACCTAAACCATTGCACCGTAAACACAAAACCAACCTTG
>NZ_JAWOUB010000581.1:0-611 GCF_033339195.1 Vibrio sp. 811
TTATATTTTGCAGTGTTTACTTAATCTATGCCAACGAACTTCATTTCATGGTTATAAATCAACGCTCAATTCGTACAATTTTCAAGCATTCAGTCTTGGCAGCGTCACTTTGCGCTTCACTGCCTTCTGTGGCCGCTGAAAAGATCTGTGCGATCTACCCTCATTTAAAGGATTCTTACTGGTTATCAGTAAACTATGGAATGGTCTCTGAAGCAGAGAAACAAGGCGTCAATCTGCGCGTATTAGAAGCAGGTGGCTACCCAAATAAAAGTCGTCAAGAGCAGCAACTTGCGCTGTGTACCCAATGGGGTGCGGATGCCATTATTTTAGGCACGGTTGATCCTCACGCCTATGAACACAACTTAAAAAGTTGGGTCGGCAACACGCCCGTATTTGCAACAGTCAACCAACTCGATCTTGATGAAGAACAGAGCACACTGCTCAAAGGCGAAGTCGGTGTCGATTGGTATTGGATGGGTTACGAGGCCGGTAAGTACTTAGCCGAGCGCCATCCAAAAGGCTCAGGTAAAACCAATATTGCCCTACTGCTTGGCCCGCGTACTCGTGGTGGCACTAAGCCTGTCACAACAGGGTTTTATGAAGCTATCAAA
>NZ_JAWOUB010000582.1:0-611 GCF_033339195.1 Vibrio sp. 811
GATGATGCGCTGCTCAACATCAGCGTCTGATGGTAAAGCTAACCTTCACCAAGGCGCGGTCGGTGTCGGCATTGATATCGCAACAGGCAAAGCCATTCGTGCGGTGCAATTCGACCAACCAGTAACGCACCACCCAGATACGGGTAAAGATTTATCGACTCTGCAAGTGCCTCATTGGGAGCGTTTGCTAGAACTTGCGTCAAGTGCTTGGGAAATGACGGGGCTTGGTTACATGGGCACCGACATGGTTCTCGACAAAGAAGAAGGTCCGATGGTACTTGAGCTGAATGCTCGTCCTGGTTTGGCTATTCAAATCGCGAACGGAGCAGGATTGCTTCCTCGCTTGAAGCATATTGAAAGCCTCGGCACTCCAGCGGAGTACCCTAAGCCTATAGAGCGCGTAGCCTACGCGGTTGAGCAATTTGGTGTAAAACCAAAGTTCTAAACCTTACAAGCTAGCAATCAGCACATGGTTGCTAGCTTTTTTCTTTCTGCCATCGTTTTCACTCCCCTTCCTATCTCATTTCGCCGGTTTCATCATTTGAATCAATGATCGAGCTAACAAAATCAACATAGATCGTTTCTTTTCCACTGAGCCCATTGAGTATGAT
>NZ_JAWOUB010000583.1:0-611 GCF_033339195.1 Vibrio sp. 811
ACGGCGCCAGCAGGTGCAGCTAAAGGTCTAAGGATTAAACGTGGGACTGATGCGGCATCTGGACAACCATTGTGGTATTACATTGAATACCGTCAACCTATCGGTTTCGATAGTTTTCTTGAAGGGCAAACTACAATAACGGATGGCGTCGTTTTCCACGCTGTAACTGGAGATGATTTGAGTAGTGTCCAACTGCTTGATATGACGCCTAACAGTGTGAACTCAGACCTGATTGATGCTGCCTTGATAGCGGGCAATACGTATGAGGATACAGAAGCCGGTATTACCATTACGACCGAATGGGCTGATAGCACAGGCGCAAGTGTCCACGTTAGCTTCGCTGAGCCTATGTGTGTGCCAAGCATGCCGAGTGTTGCTGTTGTTTCCAATCAAGTTTCAGGTGTAGAGCCTGGTAGCACCGTGGGGTATTCGGTTACGGTAACTAACAATGATGGTGATGGATGCGCAACATCGAATTTCGCTATTGAGGCAAGTGCTCCAAGTGGGTGGGTGACAACGGCATCTCAGTTAAATTTGGCTCCTGGTGCGAGTGATACAGTGACGGTTGATGTGACTTCGGATCAAGCTGCGATAGACGGGACCTACGGCAT
>NZ_JAWOUB010000584.1:0-611 GCF_033339195.1 Vibrio sp. 811
ACACCGGCCCCGCGATGAAAATCTCTTGAATATCTTTCGCTTTTTGAACTTGTACCCATTGCGCTGGTACTTTACGGTAATCCAGACCAAGGACGCGCTCGTTGCCTTGAGTTGGGAATATATGGCTAATTACATCATTTTCCGCAATACCGATGACCGTGATGTGCTTACTTTTGTTAAGAATACGATCGGCGGCAATGCTTAGCTCCTCTTCTTCGCTATTTGGCAGCAAAGTGATTAGCGTCGCTAATGTGCTGGCTTTGTAAATATCAGCCATGAGTACCGCTTCCAAATTGGAGCGGAGAATAGACAGTTGTTCTTTGGCTTCAACTTGCACGCGCTCTTGCTGAAGGTCTTGCTGATTCTGATGCAACAGCTCAATAACACCAACACACAAGGCAACAAAAGCGAAAAAGAACAGTGCAAAATAGCACTGCTTTCTGGGTGAATAACGCATTAGCTCCCCACTAGCTCGTCCGTTACTACGAGAATTATTCTTTTATTGTTAAAATTCTTATTATCTACAAGAATAACCAATAGCCTTTGCAAAGGTAATAATTATCTGAAATTTTTGTGGTTTAAATAGTCAACGGGTTGCGAGGTCAAGGCGA
>NZ_JAWOUB010000585.1:0-611 GCF_033339195.1 Vibrio sp. 811
GCATCATCAAAAACGATCAGTGGTGACTTGCCACCTAATTCCATTGTGACTTGCTTAAGCGTTTTTGCACTGTCACCCATAACAACTTTGCCAGTACCTGATTCGCCAGTGAACGATACTTTAGCAATATCCGGATGCGCCGTTAGCATCTGCCCTACGCGGTAGTCACCCTGCACGACGTTAAACACACCATCAGGAAGGCCCGCTTCAGAATAAATTTCCGCAAGCTTAAGCGCTGTAAGCGGTGTTTCTTCCGACGGCTTAAAGATCATTGCATTACCAGCAGCCAGTGCTGGTGCAGATTTCCACATTGCAATTTGAATCGGGTAGTTCCAGGCGCCAATACCTGCGCAAATACCTAGAGGTTCACGGCGCGTATAGAAAAACTGGCTTTCATTGAGAGGTTGTTGCTCACCCTGCAAACTTGGTGCAAGACCAGCGTAATATTCGATAACATCTGCGCCTGTCGTAATATCAACAGCGATCGCTTCTTGAATTGGCTTGCCCGTGTCCGCCACTTCTAAAGCGGCTAACTCGTCATTGCGTTCACGCAGAATCGCTACCGCTTTGTTAAGAATCCGGCTACGTTCAATGGCCGTCATTGCAGACCA
>NZ_JAWOUB010000586.1:0-611 GCF_033339195.1 Vibrio sp. 811
TAACGATCAAGAACTTCCTCAACGACCCAGCGCTTGACGAGCTGATGGATAAGATTAAGCAACAAGCGGTCGCGACTGAGCAACCAGCCTAACAATGCAGTTTGGGGCGGCAGGTATCGCCCCAATTAGGAGAGAAATCATGGTACAAACAACGGCAGCGGTTATCTGTGGTGAGAAAAACGTTCAATTAAGAACCTTTGATTTACCAAACATTTCAGCCGACGAACTTCTGGTTAAAAACATTTCAAACAGCATTTGTCTGTCCACTTACAAAGCAGCATTGTTAGGTAGCAAACACAAACGCGTTCCTGAAAACATTGACGAAGTGCCAGTGATGACAGGTCATGAATACGCAGGTGTGATTGTTGAAGTCGGTGAGAATCTAAAAGATCAATTCAAAGCTGGTGACTACTTTGTTTTGCAACCTGCCATGGGCTTGCCTAGTGGTTATTCTGCGGGTTACAGCTACGAAACCTTTGGTGGCAATGCAACGTATTCCATTATTCCTAAAATCGCTATCGACCTAGGTTGCGTACTGCCTTACCACGGCGATTACTTTGCTGATGCGTCGCTGGCTGAGCCAATGTCTTGCATTATTGGTGCGTACCATG
>NZ_JAWOUB010000587.1:0-610 GCF_033339195.1 Vibrio sp. 811
GCAATGTCCACTTGAGTTTTATTGGCAGAAATACTTACGTCTGCCATTTTCACCATCGGGTGCTCACTCAACTGTTGGTAGTGCTTGGTCGTTTCGCTATTTGCAGACAACTTTTGGTTTAATGACGCCCAAGTCAGTGTGTTGCTGGCTTGAAGTGTTGAGCGTCCGTTTTGGGTATAGGTATTGAGCCAGTCAGAGCCCAACCATTCTGAGAGTTGGGAGACCAAACGGCGCTGCATTTGTGCGTTGGCTTGCAGCTTTTCATCCAACTTACTCACTTGAAGCTGTGCATTCAGTAAATCTTGCGCTTCGCTTTTGCCGATTGAGTAATTGGTTTGAATGAAGTTTTCCATTTCCGTCATGAGCCGACGGTTTTCTAGCAAAATTTGCTCTGCCTTCTGCTGATAGCCCAGCTCCAACCAAAGCTGAGTCATGCTGTTTGCCACTTCAAGCTCCCGTGCGTGAACTTGCAACGACAAACCATCGGCTTGTTGATTGGCTTTCTTTTGTTGAAGGTCGAGCGTCGAGCCACGTTCGAACTGTTGCATCAAACCGACGGAGATATTGGTCATCGGATCTTCGTCAAATTTGAAGCTATCGACAGGCAA
Source organism: Vibrio sp. 811 (assembly GCF_033339195.1). NCBI lineage: Bacteria > Pseudomonadati > Pseudomonadota > Gammaproteobacteria > Vibrionales > Vibrionaceae > Vibrio > Vibrio sp. 811. The sequence continues at coordinate 609 of NZ_JAWOUB010000587.1, forward strand.
AC
>NZ_JAWOUB010000588.1:0-610 GCF_033339195.1 Vibrio sp. 811
ATTAATATCTGTTGCATCAATAATACGGAATGCGTTATTTGCCTCTGAATATTCGCCACCGTTTGTCAATGTATCTAGGAACCACGCTTTACCATCAAACAGTGTTTCAGCTCTCACATTGTTTGCATCATCTTGGATGTATGGATAAATGAAACCACGCTTACGACGAGGTTTGCCATCATCTTCACGGGTAGATTCCGCATCTAACTGACCCACAATTTCGTTGTAAGCGTTGATACCACCCATTTTACCGCCCGCACCGTTGAAGAAGATGCCCGTCGTTGGGTAAATAGCACTCAGAGATGCAGAGCGAACATCATCAACAATAAACAAACGATTTGGAGTGGAGCCGGTCGGCATAGGGTACGCACCTGAACGTTTGGCCTCACCAATAGCAACGAAATTTTTGTTTACATTTGTCAAACGAGAGTTCGAATGAACAGTGTCATCTCCTTCTCGTTGCCGCGCTCCTACCACTACCTTGTTTTGCCAGGTACTAATATTGCTTAAAGAACTTTCTGACTCCAAAGTTCCAACAAACACAGTCGCGTTTAGATAGTTATCATTTTTTGAGTAAGTATTGTATCCCACACCATAAATGGTGGTTCCA
>NZ_JAWOUB010000589.1:0-609 GCF_033339195.1 Vibrio sp. 811
TAATAACTATAAACAGCCTCTTTAAGCCGATGCATATGAGAGGCGAACACTTAAACAATGGTACTCAATGGTTAACCAAAGGCGATTTAGCCTCTCATTTGTTGTTTTCTTTCCTTTAGTTCTATTCATTGTGGTAATGCTCGTTACTACAAAAAACTACTACGATGCAGTCAATCGCTATATTGATACTGAATATTCGCGTATCGATAGAGCGTTAACTCGTGGTATCAAAGTCTTAACTGCACTGGACTACAGCTTTACCAACTATTCAAACTTCGCGAACCCTCTTTCTGAAGAGCATAACTCTATTGTGAAAGGCGACATCTGCTATATATGGCCGATTGATGTTTTGCTATTGGAGAACGTTTACAGCGATGGCCTGCCAGCGGTTGATGTTGATTACATGATCGTCGGCGAAAAAAGCTTGTGTCAGGCAGGGACGAAAATCAACAAACTTGCAGAACAAAAAGCAGGCTTTGCCCCTTCTTTGTCCTTCCTTCATGATATTGAATCCCACATTGTTGGTATCCATTACATCGATAAACGTGGTTATGTGATTTCGTCGCCCGATAAGTACGCTAAGAATTTTACTAAAGAGCTTTGGTCAAC
>NZ_JAWOUB010000590.1:0-609 GCF_033339195.1 Vibrio sp. 811
CGTGACCGGTGTTCATCGCAGACAACATATCGACCGCTTCCGAGCCACGCACCTCACCAATCACAATTCGGTCAGGACGCATACGCAGTGAGTTTTTCACCAGATCACGCTGGGAGATTTCACCCTTTCCTTCAATGTTGGATGGGCGTGTTTCCAAACGAATAATGTGCGGTTGTTGTAACTGCAACTCGGCCGAGTCTTCGATAGTAACGATACGTTGGTCACTCGGAATGAAACCAGACAGGATGTTAAGCGTGGTTGTTTTACCTGAGCCTGTACCGCCCGAGATAAGAATGTTTAGTTCCCCGACAACGGCTGCATTCAAGAATTTGCCCATTTCTGGCGAAAGCGAACCAAGCCCTAATAAGTTGTCCATATTCAAACGTTCGACCGCAAAACGACGAATGGATACCGATGGCCCATCAATGGCAAGTGGAGGGATGATGGCATTGAAACGAGAGCCATCTTTTAGACGCGCATCCACCATAGGCGACGCCTCATCAATACGTCGACCTACTTGGCTTACAATGCGGTCAATAATGTTGCGAAGATGGCGCTCATCCAAAAATGTATGCGGCGTTTTTTCTAGCTTACCAAAGCGCTCGACAT
>NZ_JAWOUB010000591.1:0-609 GCF_033339195.1 Vibrio sp. 811
CGCTGCTTCAGTGATCGACACTAAACCACGCTCCAAATGTACTCTTGCGATCTCAAGACGACGATAACGGATATAACCATTCACCGTCATATTAAGTGACTGTTTAAAGCGGCGTTGTAGGTTAGACACACTCATCGAGAATACCTCTGCAATGTGTTCGAGGCTCAACTCTTGTTCAAGGTGCGTTTCGATATAGCTGACAATGTTTTCCACGCGTGAATCACTATGACGTTCGGAGATTTTATCTCGGTAACAGTTGGTGTTTTGAGGGCAAAAATCCTGTGGCATTTGTTGTGTTGCGTGAAACAGAATTTGATAAATCAAACTTTCGATTTCGAGCTTGTCTTGGAAACGATGTGGTGTATCCCGGTTGGTGAGTTCGGTGGCAAGTTCAGTTAACGCCTGATTAAGCTCTAGGTGGTAAAAGGCTTGGTGCGTTTCAAAGAAGGCAGTACTGCAACACGACTCTTCCGTACGGGACTCTAACCATTGCGGCTTTACAAGAATATTAATCTTGTTGATCTGATTGTTTTCAATAAGCGAACGACGAAAGTTAGCTGGATGAATGAGATTCACCACCACGCCTTGAGGTGTATCACAGGCATCGAG
>NZ_JAWOUB010000592.1:0-608 GCF_033339195.1 Vibrio sp. 811
TAACGCCCAGTTAAGGGGTGAAGCACGCAATACCGATGTTGCCGCATAGCACTTCAACACCGAAACCAACGCATACCCAAAATGCCACGCGTGCTGAATCCCTCTTGAACTGTTTGTTATGTTCGTAGCTTTTGTAACCCTTGTATTGCTCGGTTGGTCGAATCTATTAAGTCTGTACGCTTCAGTTTCGTTCGAATAGCCAAAGCTTCAATAAACTGCTTTTCAGCGAGTTCATAGTTACCAAGCTCCACGTTTAATTTACCCAAGTGTTGTAAACTGAAACTCAAAGAAAGCACACAACCGTAATCTTGGCTTTGTAAGTATGCTCTTTCAGCACCACCCATATCACCTGCGTATTGCAACGCAATACCCGAAATATGAGTAGACCAAAACTTGTGCTTATCGCTAGATGTCGACATTTGGACGTTGGAAGCTAGCCAATGAGCCAAACTACAAAAACCTATAACACGCAAACAATCGGCTACTAAAACTTGCTGCCACTCTAGCTTTTCTGTTTCGCCTAAAACCTTAAATTTTAAGCATTTGTAAATAGTTAAAGCAAGTTTATGGAAAACGCTGAAAGTTACCCTATCCCTTTGATAGCCCAC
>NZ_JAWOUB010000593.1:0-608 GCF_033339195.1 Vibrio sp. 811
CACCGATTTCGACGCTACTGCGATGTTTCAGCGCATTCATGATCGAAATAAACAACGCGACCAAACAGATAGGTGCAGGCACATATTCGGGCGCCCATAGAATGAGCAACGGCGCGGCCACAATGGCTAAGCCAAAACCAATCGCAGTTTGGACAAAAGAACCGAGAAAAATCAGTCCCATCGCAAGCAAGTTAACCGAATCAAATTCCATCTAGATTATTCTTATATTCAGACAATCAATAAGGGCGCTAGACTTATCGCATTTCGAGATGGTTGCCTAACCCCGCCTTGCGTAGCATTCCTCAATGACCATGAAAAGACAATCTATTTGTCTGTTTTTAGACAACATTCATTTTCGCTAACCTCACTACCAACGTAAGGCTTTTCTTACAGAAAACTGAATGCACTGTACACCAAAACAACACATATGCCGTTGATAAAATCATCAAAATGATTAATGTCGAGCTCTAGCGCTTTATTTTGCATCGCTCTATAATGCTGACCCTTTTATCAATACTGTACTTATTTCCACAACAAAAAAGCGTACAGTTATTTACTTTTTAACTTTAACTTGCTGTGAAAATAATATGAAAAAACAGACTGGATTT
>NZ_JAWOUB010000594.1:0-608 GCF_033339195.1 Vibrio sp. 811
AATGGAAGGCAGTTATTCTGAATTGGTGAAAGAGGCGCAGCGCATCGTCCCGCTACAAAAAATGACGGAGATTTTGCAGCGTTTGGTGTCTGAGGACATTTCGATTCGTAACCTTCGCGTTATTTTGGAGGCCATGGTCGAGTGGGGACAAAAGGAAAAAGATGTCGTCCAGTTGACGGAATACATTCGTTCAAGCTTAAAGCGTTACATCTGTTACAAGTACGCGAGCGGTCAGAACATGCTGCCGGCATACCTTCTGGACCAGAGCCTCGAAGACACGATTCGCAGCGGTATTCGACAAACCTCGGCGGGCAGCTACTTAGCGCTTGATCCTTCGGTTACGCAGCAATTTGTTAGCGACGTAAAACAGACTGTAGGCGATTTAAGCCGTATGCCGAACAAGCCTGTTCTGGTGGTTTCAATGGATGTACGTCGTTATGTTCGAAAGCTGATTGAATCCGAATATTACGATTTGCCCGTTCTATCGTTTCAAGAACTCACTCAGCAGATCAACATTCAGCCACTTGGACGGGTAGGGATGTAATGAACGCCGCACTTGTACAATCGTTGGAACAAACGGGGATCCACGTGACGCCGTACTTTTGGCA
>NZ_JAWOUB010000595.1:0-607 GCF_033339195.1 Vibrio sp. 811
TACGCCAGGCCAACCAGAACCAAGCACCACTGGCATCATACCTGCAGGTGCAGCTTCTGCTTCTAGGTTAACTAACGCCATACGAATGGCTTCGTCCGCGAAGTGGAAGGCTTGCTTCACGCCATCTGTTTCAGACAAGAAGAAATCGTAGCCAAAACGACCACCACCACCAGCACTGCCACGCTCGCGACGGTCACCTTTCTGTGCAAGTACACTGATGGATAGTCGAACAAGAGGACGAGTATCACCAGCGTAAGTGCCATCTGTAGCGGCAACTAGCATTTGCTCGTGCACGCCACTGATGCTGATAGAAACTTCTTTGATCAGAGGCTCTTTAGTGCGAATGTACGCATCCAAAGACATCAGTAACTCGGTTTTTTGTTGTTTTTCCCAGCTTGCTAGCGGGTTAACCGCATCATAGTAAGCTTGATTTTCCGAACGTTTGAATGCTTGAACTTTGCCATTTTGGCCCTGCTGCGCAATACCTCGCGCCGCAATAGCACTTTGCTTCAAACCTTCCGGATTGATTTGATCTGAGTAAGCGAAACCGGTTTTTTCGCCCGTCACCGCACGCACACCAACACCACAATCAATGTTAAAAGAGCCA
>NZ_JAWOUB010000596.1:0-607 GCF_033339195.1 Vibrio sp. 811
ACAAAAGCACTTATCGATTTTATGAAGCGTCATCCAAACCCAGCAATTGCGAAACAAGTAGAGAAGATCGATACCGCAACCAATTGCGAAGTGATCGCTAAGTTTCGTTTAAATTAATGAGCAAAGGTCGAAAATAAGCTGACCTCATCACTTGGAAATGACTCAACGAAAGTTATTCGACAGTAAGTAGATACTCACTAACATATACAAAGTAAGACTTGAGCGTTTTCGAGGCTCTTACTTAATTAACAAGCGAACAACGTCAATATACAAAAACGCCGGAGATTATTTCTCCGGCGTTTTTTATGTAAGCATGCTTACTACGGCCTAAACTTGAGTTCGACCTAAAGAGATCACTACACGACGGTTCTTGTCTTTACCAATCGGCGTGCCATTATCAGCAATAGGTCGGCGCTTGCCATAACCTTGCACTTGAATACGATCCTCTGGCAAACCCAGTGATTCAAAGTAAGTACGTAGAGACTCTGCTCGTCGCTCCGATAGGCTCTGGCTTTCGCTCTTACCATCGGTTGAATCAGTGTATGTCGCCACCAGCACGAGGTCGATATCTTGATTGTGACGCACATAATCAGCAATCTGAGCAAGA
>NZ_JAWOUB010000597.1:0-607 GCF_033339195.1 Vibrio sp. 811
AGGGCGTTTGGGTGTAAAAATTTTCACTAGTGGGAAAAAGCAGTTCGTGTTTCGCTACTACCAGCAACAGAAAGAAAAATTTATCTCAATCGGTTTATTCAGTACACGTGCTGGCAGTATGACTCTTACAGAAGCTCGCGAGAAAGCCCAGGTCTTCTCACAACTGTTGCTCGGCGGAAAAGATCCTAAATTGCATCTTGAACAACAAGAGAGCGAGCAGAAAAAAATTGATGCAGAGAGTAAAAGCTTAGGAACCATTGATGAGCTATTTCATAGCTATACGGAGCGCATGAAAATAGATGGAAAGAGAACGTATGAAGACGTGCGAAATGCGCTGGTACGAGAATTCTATCCATATATAGACAGAAACACCAAAGCGTGTGATGTAACGACTGATGATATTAAATACGTTATTAGTAAGATGATCCAGCGTGGAGCTATCACCCAAAGCAACCGAGTACGTAGCTATGTGATGGCGGCGTTTAACCATGGGATGCGCTTTGATAACGATCCTCGCTACTTCTCTTTAGAGTCGAAATTTGGAATAAAATACAATCCAGCAGCACCCATTCCAAAGCAAAAAGATGGAGAGCGCATCGGTGAACGG
>NZ_JAWOUB010000598.1:0-607 GCF_033339195.1 Vibrio sp. 811
GGGCAGCAATTTTTCCTGCGACCACAGGGTTTGTTGTTGCTCAAGCGAAAGAATGGAAAACAGTTCGCTTTGGCATTGAAGGCGCATACCCTCCATTTAGCTGGACAGAAACCGATGGTTCTCTAAAAGGCTTTGATGTTGATATGGCCAATGCGCTGTGTGAAGAAATGCAAGTGAAGTGTCAGATCGTTGCACAAGATTGGGATGGCATTATTCCTTCTCTATTGGCTCGTAAATACGATGCGGTCATCGCGTCAATGTCGATTACCGAAGAACGTAAGAAGAAAGTGGATTTCACGGGCAAATACGCACTGATCCCAAATAAGTTCATCGCTAAGAAAGGTGCAAACCTAGACTTTGCTAATCTAGATGGCCAAAAAATCGCAGTTCAACGCGCGACAACTCACGATAAATACCTGACTGACAACTACGGTGACAAAGTTGAAATTGTACGTTACGGCTCTTTTGACGAAGCGTACCTAGACCTTGCGAACGGCCGTGTTGCTGCAGTTTTGGGCGATGCATCTGCTCTAGAGGAAGGTGTATTGAACAAAGCTGGTGGTGATGCGTACGAATTTGTTGGCCCATCTCTGACTGATGCGAAATG
>NZ_JAWOUB010000599.1:0-607 GCF_033339195.1 Vibrio sp. 811
CCCAAATGGGCGCACGAAGACATGGAAGCCATGAGTGAATACGATTGGCCGGGCAACATTCGTGAGCTGAAGAACCTCATCGAGCGCTGCATTTTGCTTGGTAAGCCACCAGCACATTACTGGCGAGAGCTGAACGGTGGTCATTCTCTGCCTAATGTTTCGATTACCGTTTCTCACTCCGCCGAGTTACCAACTTTTAGAGAAGGCAAAGAATTTACTGGCGAAGGCTACCCAAACAATTGGACTTTAAAAGAAGTCGAGAAAGCGCACATCAAACAAGTCGTTAATTTGCATGAAGGCAATAAATCGGCAGCGGCGCGCGACTTAGGCGTTGCCCGCAAGACGTTAGAACGCAAATACAAAGAATGGGATTCTGAGGATGAGGGATATGCCGACTAACTGGCAGCAGCACAAAGGATTGTCGAAATGGACGCACCGTTTTAAAACCATGGTGCGTTATCGCTTATTGATTTTAACCTCTGCACCGATCTTTCTTACGTTGATAGCGCTGATCGGTATTACGATTTATTGGTCTATCCATTACACGTGGCAAAACGCGCTGCTGGATGTGTCAGAGCGTTTGGGTGTGGCAAATAACAGCGTGACG
>NZ_JAWOUB010000600.1:0-607 GCF_033339195.1 Vibrio sp. 811
CCCCTCAACCACAAAACGGTTATGTACCACTTCATGGCGAACATAGATCGGCGGCTGATACAGCTCTAGCGCACGCTCTACGATGCTAATCGCACGGTCAACACCAGCACAAAAACCGCGTGGGTTAGCTAATAGGATTTTCATTTCATTGCTCATGGAAATTATCTTTTATTGGGGTGGTTATTCTACTGACAAAATTTCGACTTCGAAAGTCACGTCTTGTCCCGCTAGAGGGTGATTAAAGTCTACCGTTACCGAATCGCCAGCAATCTCAGTAATGATGCCCGGAATTTCCATACCATCAGGGCCACTGAAAGCCATGATAGTACCGACTTCAACTTCCGCTTCACCAACAAATTTGGTGCGATCCATATGATGAATATGGTCTGGATTAGGCATACCAAAAGCATCTTGCGCTTTGAGTTCAATCGCTTTGTTCTCACCAGATTGGAGCCCCACCAAGCACTGCTCGAAGTTCCCACTCAGGCTGCCGTCACCCATCACAAATTTCGCTGGTTTGCCCATATTATGAGTGCTGTCAGCCACCGAACCATCTTTCATTTTGATCGTAAAGTGCAGGGTTACTACCGAATCATTCGTTATTGTT
>NZ_JAWOUB010000601.1:0-607 GCF_033339195.1 Vibrio sp. 811
CAATGCGCAGCGTGGATTGAAAAACTGCATCAACAAGGCAAAAAAGTATTGTTCGACAGCAGCAAAGCCGCTCTACGTGCAGGTATTGATGCTCATCCATGGCTTATTAAACCAAATGACGAAGAGCTGAGTGACTTTGTCGGTGAGCACCTAGAAACGCCAGAACAGTGCCAAGTGGCAGCACAAACCCTCAGCAACAAAGGCATAGAGAATATTGTTGTGTCGATGGGCGCTGACGGTGTGATGTGGCTAAACCAAGGCGAGTGGCTACGCGCACAACCGCCACGCATGAATGTGGTGAGCACCGTAGGTGCGGGCGACACACTGGTGGCAGGCTTATGCTGGGGTCACATGCAAGTGATGCCGAAACACGATTTATTACGCTTCGCGACAGCGCTTTCTGCTTTAGCAGTTAGCCAAGTTGGCGTGGGGCTAACCAGTCAAGAAGAACTGGAAAACATTAAGCTGCAAACACAAGTCAGCGAGCTTTACCCTAATACGAACTTAGACAAAAACTAAGGAACAGAAGGTTATCAGTATGAATATTGCCATTATTACTGCCTGCCCTAGTGGTGTTGCTAATAGCATCCTTGCGGCGGGTCTATTA
>NZ_JAWOUB010000602.1:0-605 GCF_033339195.1 Vibrio sp. 811
CCTGTGGTTGGATGATGTGGAATTGGCACGTTTCCGCCCTTGCAAGCGGAGCGTGCTTAGTCATTTTTGACGGTAGCCCTGTTTATCCTTCTCACAAGGTGCTGTGGAGCCTTGCTCAAAATGCTGACGTGACCTTGTTTGGCACGTCGGCTAAATATCTAGAAGCGATTGAAAAAGCGCAATTCTCACCGAAAAGAGCCGATGCTTTCCCCGCACTCAAGACGATTTGCTCAACTGGCTCTGTACTTTATCCTGAGCAATTCGATTACGTTTACGAGCACTTAAAGGAAGACGTACATTTAGCGTCCATTGCTGGGGGCACAGATATTTGCGGATGCTTTGTATTAGGCAATCCGATATCACCAGTCTATCGAGGCGAGTGTCAATCCGCAGGCTTAGGCGTTGATGCGCAAGTATTTAATCCACAAGGTCACAGTGTCGTAGGTGAACGAGGTGAGCTGGTTTGCACCAATTCACTGCCTAATTTTCCTTCTGGGTTCTGGCGTGATTCAGGCGAGCGTTACCATCGCGCCTACTGGGATAAGTTCGATAATGTTTGGCATCATGGCGACGATGTAGAAAAAAGTGAGGTTGGCGGTTTTGTC
>NZ_JAWOUB010000603.1:0-605 GCF_033339195.1 Vibrio sp. 811
TACACTCTTTCAGACGTGTGCTTTTCCGATCTAAGCGGCGATTGCTAAAGCGGAACAAGAGAGAGTAGCTCGCGAGAAGGCGGCAAAAGAAGCGGAAGAAAAGGCAAAACGTGAACGCGAGGCGGCTCAAAAAGCTGAACAAGAACGCATTGCGAAAGAAAAAGCGGCAAAAGAAGCTGCGGAAAAAGCGCGTAAAGAAAAAGAGCGCCTTGAACGTGAGCGTAAAGAGCAAGAAGCCGCACTTGATGATATTTTTGCTGGCCTAGAAAGTGAAGCGAGTGCAAACCAACAGGCTCAGGGGAAATTTGTGGCTGATGAGGTTTCCCGCTACAGTTCAATCTATATTCAGCTTATTCAAAGCCGATTGCTAAAGGATGACTACCTATTGGGAAAGGAGTGTAGAGTTAACATTAAGCTGATTCCTACGGGAACTGACATGATTGTTTCGTCAGTTAACGTGCTTTCTGGTGACTCTAGGGTATGTGCTGCTGCAAAGAGTGCAATTGCACAAGTACCAAGTTTCCCGATGTCAACCGATTCAACAGTTAACCAAAGGCTGAAGGATATTAACCTTACGGTCGCACTACAACAATAAGGGATAAGCC
>NZ_JAWOUB010000604.1:0-604 GCF_033339195.1 Vibrio sp. 811
TGTTCTTGCGGCGAATGCGCAGGGCAGTTATTTGGCGAATCAGTTATTAAAGCCAGATTTTCCTAATCAGTTGGTGTCGATGAAGGCTACGCTCGAACAAAAACTGGTTTCTTTTATCTTTTGGCTCATTGTCGTGAGCGGTTGTCTGTTGGCGTTGGTCTCATGGGCTGTCTTCTCTAAAAATGCGGTGGCGAATTCAAGTTCATCAGAGCCTGCCGTTTCTCAAACTGAAAACGCATCCAGTTCTTTAAAACACGAGAACAAAGCGCGTGAGTTGGCAAGTGATGCTCAAGCGAATAAAACGCAAGAGCTAACCCCTGATTCGCGACAAGAATTGCTGGCTCCGCAAGAACCGTTTATCGATATAAACAGAATGCTGGATTCGCTTTCTGGCGATGAAGGCGCTGTCCGAATGTTGCTCGAGGTCTTTATTCAAGATCATGCTGAAGATGGTTCTAAATTACATAAACTTCTAAACGAAGATATAGACAACGCACAGCGCGCGGCGCACAGCCTGAAAGGGGTGTCAGGAAGTTTAGGTGCAATGCCCCCGCATTACATCTCAGGTGAGATAGAGTTATTGATAAAACAGGGCAAAGAGGTA
>NZ_JAWOUB010000605.1:0-604 GCF_033339195.1 Vibrio sp. 811
CGGTTACGAATTTTCGTCATGACTGATCGCATCCGCGCAAGTGAGCGTTCAAACTCTTTCTCACACTGGATCACTCGTCGACGATATGCACTGAGCTTTTCAATTCGTTTCTGTTTTTCTTGCCACAGTTTTTGCGTTTCTAGATCCAACGATTCATTGCTTGTTGTGCTGTCCGTTTGGATTTGATTGACGGGCAATGGTGCGGTGTCGCTTTGTTCGGGATTAAAGTAAAAGAACTTCACACCGAGATGACGAATCATCTCGATCTGTTCCTGGTCTTTAATTTTAAAGCTATTGAGTAGGAAGGGGTGATCGTTCCACTTTAGCGGAAGGCGGATATGTAATCCCGGCTGAATACGATCCACTGTAAGTTTAATTGCTGCCACTTTTTCACTACTATTAAGTTTTCACGATAAACCAAGAATAGTAGTAGATTCTGTAAATAAATTCATCAATAAGAACTCACAAGTGCGAGTCATTCGCGTTAAGAACCAATGTGTTGTTCATAATTTGAATCAAGCTCATACCTGAGTATCAATCAGAGTCTTGTTTTAATACTCGATCCGCATGACGCAGTTTCAGCTTGGCTTCGAAGACAGGCTTT
>NZ_JAWOUB010000606.1:0-604 GCF_033339195.1 Vibrio sp. 811
TGCACGAGAAGAAGGCGTGCCAGTAATGCAAAAAGTGCCATTGGCGCGTGCGCTTTATGCCGACGGCAACGTTGACCAATACATCCCAAGCGAGTTAATTGAAGCCACGGCAGAAGTGCTCCGTTGGCTGGCATCATTGGAATCTGATGGTACTCAAAGATAGTTTTATTCAAAGGGCAAAGTACGTTGCTTTGTCCTCAATAAAACTCAGGTTGATTTAACATTTCTAGCACGGATACGTCTGCAGAAAGCGCGTATGATTTACTTGCAAACCTAAAGCTCAGCGCGCTTTTCAATCAGAAAATCCATAAGGACGCGGATTTTCTTGGGTATGTTTTCACGAGAAGGGATATAGAGATAAAAGCCCGGAAACGGTTTACACCAATCAACAAAAACGCGCTCCAGTTTCCCTTCTTCAAGATACTTCAATACCCATAAATCAATGTGCTTGATAAGTCCCACCCCCTGAATAGCAGCTTGCAACATGCTGTAATCGTCGTTGAACACCGCATTGCCTTTCGGTTCAAATATCACCGTATGTTTATCAACATCAGGAGACGTGAGTGACCAATGGTCGAGTGTGCCACTTGAGGTAAAACGGTAC
>NZ_JAWOUB010000607.1:0-604 GCF_033339195.1 Vibrio sp. 811
GCGTGTCACCTAACACACTGTACAGAGCAACTAAACTGATCGTACAAATCGAGAGAGCGAAGATTAATTTGTGTATCCACTTCATAGGCAAGTGACCTGCTTAACTTATATACAACACAGTGTACTCAATGATATTTCGAACTTCAAATAAAGTCATTTATCAAGAAACAAAATTACTTTTGGCTTGAGTTCTTATTTCCGATACATGGTAACGCGTTTTGAACCGTTATCACGGTTTAAAATCGTCCAATTTGATGACTTACTTGTTATTTGCGAAGCAATTCACAACCACTCAAGCGAGGCACCATCAAGCTTTGCGACGAGAAACAATGCTCATTCATTGTGGAAACATTGCCAGTTATTAGCCCTGTCAACCCTGCATCTTGAGCGCACTTCGTTATATACTGTCGAAAAACACAATAACGAGTAATGTCATGTCATTAATTGCTACTGGTACGCTAAACAAAATGCGTGCTTCTCTCGATGGTGCCGTCAGCTATCGTCTTCCCGTGGGTGATGAAGAAGTCGATCTGTCACCGTTTCTCGGTAAAACACTCACGTTGACGCATACTGGCAATATTTTTTGTTGCTCATGCGGTAAGAA
>NZ_JAWOUB010000608.1:0-603 GCF_033339195.1 Vibrio sp. 811
GCTCAGCTACAAAACCAACTAGAAAAAGCGCAAGCTTCGATGAAGCAAGAGCTAAACCAAGTTAAAGAAGAAACCATCGAAAAAGCGACCACAGTAACGCACAAAGCAGAAGTGGTGCTTGGTCAACAACAAAAGAGCATTGAAAGTTTACAACTCGCCGTCGCAGATGTGAAAGGCCGACGTCCAAACGACTGGCTATTGGCAGAGGCCGATTACCTTGTGAAGTTGGCTGGTCGTAAACTGTTCTTAGAGCATGACGTAGAAAGCGCAACTCAACTAATGGAAAGCGCAGACCAACGTATTGCCGCGCTAAACGATCCAAGCTTAGTTAAACTACGTAAAGCGATGGCAAACGACATTACCAAACTGCGCACTGTCCCATTGATTGACCGTGACGGTCTTGTTCTGCGTTTAACCGCTCTACAGCAGCAAGTAGATAAGTTGCCTCTAGCAAATGCACTACTGCCGGAAGCCCAAGTCGTTGCTCAACATGAAGTATCAGAAGACATTTCAAACTGGCAAGATAATTTGATGACCTCTCTGAAAGACTTCTCTGAGAACTTTATTACTTTCCGTACTCGCGATGGCAACGTCATCCCATTA
>NZ_JAWOUB010000609.1:0-603 GCF_033339195.1 Vibrio sp. 811
ATCTCAAGAACTCGCTCCAGCAACGGAAAAGTCGGAGTAAGACTTCGTAAGCTTAACTGAGTTATACTAATAACAATAAACATAATAAAAGGGCGCGTAAGCGCTCTTTGTTTATGCTTTCAACTCGATGGTTTAATACGCCACCGATTTTGAATGAAGTCTAGGAAGAGCAATTACGTTTCGAATTCCTCACTAAAAGGTCAGAAAGCATAACATGAAGCCATAAGTTAAATAGGCGGCTATGAAAGAGCAAAAAATTTCACCTATCTCCGTTTTGGATCAAAGCCCAATGTTTGTCTCTGGGGTGATGCAACGGATGTATCGCAACCGAGCGCAGGCAGAGTTATGTCGTCAAAATCAGATGACCTTAGAGATGGCCAGTGCGTTGGCAGCGTTAGAAGAGTTTCAGCCCATGAGTCAACAAGCGTTAGCCGATGCCGTTTTGACCGAACGAAGCGTTGCAAAGCGCATGGTCGATAACTTGGAAAAACGTGGTTTTGTGTTCGTTTCGAAGAGTGAGGCGAACCAACCACTGAAAATGCTCAGTTTGACGAAAGAAGGTGAAGCACCGATTAAGAAAGTTCATCATATAATGAGGAACTT
>NZ_JAWOUB010000610.1:0-603 GCF_033339195.1 Vibrio sp. 811
CTCGGCGCGTTCCGATTTATCAAACAAAGTCGTACTAAGAGAGTATTGTAGTGAAACATTTTGCTCGATGGCGAGTGCTAACACACTTTCTAAACGAGCAGGCCCTTGGAATCGTAGCTGTTTGCCCACTTCCGGCAACTCAACATTTAATGGTAGTGTAGTAGAGGTTTCTGTTTTAGCGAAGCTGTGTGTGCTCAAAAGTGGCATAACCAAAACGAATAATGTGAGTAGTCGCTTGCTCATGATTTGCTGTATCCCTTCAAAATGGTTAACTCAACCGGAATCATATTTGGCCCTAAGTGTTGTAAGGTTTTAACGACCTGACCCTGTTCATTGACCCAATAGTAGTTTTCGACCGATTGAGAAAGGCTGCTAAACTCAACAACTTCTTTATATACGTTGGTCATAGTGCTAGAAATAGGTGTTGTTAACGTTTCGTGGCTTGAGTAAGAGCGCGTTACATTTGCAGGAAAACCATAACGGTATTGTGTTGCCCAATCGTATGAGAGTGCGTAGTTGACAGATGTTGAGTCTAAAGAAAAATCTGGAACGTCACCGTAAACACCTGCTAAGTCCCCACTCTGTAGACCAATCGTTTTAACG
>NZ_JAWOUB010000611.1:0-603 GCF_033339195.1 Vibrio sp. 811
CACTTCATCATCAAACATTTCAACACGGACAGCATCTTGGTCAGACTCAGCTGGGAATATGTCGATCACTTCGCCGCGAACACGGAACTGACCGCGTTCAAAAGCGACATCATTACGCGAGTATTGGAGTTCCGCTAGGCGACGAAGCATGTCACGCTGATCGATCACGTCACCACGGCGTAAGTGCAGCATCATCTGTAAATACGACTCGGGATCACCCAAACCATAAATGGCTGAGACCGAAGCGACGATGATGGCGTCTTTTCGTTCTAGTAAAGCTTTGGTGGCAGACAAACGCATTTGCTCAATGTGAGCGTTCACTGACGCATCTTTTTCAATAAAGGTGTCAGTTGTAGGCACGTACGCTTCTGGTTGATAGTAGTCGTAGTAAGACACAAAATACTCGACCGCATTGTTCGGAAAGAACGATTTCATTTCCCCATACAACTGAGCCGCGAGTGTTTAATTTGGCGCCAGTAAAATTGCAGAGCGCTGTGCTTGAGCAATCACATTCGCTAGCGTGAACGTTTTACCAGAACCCGTTACACCTAAAAGCGTCTGATGCGCCAACCCCGCATCTAAGCCTTCTAATAATTGCTTAAT
>NZ_JAWOUB010000612.1:0-603 GCF_033339195.1 Vibrio sp. 811
AGCCCGACAACGTCAAAGTTACCCCACCTTGGTGCGCATACATGTTGTAGCCCATGCCCGCGATTTCAGCTTGGTAGGTTTCTTTAGCTAATGAGTCCAAAAACATTTCGACACAAAGACGTGTTTTCACAATATTTTTAGGCGATGCGACCGCGTGAGAACTGTCGATCGCAACGTACACTACGCCTTTCGGCACTCGGAACTCATCATCTTGCAAATGCCACAGGCGAAAACCTTCGATATCTTCAATCAACTCCGGTAGTGAGCCCCCGTTTTCAAAGGTCATTGGGTCGAGGTCGTAACAAATGTACGGGTTCTTCTCTGGCAGAACAAACTGCCAACGCGGATCAATTTGTTGGAAGAAGCGTTTTTGCTCGCTACTGAATGGAGTGACGGAGTAGGGGGTGAAATACCACTCCGCAGTGCGATTGTACTCAAGCCCTTTGGCGATCAGCGTAACGCGGACATTGTCGACAGATAAATATTGCAGCAGAGAACGTTGTAGATCTTCATCATAGCCCGACATTTTGTAGTCGCCATAGATAATATCGTGCGGCTGATAATGCTGCATATTGATGACTAAATGGCTAACTAAATCGAGAG
>NZ_JAWOUB010000613.1:0-602 GCF_033339195.1 Vibrio sp. 811
TCCTTTAATACGATTTTTGAATGGCTAAGTTTAAACAGCAAACTACTTTTAGGTGCTACGTGGGAAACCATCTACATGGTCGCAGTTGCTGGCGTAGTGGGTTTTGCGGTCGGCATTCCGTTGGGAGTGATTCTGCATATTACTAAGAAAGGCGGCTTACTAGAAAACACCAAACTGAACGGAATTCTTGGTGCAGTGGTTAACGTTGGGCGCTCAGTTCCTTTCCTTGTTTTGATGGTTGCGATCATTCCGGTGACTAAAATGTTAGTGGGCACTTTCATTGGTACAACTGCGGCAATCGTTCCGCTGACTATTGGTGCGATTCCGTTTGTCGCTCGTCTTATTGAAGGCGCATTGCTGGAAGTACCAACTGGCTTGGTTGAGGCTGCGCAATCCATGGGCGCAACACCAACGCAAATCATCACAAAAGTTCTCCTACCAGAAGCAATGCCGACTATTGTTAACTCAGTGACGATTACTCTAGTGACATTAGTGAGCTACTCTGCGATGGCAGGAACGGTGGGCGGCGGCGGCCTCGGTGACGTAGCCATCCGATACGGCTTCCACCGTTACGACATTACTATCATGGCAGTAACCGTTGT
>NZ_JAWOUB010000614.1:0-602 GCF_033339195.1 Vibrio sp. 811
TTACCGCTGTTTGGGTTACCTACGGTAAGAACTTGATACTGCATTACACTCGCTCCACTTCAATTTTTTGAGCAATGGTTTCTCTTAATGCAACAGATACACCGCGTACCTCAACTTGTAGCGGGTCTCCCATCGGCGCGCGTCTGATCACCTTAACTTCTGTGTTCGGAAGTAGCCCCATTACCATAAGCTTTTTTCTAATATCTGATGAAAGACCATCTAACAAACGAATTGTCACCGTATCGCCAGGTTTAATTTCTGATAATTTCATAGTGGCCCTTAAGAGTATTGCTAATGATAAATATTATTATTTAAGAGTATTTAGGCAGCGATAATACTCCTCTATACCCTTCCATTCATTGTGTGAAATCAAAGATTCCATAATTGCCTTTCATATTTTGAACGTTAACTCCGTTAAGTTTCACCTCGTCATTTTCGTCAAAATCGACATTTTGAAAACCATAAAAAAGAAACAAAAACTTAACACCGCCTAAGCAGAATAAATATTCCAATTTAAAATCAATGACTTAAAATAAAAAATCAACATTGTCGCTTTTCTCATATCAACCTGTCGTTATTTTTATAAGAAAAATAAGTAAGGT
>NZ_JAWOUB010000615.1:0-601 GCF_033339195.1 Vibrio sp. 811
CGGTATTACACTTGCCCACAACGGTAACTTGACCAACGCTCCCGAAGTTCGTCAGAAGCTGTTTGAAAAAGATCGCCGCCACATCAACACCACTTCTGATTCAGAAGTGCTGCTCAACGTACTTGCACACGAAATTGACACAGTAAAAGGCAATGTGACTGCAGAAGATGTATTTCGCGCTGTTACCAATGTGCACCGTACTATTCGCGGCGCTTATGCAGTAACTGCGATGATCATCGGCCACGGTATGATTGCGTTTCGTGACCCGCATGGTATTCGCCCTCTTTGTTTAGGCAAGCGTGAAGTCGCTGGTCGCACGGAATACATGGTTGCATCAGAGTCTGTTGCGTTGGATGCGGTCGGTTTTGACTTCGTACGTGACGTAGCTCCGGGTGAAGCGGTGTATGCGACATTTGAAGGTGAGCTGTTCACTAAGCAATGTGCAGACAATCCAAAGCTAAATCCTTGTATTTTTGAATTTGTTTACTTTGCGCGTCCTGATTCTTTCATCGATAAAATCTCTGTGTACAGTGCTCGCGTTGAAATGGGCAAAAAGCTGGGTGAGCGAATTCGTGAAGATTACGCCGATCTTGATATCGAC
>NZ_JAWOUB010000616.1:0-601 GCF_033339195.1 Vibrio sp. 811
AAGTTGGTCACCAATACTTGCATGCCTTGGGCTTTGAGCTCGGTAATGGCGGTTTCAATCGAGTTGTGAGTTTCTACTTCAACCCAGTTACGAGCACCTGCAGAAGTGTGGGTTAAAGTGCGCATTTTATCAGGCCAGATAGCATGAACTTTGTGTAAGCCCGTGGCGTCAGCCGTACGAATAACGGCAGAGACGTTGTTAGGTTTGTGAACCTCTTCTAGGCACAATGTAAGGTCGGTTTGGCGTGCTTTCAGCACCTGATGGATACGGTGGTAACGTTCTAAATTCATAGTAAATAAATAGGGTATAAAAAAATCGCCACCCAGTGTGAGTGGGTGGCGATGAGTTTAGTTCTTTCTTCGTCTGACTCGGGTCGCCTGCGGCATCGCTTTGATTTTTCGCATGATACCTGCAAGGTGGACACGATCTTTGGTGGTCAGTAGAACGGTGACAGTATACAGTCGGCCATCACGTTCTTCGGTCGACAGGCCATGGATATTGGAGCCTGTTTTTGAAATCACGTTGGTCAATTCTGCCAGAGCACCTTGGTGGTTGAGCATGTCGACTTTCAGTTCTGCGATAAACTCTTTGTCGTAATCGT
>NZ_JAWOUB010000617.1:0-601 GCF_033339195.1 Vibrio sp. 811
CTTCTATCTTCACTGGTACAAAAGTTTCTTTTTCACTGAATGTCTTTTTCGCCGTTAACTCTGGTGAATCCGATTGCTGCTCTTTCTCTAGTGCTTTGTCAGAGAAAATTTGTTTCTGCTTCAATTCGCTCATTTCAATTTGTCTCCTAGCAGATAATCCAGTGCTTTATCTAGACGTATGTGTTTCATCGGTTCATCACTTGCTGACGGCATAGGACGGAAGGAAGTAAAGTCGAAACCACTGTTTTGCCAATAGGCAGCATTGGGTAGCTTCTTCGGCACCTCTCCTGGGAACATCGTCATTGCCTCACCGTTTAAGGTCGTCCCTTGTAACGCAGAAATGGTTTTGTCGCCTGAGGTAATAAACCCTGAAGTGGTCGCTTGGATGGAAGCAATGCTCATACAACTCATTTCAATGTTCTCATAAGCAGCGGTTTGCCATGCTGGGTGCACCATTTGTTGCAGTAGAGAGACAAGGTGCGGATGCTGATCTGGTGTCACGTGATCGGCCTTGGTGGCGGCAAATAGCACTTTGTCTATTTTTGGCGAAAACAAACGACGCAAAAAGCTACTGCGACCATAACGAAAGCTGTGCATGATC
>NZ_JAWOUB010000618.1:0-601 GCF_033339195.1 Vibrio sp. 811
AACTCAGTGGAAGAGCGAGTCAATGTACAAGGTTTGCTGGAAGACTTACATAAAGCTGCGTTAGAGAGTGGCCTTTTTGAGTTGGCCTCTGTGAAATCAAGAACGTTAAGATGTCATAACTGGCTAATTGGTGAAGCGGGTGACAGCCTCGATTTTATCCATATCAATTTTGATTTGTTGTCTGGCCGAACGCCTGAACAAAAGCGAGAATTATCGCGAGCTTTAATGGCTGTGCTTCAAGAACAGGCGAGTCATGTACACAGTTTAACGGTTAACATTCGAGATATGGATGTGGACAGCTTTCAAAAAGTGGTGAACTGAATATAAGGCTTGGCCGACGTTGTTCACGACTTGTTGTTTCTTCCCAAATTAACCCGACTCGGCTACTCTGTATTCTTTCTATTTTTGGATAAAAATTGATGTCGACTAAAGAGTTACTGTTTTCGTTTCACGGACGTATCGATCGCAAAACCTATTGGATTTGGAATGTGATTTACTACATTTCGATTATAGGTTTTGGTGCGGGTATCAGTAAGTTGTTTCCTGCGTTTTCTTACCTGGTACTGCCAATATTCTTGTTGGTACTACTTATTCCTGACTT
>NZ_JAWOUB010000619.1:0-601 GCF_033339195.1 Vibrio sp. 811
TTCAATAACATTTGTGAAATCACTGCAGACTTTGACACCAAAGGTTACTGGCACAACAAAAATGGCTTAAGTGAACTAACTGAAGCCGACAGAGTATATGTGAATGGATTAGCCCCTTACGCCTCTCCAAGTAACTACTTTGGATCTGGTGACGAGCCATTTGACGGTAAATTTACTGGTGGAGAGCCAGTTGAAGCAGCATTTAGCGGCGATTCTGCTACTTGGATGGCCGGGACTTGGCAATCCGAAGTGTCACAATTCTTGGTCGATAGCAATGGCAACGCGGACCTTAACGAGCATAAAGAGCAGCTAGCTCAGCAACTACTCGCATTTATCTTTAACACTCGACATCGCCCAACCTCTGAGGGTTTAACCCAAAATACCGTTATTTGGTTTGGCGATCAGTGGATGTCTATTGGAGATATCATTAGTAACGCGGTCAGTGCTTGGGAAGGTTCAGACATCAATCAAATTGATCAGATCAAGACGGTTTTGGATGGTTTGAATAACAACGATGATGTTCCAATTCTGCCATCGTCGTATGAAGACTGTCCAACACCTGACTTCACACAGCCAGAATCTTAAAGGTTATCCCCAAAAA
>NZ_JAWOUB010000620.1:0-601 GCF_033339195.1 Vibrio sp. 811
CATGATGGTTCAGAAACGGTGTTGTGCGGCCAGCAATATCGCGGAGAACCTGACGAATATCCTGCTTTGCTCGCCATGCATACGCGTGGAGGAGAGATGCAAACACTGCAAGCAAAAACTGAAGAATGGGCACGCTTTAATCACTATATAGCCAGTATTGCTGCAACCAATGATTGGATTTTAGCAACATCACCTCCGGGCAGTTGTTATGGCATTTGGTCTAAAGAAACGGGCAAGCTGGTGGAGCTGAATGCACTGCCAGATGCGTCTGGTGTGGTGATTTACGGCGATGAGTTTCGCGTCAGTTCTGGAGCGGGAAAAGTCGTTGAACAGAAACCTTCGCAATTCAAAAACGCATACTCAAGCGGTGTTCAATGGGACAATCATTGGTCACGAATTATTTAAAAAGTTCAATAAATAATCTCTTATTGAGAGATTTGTTGTCGATTTCGTCACCAGATTCTTAATTTTAAACCTGCAAGCTGTGAGATATTTGCCATACTTTTTTTATGGCAAGTAGCGCAAGGATCATTTCAGTGTTTGCTAGGGTTTTAATAATGACGGCACTTATGGTGCCGTTTTGCAGCTTTTCTACCGTGGT
>NZ_JAWOUB010000621.1:0-600 GCF_033339195.1 Vibrio sp. 811
GCAGCACGAGGGTTTACTTCAATTAGGTAAACTTCGTTGTCTTTTACTGCGAACTGCGTGTTCATCAGACCACGAACACCAAGTTCGAAAGCCAGCTTCTCAACTTGCTCACGCATCTTGTCTTGGATTTCTTGGCTTAGTGTGTAAGCAGGAAGCGAACATGCAGAGTCACCAGAGTGAACGCCTGCTTGCTCAATGTGCTCCATGATACCGCCGATAACCACGCGCTCACCGTCACAGATAGCGTCGATATCCACTTCTGTTGCATCATCTAGGAATCGGTCTAGTAGAACTGGAGATTCATTCGATACGCTTACTGCTTCGTTGAAGTAACGACGCAAGTCTTGTTCATCGTAGACGATTTCCATCGCACGACCACCCAAAACGTAAGATGGACGAACAACGAGTGGGAAGCCGATTTCACGAGATTTCTCAACCGCTTGCTCCATCGCCGTTACTGTTGCGTTTTGTGGTTGTAGAAGACCTAAACGCTCAACTGCAGCCTGGAAACGCTCACGGTCTTCTGCGCGGTCAATCGCATCCGGGCTTGTACCGATGATTGGCACGCCTGCAGCTTCTAGTGCGCGAGCCAGTTTAAGT
>NZ_JAWOUB010000622.1:0-599 GCF_033339195.1 Vibrio sp. 811
GCAACGCATTTCGGCTAACCTTCATAAAGATTCGATGCTGTTTCGACATGCGTTGCGTATGTCAATTGCGCTTACTATTGGGTACGGCATCATTCAGCTGTTTGATATTGACCGTGGTTACTGGATTTTGCTTACAACGCTGTTTGTGTGTCAGCCGAACTACAGTGCAACGCGCCAAAAACTTACGGCTCGTGTGATCGGTACTTTAGCGGGGTTATTGATTGGCGTACCGCTGCTAACGTTCTTCCCTTCTCAAGAAAGTCAGTTGGTGTTTATCGTTGTTTCGGGCGTGATGTTCTTTGCATTTAGGATGAACAACTACGGCTACGCGACCGGATTTATCACCTTGTTAGTCTTGTTCCTGTTCAACCAGTTAGGTGAAGGCTACGCAGTGGTGCTTCCTCGGCTTGCCGATACACTGATTGGCTGCGCGCTAGCCGTCGCGGCTGTGATGTTCATTTTACCTGACTGGCAATCGCGAAGACTGCATAAAGTGATGTCTGATGCGATAGATGCGAATAAACAGTATTTGGATCAGATCATCGGCCAATATCGTATCGGTAAGAAAGACAACCTGAGCTACCGCATTGCTCGTCGTC
>NZ_JAWOUB010000623.1:0-599 GCF_033339195.1 Vibrio sp. 811
CGGCTGCATGGACTGAGTGGTTGCCAGTTCGTGAGAATACATTCTCAAACATGTTGATTTATCGTCAGTTCTCATTTGGCAACTTAGTGAATCTCATGATGCTCGATACGCGCCTTGTTGGTCGTGATAAGCCGTTGGATTACTTCTCACTCAGTGCACCTACAATGGAAGCTATCGGTGGGTTAGTTGCTCAATCACGTAGTGCAGACAGAGAACTGCTAGGCACTGAACAACTTGCTTGGTTGATGAATGAATTCAACACGCACGATGCAAAATGGAACGTTTTAGGCCAACAAGTTTTGATGTCGCGAATGGAGCTACCAAGTTCAGTGATGACGGCGATGTTCCAACTGTTTACGTCAACAGAAGAGAAGAAAACAGAGGCTTTGTTGGCGGTCAATACAGCGATCACGGGTTATCTTGCCGATCCAAGTGCAGATCCCATTTCTCTGCCTTACAACCTCGATGCTTGGGATGGTTACTATGTCGAGCGTGAAAAAGTCTACCAACTGGCCAAAGCAAGTAGTGGCAATTTTGTGTGTTTAGCGGGCGATACTCACAACGCGTGGGCAAGTGAGTTAAAAGATGTGTCAAACAAT
>NZ_JAWOUB010000624.1:0-599 GCF_033339195.1 Vibrio sp. 811
GACGGTACCGATAACGAGAGATTTCTTAGAGACAAACCATCCCATTTGTGCGAGAGTATTTTTAGTCGATTTGACTATCTATTTGATTTTTAATTTATATTTCGAGTTACTATGAATTAACTGCGCAAGTATCACTCGGCGTGTTCAGTTCAAGACGAGCAATACTTAAAGGAGTCGCTATGTATTTTTGGGATGTACAAAGTCTGAAGAACGATATTCGAGCCAACAAACTGTCGGAAAAAGATAAGTTCTTGTATATGTTTTTAAGCATAGCGTTTGTGACTATTGGTATTGAGCTTATTTCCATCTCGCCACTCGAACCACAAAATGTATGGGATGCTGTCGAATCTGTGTCTTATATTCTGATTGTCTTGTTTGGCACCTACTGGGCGTATAAGGCCAATGGTTCCGAACATGGTACGGATTTCCTTGGGCGATACTTTAGTATTAGCTTTGTTGTGTCAGTGCGGTTTTGTACGTTATTGATTCCGATATCTGTATTTTTGCTTGCCTACTACATGACGGTGATGCCTGAGGATGGCATTGTGATGAGCTCGTCCGTCGATGTTCTGCCATTCATCGTTTGGTATGCCTTACTT
>NZ_JAWOUB010000625.1:0-599 GCF_033339195.1 Vibrio sp. 811
TTGTATCGTGGTAACCATCAATCGCGTTTGATTGAAAAATCACTGATGCAAAACCGCGTACCCTACAAACTGTCTGGCGGTACGTCGTTTTTCGCGCGTGCCGAAATCAAAGACATCATGGCGTATCTTCGAGTGTTGGTGAACCCTGACGATGACAACGCATTTCTGCGCATTGTGAACACGCCGCGACGCGAAATTGGCCCGGTAACGTTAGAAAAATTGGGCAGTTACGCCAATATGCGCGGCAAAAGCCTATTTGAAGCAAGCTTTGAAATGGGATTAGAACAACACCTATCGGGGCGTGGTCTCGAAAATCTGCGTCGCTTTACACAATGGTTGGTGGCGATTGCCGATCAAGCTGAGCGAGGCAACACAGTAGAACCTGTTCGTTCCTTGGTTCGTGACATTCATTACGAAGATTGGCTGTACGAAACCTCAGCCAGCCCGAAAGCCGCTGAAATGCGCATGAAGAACGTTTCGGATCTCTACTCTTGGATTGTGGCTGACTTAGAAGGTGACAATTACGACCAAGAAGAGAAAACGCTGAAAGAAGTGGTTCAACGTTTGACCTTGCGTGACATGATGGAACGCGGCGAAGA
>NZ_JAWOUB010000626.1:0-599 GCF_033339195.1 Vibrio sp. 811
GTGCTCAACGGTACTTCTGCTTCAAACAAAGTGGTGTGTAACGCGCTAGTAACTGAAGGTGATTTGGTACTGTTCGACCGTAACAACCACAAATCGAACCACCACGGTGCGTTAATCCAAGCGGGTGGTATGCCAGTTTACTTAGAAACGGCGCGTAACCCTTGGGGCTTCATCGGTGGTATGGATGAGCACTGTTTCGATGAAGAATACATTCGTGCTCAAATCGCGAAAGTGGACCCAGAACGTGCACGCGATGAACGTCCTTTCCGTCTTGCTATTATCCAACTTGGTACTTATGACGGTACTATCTACAACGCTCGCTACGTAATGGATAAGATAGGTCACCTTTGTGACTACATCCTGTTTGACTCTGCATGGGTTGGTTACGAGCAGTTCATCCCGATGATGAAAGACTGTTCACCACTGCTGCTGGATTTGAAACCAGAAGACGCAGGTGTGATCGTGACTCAGTCTGTTCACAAACAACAAGCTGGCTTCTCTCAAACATCGCAATTCCACAAAAAAGACCGCCATATCAAAGGTCAAGCTCGTTACTGTAACCACAAACGCTTTAACAACGCGTTTATGATGCACGCATC
>NZ_JAWOUB010000627.1:0-599 GCF_033339195.1 Vibrio sp. 811
TTGTCGTCAAAAATTCGTCGCCTCAAAATTTTGACGATTTTGTGTTCATTTTACTCTCGGTAATTCATAAGAATTTTATATAAATTGGAAAGTACTGTGTCGATGGTTCAGCGTTGTTTTACCTTACTCTTAGTTGCCTTATTTACCTCTGCAAATGCTTTAGCGGCAGGAGAGGTGGAAATTTCATTTAGTCCTGCTTCTGGGAGTCATTATGAAAATGGTGAAGAAATTTCGTATTCGATTGAGGTAAAAAATACAACGGCGGACACAATTGCAGATGTCTCAGTGATAAACGCGGTTTGGGATGTCATGTCGGGCGACCAAAAAGCCTTTCTGAGCGTATCGATATCAGACACTCACAGTCTAGGTTCAATCGCTGGTAGTTACGCATCTAGCAATGCGAACTTAGAAGTGACTGGCGCGACATTGCTGCCATTTGGTCGAGTTACTTATCATGTTAGCGCGACAGTGTCTCATGAGAGTGCTGAAAACATCGTATTAGGTGGAGCACAAGTAAAAGCGATGATTGCTGGGGCAGAGAATACATTCGTTGATACAACCAGCGTCACGTTTGAACCTGCCGAATACAAATACACGCT
>NZ_JAWOUB010000628.1:0-599 GCF_033339195.1 Vibrio sp. 811
ACGGAACACTTCATCGCCTTCAGCGTAAACGTCATCCACCGTATCGATGGTAAATGTAGCCGTCACGCCATCCGCTCCAATCACTGCTTGAGTGGTTTCGGTGATGTCATCACCTGACGCAGTGGTGTAGCTGTAAGCTAATGTGACAACGCTACCGACTGGCGCTGGATCGCTCAGTGTCACGGTGTAATCCGTGGTGGTATCGCCTTCCACCACATTCGCTGGACCGGTCATGGTCACGGTAACCGTATCTTCTGGACCCGGATCGGTTTCATCGCTGATGGTGGTGTCGACGAACGCATTATCGAGGTTCAGTGCTTCGAAGATAGGATTGCTGTCACTATCCACAATACCCGATACGCTGACACGGAACACTTCATCGCCTTCGGCATACACATCGTCCACCGTATCAATGGTAAACGTGGCGGTCACACCATCGGCACCGATAATCGCTTGGGTGGTTTCGGTGATATCATCACCCGATGCAGTGCTGTAGCTATAAGCTAACGTGACGATGCTACCCACAGGAGCCGGATCGCTCAGTGTCACGGTGTACTCTGTGGTGGTGTCGCCTTCCACCACATTCGCTGGACCGGTCA
>NZ_JAWOUB010000629.1:0-598 GCF_033339195.1 Vibrio sp. 811
GAAAGACTGAGGCTTTTTTGCATTTTAGCCACTCTATTTTCCTCCATATTAGCTGAGAATGGCTAGCCAGAAGATTTCTATCAGCAGAATCTCGCTTTGCGTATGAATTGTAAGGTTGGTGCAGATTTTGGTGCTTTAGACCACCCATGATCCCAATGCTTTTCGCGCAGATAAAATAAACCCCAGCTCAATGTCTGGGGTTGTGGTTTTCTTAATTCGCTGTTGTTATTGGGCGAGTGTTTTCAGGATTTCTTTTAGCTCGACGGTTTCTCGGATTTCAAAGTTCGGCGTTATCTCTGTTGGATTACTTGCGCCAGTCGCATTCACCCACACACTCAAAATACCCATGTTGTTTGCGCCTGCGATGTCTGCCGCTAGAGAGTCACCGATGTGTAAGGCTTCTTCTGGTTTGATGTCGACAAGATTCAAGGCTTTTTGGAATATGCTGGCCGCTGGTTTTTCTTCTGGCTCTTCGCCACCCACAATAATATGGTCCACCCATTCATCCATTTGTGTTGCTTTCAATTTGGGGTGCTGCGAGAAAATTGGACCGTTAGTGATCACTACGAGTTTGTAGTGCTTACGTAGATCCGTCAGC
>NZ_JAWOUB010000630.1:0-598 GCF_033339195.1 Vibrio sp. 811
ATTTGAGTGGGATACTCCATACCAGCCTCTAGTACAGAACCTGAGGCAAGCGCTCAATCAAGCCGAAGAAATATTCCATCAGCATTTGCGTCATCCAGTGACCAAACAGCATCAAAGCTAACAAAGTCACGATCAAACGAGGTAAGAAGCTTAATGTCTGTTCGTTAATTGACGTCGCGGCTTGAAAAATCGCCACGACCAAACCGATGAGCAAACTGGGGATAATAATGGCACAGACCATGATCAACACCATCCACAGTGCCTCACGGAAAAGCTCGACAAACATTTCAGGAGTCATGTCTTACCTCTTTTCTCTGTGCCAACCTAAAGGGCGAAACTGCCGGCTAAGGTCGACAATATCAAGTTCCAACCATCCACCAACACAAACAGCATCAACTTAAACGGTAGCGATACAATCATTGGCGATAGCATCATCATACCCATGGCCATCAAAACCGATGCCACCACCAAGTCGATGATCAAGAACGGCAGAAACAACATAAAACCGATTTGGAACGCCGTTTTCAGCTCCGAGGTGATAAAAGCGGGAATCAACACCGCCATCGACACATCTTCTGGATTGGTTACTTGCTCGCCC
>NZ_JAWOUB010000631.1:0-598 GCF_033339195.1 Vibrio sp. 811
GAAAATTCCACTTCCATGCTTTCATAAATAACCAGTGGACGCTGACAGTTGATCATCATTTGTTTCTCTTCCATAAGAGGAACCATGATGTGCGGGAAGTTCATGCCAGAAAACTGCACGTAGTTTGTTACCACGTGCTCAATAAAAGCCGGGTTGTGGTTGGTTTCGCCTTCACGAGACATGTGCAAGTATTCTTTGCCTGCCTCATCTACAACTGCGCTTTCTTTTTCACACTTATTTTCAATATGCAGCTCAATGCCATCATTTACCATGCCAGAGAAACGAAAGCGCATTTTTTGGCTGATGCCTTCTTTACTTAGTAGAACGGCAAATAGCAGGTCGCCAGGCACACAAAAGCGTTTGTTATCTTCATCATGAATAGGGTTGTAATCACCAGCCACACGCTTAGCAAAGTGACTTGCTTGTTCGCGAGTGAATTGAAATTGATGATTATTGTTTGAAAAATAAGGTGTTAGAAACATAATTATTAAGTAGTAACCAAAACTGTAAGGGATTATATGCGAATATCTGCGTAGCAATGGTCCATCCAGTAGAAAGTTCACTGCATTTTGACAATGCGCACCCAAATCAGCAGATA
>NZ_JAWOUB010000632.1:0-598 GCF_033339195.1 Vibrio sp. 811
GTTGAGCAGCGCATCATCGCCATGACAGGGTAGCCTTTAAATACGATGATACGTACGTCTGGCACACCTTCGTAGCTGAAACCATCGAAGCAGTCATCAAACTTAATCAAGTTCTCAACCACGGCAACATCGTTCTTACCGCCGAGCGAGAACAGCCCTGCCAGTGCATTACTGATGTGGCGTTCCACTTCTTCTTTGTTGATTGTCGCACCAGAAGGTTTGGTGTACACACCGTCTTTATGCGATGTCACCACCAAAATACCTTTACCACCGCTGCCTTGAGCTGGCTTAATCACAAAACCCGGCCAGTCTTTTACCATGTTGTGGATGGTTTTTACTTCTGCTTGGTTGTGGATCACGCCGATAAGGGCAGGGACGGTTGCCCCTGCAGCTTGAGCGATGATCTTGGTTTTTAGCTTGTCATCCACCAATGGGTATTTAGAGCGATCGTTATAGCGACCAATGTAGCTATGGTTACGCTTGTTCATGCCCATAATGCCTTTGTGGCGAAGTTTTGATGGCGTAGTGTAACGTTCAAACATCGTTTAATCCTCCGCTAGCGGTTTGAAACGACGTAGTTCTGTTAGACGGTAACCAG
>NZ_JAWOUB010000633.1:0-598 GCF_033339195.1 Vibrio sp. 811
AGTGTGGGTTCAGTGCATCAGCACTATGGTAATCATAGTGCTGTTTACTAGGAGTTGCCTGTCAAACCAATGAGAAGAACACAAAAATGACATTGTGTTTTGAGAAGAATTCGCTTCGCGTTTTAGAAAGGAAAGAAATAGCGACTATGCTGATAAAATCTCTTTGTATGAGCGATGCTCTCTATCCGCTTCGCTCAGATGAAACTGCTGCGCAAGTGCGACTAACCGCTCGCGATAGCGAGCCAATGCTGTTTCGTCGTCGGTCATAATAGCGAACTCCGCAAAGTGACCAAAACCATCGAGAAAATCTAAGGTGATATGGAACTCGCCGACAAAGAAGATACTTCTGATTTTCTTGCTGCGTTGAATCACTTCGTAGCCCATGTTTTCGAGCATACTTTGAGCAGAATCTAACTTAGTGATATTTGTTGCTTCACAACGGTCAGCTTCTGGCCCTTTTACAATCCACAGTTTGATACCGGCAGGCTGAATTTCTCTGAGCACTAAACTCTTGCCCTGCTGAGTCAGCGTGCGTTGTGGGGTATCGTAAAACCAATCTGACTCTTGGTTGTTTTCGAACATGACTTCATGCTCAATC
>NZ_JAWOUB010000634.1:0-597 GCF_033339195.1 Vibrio sp. 811
CTAGCTCTTGAGTCATTTCCTCCGACATCAAATCAATCGACATCGCATGGTTAAACTCAACCGCCTTCTCGCTGTTGATGCTGTGAACTGTCACGCCCAACCTTTCTAATAACTGGCGACGCAATGGTGCATCCGATTTGAGCGGGCCATCTTCATCGAGAACCAGATTCAGTTCGTGAGCGAGAATTTTGTTGAACTGTTGCAGGCTTGGCATCAACGCGTAGTTAAAAACGGCGTAATAAGAAAAGACTTGGCTAGCGAGAAGCAAGGAGATGAACAGTAGAATAGATTGTGTCAGTGAACTTCGGATTCGCATGGAAATTTCCTAATGATCCTAATTGCGAAAACCTCGACCACCAAATAAGAAGGAAATTTGATGGCCGAAGTTTTAAAAACCGATTGCCGGTTAAGCGAGTAAGAGTTACGACTCTTTGCCGTCTGGGACAAATACGTAACCTAAACCCCATACGGTCTGGATGTAGCGAGGTTTGCTCGGATCGTCTTCCAGCATGCGGCGTAGACGAGAAATTTGTACGTCGGTAGAACGCTCCATCGCCGAGTATTCACGACCACGCGCCATGTTCATCAGCTTATCAC
>NZ_JAWOUB010000635.1:0-597 GCF_033339195.1 Vibrio sp. 811
CATCGAAGAAGCCTTGATGACTCGCATCAACCGCATTTTAGATGACGAGAAAGATACACTAGAGCGTATTCGTATGGTAATGCACCTGATTCTTGCATTTTCAGAACGTAACCCTGGCTTGACACGTATTCTGTCTGGTCATGCTTTAATGTTTGAAAACGAACGTCTACGTGAACGCATCAACCAGCTGTTTGAACGTATCGAAACCCAACTACGTCAGATTCTGCGTGAGCGTAAAATTCGTGAAGGTAAATCTTTCCCTGTAGAAGAGCGTATTCTTGCTGCGCAAATTCTTGGGCAAGTTGAAGGCAGCCTGAACCGTTTTGTGCGCAGCGATTTCAAGTACCAACCTACTGCAAACTTTGACGAGTATTGGGCACTACTCAGTGCAAAAATTAAGTAGAGATTATGAGTAAAGACAAATACACGCAGCCCGAGTTTTCTCTTTCCCTTCTCCATCCTCGTAACTGGGGAGTTTGGCTTGGGTTTGGTCTACTGGCTATCATCGTCAATATTCTTCCTTATCGCCTATTACTGTCTTTGGGGCGTTCACTTGGCAAGCTAGGCATGCGCTATGGCAAAAAGCGCGTGCATATC
>NZ_JAWOUB010000636.1:0-597 GCF_033339195.1 Vibrio sp. 811
TTTCAGCGCGTCAAACTGCGTTTGAGACCAACTCGAAAAGTCCATATCTAGCAAAGGCAAGTCCAGTAGCCATTCACCCGGATAGTCGATGATGTCAACATTGAGAACCGCCGTTTTACTGAGCAGCTTCTTGGTCGTTTTCTTTGGTTTGTATTTTAAAGCTAGGCGAATTTCGCTCACATCACGCGTTGGCACTGGCCATTGTGGTGGGTTCGCATGAATCTGGCTCATCGCCTCGTCGTAAGCAAAGCGAGGCACCATCATATTGGTTTGAGGTTCACGCTTTGCACCAATAAGGCGTTTGTCTCTCGCGGCGGTCAATAAAGGTAGATTGTCGTGAGTGGCGGTGTGAAGCAACTGATTAACCAAAGACGTGATAAAGGCCGTTTTACCCGCTCGGGATAACCCAGTTACCGCAATTCTTACATTAGAATCCATACCACGGCTGATAAAGTCGTTCACTTCTTGCTTTATTCTTTTCATAGTTTTTATTTATCTCACCAGTTTTTATACCCAACGCTTCAATAGAAGTAACTTGAGTATCACGAGTCTAAGTTTACCAACCTTAATCAAAGATGAACAAAATCTGCAATCTAG
>NZ_JAWOUB010000637.1:0-597 GCF_033339195.1 Vibrio sp. 811
TTGATGGCCAAGCTCCAGTGAACGCACTAGAAAATGATGAACCAAAATACGCACCACAAGTGATCTCTGAACAAAACGCATTCTTGATGCGTGAAATGATGTACAGCAACATCTGGGGTGGCGGCAACTGGCGTGAAGGAACTGGCTGGAACGGTACCGGCTGGCGTGCGCAAAAACTTGAGCGTCGTGATATTGGTGGTAAAACTGGTACGACTAACGATTCAAAAGATGCATGGTACAACGGTTATGGTCCGGGCGTGGTTGCGATTGCATGGGTGGGCTTCGATGATCACTCACGCGCGTTAGGCCGCACGACGGTGAACAGCAATTTGGGTCAAGGCCAAGTATCTGGTGCTGAATCAGGAGCGAAAACAGCAGAGCCAGCATGGATTGACTTTATGCAAGTAGCATTGGAAGGCAAGCCAGAACAAGGCAAGAATATTCCAGATGACATCGTGCGCGTTCGCATCGATCGCAACAGCGGTCTGCTGACTCATAAAGTGGATAGCACGTCCATGTTTGAATACTTTGAGAAAGGCACGGAGCCAACCGAATACGTTGGTAACAGCCTCGAAGACAGCATTTATTCAAGCGGTT
>NZ_JAWOUB010000638.1:0-597 GCF_033339195.1 Vibrio sp. 811
CTGCAGCAACAACGGCAATACCACTAAATCCGAGCACCGCTGAAACGAGAGCCAAAGCAAGGAAAATAAACATCCAACGAACCATGGTGTTGTCTCCTTATTTTTTAAAGTGAAAGCTCAATATTAGTTATTACTGAACAACTTCAATCTTATCGACAACCTTATTTACATCGTTGGTATTATTTGCAATCGATAATGCCAGATCGTGCTCGGCATCTGAGTTCACTTTACCGGTTAAGGTTACGGTTTTATTTTCTGTGGTGACATCAATGTCTGTACCACTAACGCTGGTATCCATCAGTAAACGAGTTTTCACAATAGTAGTAATTTTTGAATCCGTTAATGCAGCAAATGCATCAGAATCGGCATCTTGTTTATTCTCACTCACTACCGTTAGCTCGTTATTTACTTTTTTCACACCATCAAGGCCTGAAACCAACTCTTCTGCCAGCGACTTTTCCAAATCGTTATTGACCGAACCTGTCAGCGTAACCACCTGATTTTCAACATCAGTGTTGATATCAAAAGAGTTCAGGTTGCTGTTAAGCAGTAAGGTGGTTTCTGCTTTACCATCTAGCCAAGCGTCCATGGATTCTT
>NZ_JAWOUB010000639.1:0-597 GCF_033339195.1 Vibrio sp. 811
ACTCTGCTTCCCAAGAAAATGGAGGTGTAGCGACAACGCTACTGGTGAGAGCTTTGTTTGATGATTACCTAAGAAACTTAAAAAGTTTCAGTGCGGATCTGAAAGACATGGTAAACATCATGGAGAAGGGCATTGAGTGCTCAGATTGTGCTGGTGCGGTGAAGGCGGTATTTGGTGTGGCGGATTTAGCTTCTTCAACCGTGTCACTTTTACCTGCTGGTTTGGACAGCCAATGGTCGGATGGACATGAAAATCAACATATTGCGGCAGGCAATCGACTGGGCGATGGCAGCATGAAAAACTTCATCACCCGAGATTTACCGCTGAAGACAACAGGTCAGTTGTCGATAGGTTGTTTAGGTGCATCCAGTTTCAGCCTGAATATTACTCGAGTGAATCGACTCGTTTAGAAAGCCAAACTCGGATCTTATCTTTAATTAATATGGTGAAAGCAGCATGTAATGTGCTGCTTTCTTCTTTCCTGAATCTGTCGTTCTATAACTGATGATTTTATAACCTTACTTTTTGTTGGTGTTTAGATGGAATTGTTTAAGGTATAGTCAGCGCCTAAAACAATAATGACCCATTTATGCAACG
>NZ_JAWOUB010000640.1:0-596 GCF_033339195.1 Vibrio sp. 811
GGTCGCTTTGAGCTGTTGAATAACTTCCTCAGGAGCATGTGCACCAAGCTGCTTGGTGCACTGTTCAAAGGCAAATGCAACGCCGCCTTGTCGATAGTTTCTCGCCAACACTTCGCACTGAGCATAAAGATGCCTCGGGTCGCCACCAACTTCAAACGCCTTGTTTAACGCCTTACTCGCTTCTAATACGTCGGTTTTCTCCAACGCTAAACCGTACACATACCAATACTGAGCGTTATCTTTCGCGCTTTCTGCTGCCTGTTTTAAATACTGATTAGCTTGTTTGCTGTTGCCTTGTCTTAACAGCGCAAGCCCTGCACTGTAAGGCAGCGAACTTGATTTCGGCTGCGCTTTCATTCCCGCACTCAGAATTTGTACCGCTTTGGCTTCATCACCTTGTCGGCGATACATGTCCGCTAAATTGACGTAGCTATTTTCGAAATAAGGTTCGATGTCGATAGCTTGTTGATACAGTTCGATCGCTTTATTAGCCTCTCCCAAACTGCGATATACATTGGCTAAGTTAGTTCGCCCAAATCCGCGATCGGCATTAAAGCGTTGAATGTCCATGTATTCATCTAACGGTTTTTGAATGC
>NZ_JAWOUB010000641.1:0-596 GCF_033339195.1 Vibrio sp. 811
TGAGAACGAATTGGTTCAGTCGCTTAACTACCGCTTAAGCACCAAAGTATCGTCACTACTGCCTGAAGAACATGAACTCTCTGGTCATGTGCTTGCGGATGCGGCGGCGGCGTCTACAAATCGACGCGTCAATCTATATCCTGATCATTTAAAGCCGAAAAAAGATCTCCTTACGCTAAAAAATGTGGCGATTTCTTGGGGCGCGGCTGCGGCTGTGATTCTGTTGTCTTACGGCTACGTGTCTTGGCAAAGTGAAGGTTTGGAAGATGAAATTGCGATTGTGAAAGGCAAGGGCGATATTCTTAAATCTGACTTAGATTACTACCAAGTGAAGCTGCGTAAGCACCAGCCTGATCCCAATAAGTTAGCGGCCAAAGCGCGTCTAGAGCGTGAAGTCAAAGCTAAGCGAGATTCCTTGAAAGCGGTGGGCAAGTACGATGATTCGCAACGCACGGGTTACTCAGGTGTGATGCAGTCATTAGCAAAATTGGGCAACCAAGAAATCTCTTTATCCGAAATTCGCATCAACAACAACACCTTGGATTTAAAAGGCTTAGCGAAAGCTCCGAGTTCAGTGCCGAGTTGGGTAAGCCAGT
>NZ_JAWOUB010000642.1:0-596 GCF_033339195.1 Vibrio sp. 811
TGGCTATTTAGGTAAAGTCGGCGTACGTAAGTTTGGTGATGAGAAAGTATTACGCCAGTTAATCGGCCTGTTCAGCGTTGCTGCATTGCTGATTTTCATCGCTTCACAGTGGGAGCTCACGTCAATCTGGCCAATTCTTGCGCCATTCTGTTTGATTGCCGTTGCAAATGGTGCGCTTTACCCAATCGTCGTAAACCGCGCCCTAGCTAGTGCACACCAAAGCCCAGCGACAGCAGCAGGTCTACAGAACAGCCTGCAAATCTGTGTGAGCAGCTTATCGAGCGCATTAGTTGCTGCGATGGCAAGCCAAGCTCAAATGGTTACGGGCGTGGCAATCGTCATTTGTATGGGTGGTTTGTGGATGGGTTACATTCTGTCGAATCGTGAACTCTCTAAGCATTTCACTACACCTGACAACGCTCGCGTCGTCAGCGAAGATGAACTTTAAGTCTGTACTTCAGTCCATCCGATCATAATACGAGCCGCGTAAAGCGGCTCTTTTCATTTATAAACTTTTCAGTCCCCACTTCTGAGCAGTCTGCTTAAAGAAGCCTTGTGTTTTTTTTAACTCCACCCAGTGATTGATGTAGTTAATC
>NZ_JAWOUB010000643.1:0-596 GCF_033339195.1 Vibrio sp. 811
TTACCGTCGCCTATCAATTTAGCTTCGCCCCAATCTTTGGTGAGGCGGCATTAGTGCCGTTTACGATTGCCTTTTGTGTAGCAACCATTTGGTTTGCGCTTTACCCAGGTAAGTTGGTTGATAACTTAGGCAAAATCCTAACACCGGCGTTAATGGCGATTTTGATCATCATGTCTGTCACTGCCTTGATTTACCCAGCAGGTGAGTTGACACAAGCCAGTGGCCCATACGTGAGTGGTGCGTTTGCAGAAGGTCTGACGCAAGGGTACATGACGATGGATGCGTTGGGCTCAATTGGCTTTGGTTGGATCATTTTCCGTGCTATTCGCAGCATGGGAGTGGACAGCCCGAAAGCAACGGCGAAATACACTCTAATTGCAGCCTTAATGTACGCTGTCGCGATGGCGTTTGTTTACATTTCGTTGTCTTACATCGGTTCCACTAGCTCTTACTTAGGTTCAGAGTTTAGCAATGGTGGCGATATTTTAACGGCGTTCACCTTCAACCACTTTGGTGCGTTTGGCTCGGTGTTGTTGGGTGCAGTCATGGTATTGGCCTGTTTGACCACAGCGATTGGCGTAACAACCGCAGGCAGC
>NZ_JAWOUB010000644.1:0-595 GCF_033339195.1 Vibrio sp. 811
GCTTGATCCGGTAGGTGTACTTCCCATTTTCGGCCTGGTTGGAAGGTAATACCGTCACCGTGGTAAGTATTTGGTGTTGCAAAGATAAATGGGTCGTAAGGCATGGCTTGTAAGCCAGAGCGGTCGGAGTCTTCCTTAAAATAAACCGTCAACGTAAAAGAGAAAGCAACGTTGTCATCACATCCTGATTGAGTTCGGAAGTAGGTACAATTGCTTTGCGTGTATTGGCTGAGATCATCGCTGATGATGAAAATGGCCTCTTCCGAGATAGTTTCCAATCCATTGCTTGCGTGTTGAACGCCGTTAAACGACAGGGTAGTTAAGCCATTCTCGATGCTTGCTTTTGCTATGCCCGGTAAACGAATAGCAAAGCCATTTTTGTATCCTGCACCGTAAGCGGCGAGGTCACCGGTGATTTGAATGTTCTCGACCACACCTTCCATACGCGTTTCTGTGATTCGGAACTGAATGACGACGTCGTTCATGTCGTAGTCTGCGGTGTATGGCCAGTTATCCTCAAACGCTACCGTTGCGTAGCCTTCTGCACTTGGGAAATGCTGAACAGATACGCCATTTTCGGTGATAGTGATTGGAT
>NZ_JAWOUB010000645.1:0-594 GCF_033339195.1 Vibrio sp. 811
AAAACTTGCTGGTGCAATTGAGTACTTTGCAACGGGTCATCGATATTGAATCGGCGGTGTACGACATGGCGATTGATGTTGCTGGCGCATCAATGCCGGAGCAGGTCGACAATGGGATGAAGGTGATTCACTTTCGCTTGATGGATCTGCAAGAAAGCAGCACAACCTTAATGAATCAGCCAACCTCAATCGCTTACAAACAGTTATTGCAAGAACTTGTGGTTGTGTTGAGTCCAGAAGGCGCGTTCGATAAACAATTGATGTCATTAGTGACGCTGAACGGCGATATTCAGAAAATACAAGAGCAAATCGCGCTCAGCATGGATGCCATTCATCAACAAATCGGTGAACTGGTTTCTACTGCGGACCAAACGTTCAAACAGGTGAAGAGTGAAACCGCCGAGCGTGTGTCTTATGGCAACCACGTTTTGATCGTCTGCTTTAGTTTGTCGATCATGACGAGCATGTTCTTGACGTATTACTTCATCAACCGCCGCATTGTGGCACGTTTGATAGGGTTAGGTGACAGTATTGATGCCATCATCAAAAACGACCTGAGCCATCCGGTTGTGGTGGACGGCAATGATGAGATCG
>NZ_JAWOUB010000646.1:0-594 GCF_033339195.1 Vibrio sp. 811
GGCAACCTAGCAGGACGTGGCTACCCAAAAATCGCCGCACCGAAGCAAGAACCATCACCAGATCGAGGGGCATTAGTCTATGAAAAGAACTGCGAGACTTGTCATCGCGCCGACGGCTCGGGTATCAAAGGCACCGACGGCCATTCATACATTCCTCCGCTGTGGGGCGAATTTGCGTATAACTGGGGCGCAGGTATGCACCGCATTAACACAGCGGCCTATTTTATTTATGAGAACATGCCACTTGGAAAAAGTGTGCAGCTGACTGAGCAAGAAGCTTGGGACGTTGCTGCGTACATCAATAGTCACGAACGCCCACAAGATCCTCGATTTAAAGGCAGCGTCACCGCAAATGCTGAAAAATACCACCAGCACCAAGGTTACTACGGCAAAACACTAAACGGTAAGCAAATAGGTAAAAACGCATTTGCAAGCGGAACGGTTGAGTAGCAACGTTAGAGCTTGCCGTATAGCTACATCCTTATATACATTCCTACCCTATGCTTGGGCAGGTTCTTTCTCTCCCTCATCCCAAAAATCACCATTTCATTTGCTTCACTCAAACCACTTCTATGCGGTAACGACTTCCCAATT
>NZ_JAWOUB010000647.1:0-594 GCF_033339195.1 Vibrio sp. 811
CATCAATCAAGTTCGATGCCGACTGCGAAATGCTATCCAAGAGCCTCATGGTTTCATCAGCTAATAACGACGCTTGATGAAACTCACGCTGTTGTTGTTCGCTTTGGGCCAACTTGGCAAGAATGAGTTGCAAAATGCCCTCTTGGTCAAAGCCTGATTTCACCATGTCATAAGGCGCTGTCAAGCTGGCGTAGTCACTGACTTCAGGGTGTAGGGCTTTGAAATCTTCGTAAGCAAGGTTAATCCCCGCAATCCGATTTCGCATCTCCCGATATTCTTTCTCTGCTTTAGGTAAATCGGTATGCATCATCATTACAAGGAAAGTGCTTTCCATCGAACTCGCAGATGCAATAAAACGGTTTGCCGCGTCACTCGACTCAGGATCGTCCAGGCTTAAAAATGAGCTAATTCTGTTCATCTCTGGGCCGATGGAACTCAGTCCATAGCGAAAACCACCAACATTCGCATCGATGTGCTCTTGCATCTGAATCACTGCGGATTGCTTGAGTAAAATGGAGTTTGTGATTTGGTGCAACGTCTCCACTTTATCTTTTAGCTCATTGGAAAGCTGTGGGGCGACTTCGGATGTTTTCT
>NZ_JAWOUB010000648.1:0-594 GCF_033339195.1 Vibrio sp. 811
GCGCGTGTCTTCCATGTACTGCATTACACCTGGGTAACGCTCGAAGTATTTGTCCATGTAAGCTTGCGCTTCACCACGAGGAATGCCCAGCTGTTTTGCCAAGCCGAATGCGCTCATGCCGTAAATCAGACCAAAGTTCACCGCTTTTGCACGGCGACGCTGCTCACTTGATACCTGATCAATAGACACTCCCATGATTTCTGCTGCGGTTGCGGCGTGAATGTCTTTACCGTCACGGAAGGCATCAAGCAGCGCTTGGTCGCCAGAAAGGTGCGCCATAATACGCAGCTCGATTTGCGAGTAGTCGACAGCCAGAACCTTGTAACCAGCAGGAGCTACAAACGCCTGACGAATACGACGACCTTCTTCGTTACGGATTGGAATGTTCTGCAAGTTTGGATCGGTAGATGACAAACGACCTGTCGCAGTCACCGCTTGATGGTAAGAGGTGTGTACACGACCAGTTGAAGGGTTGATCATCTTCGGCAGCTTGTCTGTGTATGTCGACTTCAGCTTCGCTAAGCCACGGTATTCTAGGATCAGTTTTGGCAGTGGGTAATCCAACGCAAGCTCCTGCAACACCTCTTCATTGGT
>NZ_JAWOUB010000649.1:0-594 GCF_033339195.1 Vibrio sp. 811
GCTAGGCTCACCAACCGAAGTACGCCTGCTGCTAGGTAGTGAAAGCTACATTTTGTGGATGCACATCGAGAAGCTGCCCAATTCCATTATTCGCATCCCGCTGTCTGAGCTGCAAGAAGAGGACTTTGCGCCGCTATTTCGTAACAGCCTGATCATGGCGCTATTAATTATCGCAGGTGGTTGGTTGTTTATTCGCTTGCAAAACCGGCCATTATTGGCGTTGCAACGAGCGGCAGAAGGCGTTGGGAGAGGGGAAATTCCCCCACCGCTACCAGAAAAAGGCGCATCGGACATTCGTTCGGTAACTCGTGCGTTTAACCAGATGTCGAAAGGGATTCAAGAGCTCGAAGAAGACCGCGCTCTGTTAATGGCAGGAATCAGTCATGATTTACGTACGCCGCTGACGCGAATTCGTCTCGCTACTGAAATGATGTCGCCAGAAGACAGCTATTTGGCGGAAGGGATCATCAGTGACACTGAAGAGTGCAATGAGATCATCAGTCAATTTATGGATTATCTAAAGCCTGTAAACAAAGAATCGTTTGAGTCGGTTGATGTCAGCACCATCGCTAGTGACGTGGCGAGCTCTGAAGG
>NZ_JAWOUB010000650.1:0-593 GCF_033339195.1 Vibrio sp. 811
AGACGCAGCAACCCACCTTCACTGTAATTACGAATGGCTGCCAGCGGTTGATTTAATTCATGAGCCAGACTGCTGCCAATTTCCCCGACAATCGCCACTCTTTGCGAATGTTCTAACTGCTCGCTTTTCTCTTTCAGCCTTAGCGATGTCAGCTCTAATGCTTGTTTGCTTTTGCTAAAACGATACTCAAGCCAAAAGTGGTACGCGTTCAATACAATCACAAACATGAACAGTGCCCATGCCCATTCTTGATGACTGCGCAACCAGCGCAGCGCCTCACTCCACCAAGGTTGCTGCAATGGATGTAAATCCAACGCCTGATAGAGTTTATCGATGCTCAACAAGCTAACGGGCGATGTCCAGCCTGACGCGCCAGCGGCAATAATGGCGGGGTGCTCTGGTGGCATAGCAAGCAAGACTTGCGCGATTTTTTTCGCCAGAAGAGACGAGCCGCGTTCTGTTTTGGCAAACGACCAGTTTGGATATAACGGCGTAGAAACGGCGCACGAAGAATGTTCATTTGGCTGTTGGTTTAAGACTCGAAAATCATCGTGCTGTAACAGACCTTCATTTTGCATCTGTTCCAGTAGACA
>NZ_JAWOUB010000651.1:0-593 GCF_033339195.1 Vibrio sp. 811
GCAATTTTTAACTCAATGCCGGGGCCTGCGTTACCCACGGTACCAATTTTATCTGCTCTAAATGGGTAGTTTATGGTGCTGTAAGCGAAGGATTCCGTCATCCCCCATGCTTCGGTGATGTTTAGGCCAACGCTGTGGTACCAATCTAATAGTGCGGGTGATACCGGAGCAGAACCACAACCCAAAACTCGCGCTTGATCTAACCCCAGGCCTTCGGCGAGCTTTTTCTTAATCAGCGAATTTACGAACGGTATTTTTAGTAAGAAATTCAATTTTTTCTGTGGAAGTTTGTCTTGAATGCGTTGCTGGAACAGAGTCCATAATCTCGGTACAGAAATGAACAAGGTTGGGCGGTGCATTTTCACGTCTTCGATAAAAGTATCGAGCGACTCTGGGAAAGCCGTTGGTACGCCACCCATGATGGATGAACCAAAAATATAAACGCGTTCAGTAATATGTGCCAATGGTAGGTAGGAAAAGAGTCGGTCGTTAGCTTGAATACCGATGTGGTTGATCAGCTGTTGTACCGACCAACTAAACGCTCCGTAAGTTAGCATTGCGCCTTTTGGCAAACCTGATGTGCCGGAGGTATA
>NZ_JAWOUB010000652.1:0-592 GCF_033339195.1 Vibrio sp. 811
TGTTTGAGAACGACTCTGATCGTGAACTGGTCAACGTGATCATTGCTATGGCCAAAGCCTTGCGTCTTAAAATTGTCGCAGAAGGTATCGAAGAGCAACGCCATGTGGATTATCTCAACGAGCTAAACTGTGAGTTCGGGCAAGGTTTCCACTATAGCCGCCCTGTGCCAGCGAAGGAGTTTGAGCAACTTCTAAACCAACCTACTTGGTCATAACTCCTTTCAATACAACCTCATAGAAAAGCATTGATGTTATTTGTTCCTCAAATTCATTAATGCTTTTCCACCTTGAGGGATAATCGTTTTCCTTTCCTTGTTTTACACTACAATTAATTGATAGCTGATGGCCTGTGACGCCCGTCACGTAAAGGCTAAACCAAATTCGAAACGAGTGAAAACTCGTCAAAACAACCAGGAAGGAATTGCGAATGTCTTCTGCATTTTACCAACAGATTCAACAGCAAATTGAAGAAGTGAAGGCTGAAGGTCTTTACAAAGCAGAGCGTATCATTACCTCTCAACAGCAAGCCGCTGTTAAAATCTCGACAGGTGAAGAAGTACTGAACTTTTGTGCGAACAACTACCTAGGCCTA
>NZ_JAWOUB010000653.1:0-592 GCF_033339195.1 Vibrio sp. 811
AATCAACATGCGAATTTATGCTGACAAACTAGCTGACCATCTAGCCAAACACTTAAAGCAGGTTTATCTGATCTTCGGAAACGAACCGCTACTGATCCAAGAAAGCCGCCAAGCGATTCAAAAAACCGCTCTACAACACGGTTTTGAAGAAAGACACCGTTTTGCTGTCGATGCAAGTTTAGATTGGAACCAAGTGTATGACTGCTTTCAAGCTCTGAGCTTATTTTCTAGTCGACAACTCATTGAGCTTGAGATCCCAGAAAGTGGTGTCAACACAGCCATCAGCAAAGAGCTACAGACTCTGTGTGACATGCTGCATGATGACATCATGCTAGTGATCATCGGAACGAAGCTGACTAAAGCGCAAGAAAATGCCAAATGGTTTAAAGCACTGAATGCCAAAGGCGACTGGGTCAGCTGCTTAACGCCGGATCTTCAGCGTTTGCCTATGTTTGTGCAAACGCGCTGCCGCGCATTGGGTTTAAAGCCCGATCAGCAATCCTTACAGATGTTGGCACAGTGGCATGAAGGCAACTTATTTGCACTTTCTCAGAGTCTAGAGAAACTGGCTTTGCTCTATCCTGATGGCGAA
>NZ_JAWOUB010000654.1:0-592 GCF_033339195.1 Vibrio sp. 811
AATCGAGAAAATTGGTCAGGTATTGTTAGCGCCTAAGTCAATTCAGTTTGCAGAAATGAAACAAGCACTAACCCAGTACAGCCTAGCGCTATACAAAACAGCAGCGTACGAAAACACTCAGAAGTACTATGCTGACAACGGTCTAGACTTTGATATTCCACACGTGGATTACTTCATCGATATCGATGGCGACGGCGTGCTACCTAACAAAGACTTGCCTGTGTTCCGCTACACATCTGGCGTATCACTAGCTGCAACTGAAGAATCTATCGGTCAAGAAGTACCTGCTGGTGCATGGGCTATCGACTATCAAGGTCGTCCTATGACATTCGAAGTTATTGGTGAATTCAAACACGGTGAAATCGCATCGATTGAATTCACTGATAGTGGTGTTAGCATTTCATATCGCCTAACCGACGTGAACATCACTGAAACAGTTGATGATTGCGTTACCATCAACACGGTAAAGCCTGCACCGGCTAACTTCACCTACGATGCATGTGTTACTCTAACCAAACAGTAATCTTCAGCAGTTCGTAAAAATAGGAAGCCTAGCTTCCTATTTTTTTGTCAGACTCCCAATGTCATTGTG
>NZ_JAWOUB010000655.1:0-566 GCF_033339195.1 Vibrio sp. 811
GTGATTCGCTCTGCGTTTGCATCGGCGGGTCAACGCTGTTCTGCGCTTCGTGTGCTGTTTGTTCAAGAAGACGTTGCGGACCGCATCATCACCCTTATCCAAGGCGCGATGAAAGAGCTACACGTTGGCTTGCCTTACTTGCACAAAACCGATGTGGGTCCGGTTATTGACCGCAATGCGAAGCAAAAACTCCTTGCTCACCTAGAACAGATGAGCAGCACGCAGAAGAAAGTTGCGCAGCTGCAACTGGAAGAAGCGTGTCAGTATGGCGATTTTGTTGCGCCAAGTGCGTTTGAAATCTCAGGCATTGATGTTCTGAAAGAAGAGCAATTTGGTCCTATCTTGCACATTGTTCGCTTTAAAGCGTCTGAACTGCCAAACGTGGTAGAGCAGATCAACCAAACAGGTTTTGGTCTAACAATGGGCATTCACAGCCGTAACGAAACCACTTATCGCTGGATTGAAAAACACGCTCGCGTGGGTAACTGCTACATCAACCGAGATCAAGTTGGTGCGGTTGTTGGCGTTCAGCCATTTGGTGGTCAAGGCTTGTCTGGTACAGGTCC
>NZ_JAWOUB010000656.1:0-591 GCF_033339195.1 Vibrio sp. 811
ATTACAATGTTCCAAACAGACGAAACAAAAACGTGGTCACAATCGCGCTCACTAACAACGTATTGATTGGCAAATAGTGCGGAAATAAATAAGGCAAATAGCGTAAATCTGGTTTGGTGATAACTCTTTGAGGCTGGATATCTAGGCTCTTCGCGACCTCACAAGCCCGAACCGTTAACGGATGTTTAAAAAGCCATTGTGAATAAGCGCTATAAAGTGCTACCACTCCCGCCATTCCGATGATTTCTATCAACACAATAGCCTCTAGAGTAAAAGGCAGCAAAGTTGGGCCACTCAAAAGCAGCACCGCGGCAAAAAGCCACTGTTTGTACGTCATCATCCATCCTTGAATTACATTCTATAAATGTACATTTGAGACCAATCGTCCATGATCAGCCTTGCAAGCGTATTTTCTATAAGCCTGTGTACTAAGTTATTTTGATTACTGACCAAAATCAAGCAGACGCAAACATAAACTAATCAAGTCAGACTACCTCAACAGCATCCACACAGTTGACACGAGTGAGTCGACCATCTTCGATAATGAAAAACGCATCTTGAGGTATATCTTGCTGCCAAACTTGAGTGTAA
>NZ_JAWOUB010000657.1:0-591 GCF_033339195.1 Vibrio sp. 811
AGGGCCAGCACGGTAGAATGATTTCACTTCTTCTGAATCGGTCAGCATGATGTCGTATTTGGCTAGCTGCTCTTCCCAAGTCAGACCTAGTACGGTCTTAGACTGATTGTGCAGCAGACCTGCACGGTTCAGTTCACCAAGGATACCGACAACGCCACCCGCACGGTGTACATCTTCCATGTGGTATTTCTGCGTTGAAGGAGCCACTTTACAAAGGTGTGGTACTTGGCGAGACATGCGGTCGATGTCCGTCATATCAAAATCGACTTCACCTTCTTGCGCCGCAGCTAAAAGGTGTAACACCGTATTGGTCGAACCGCCCATTGCGATGTCGAGTGCCATCGCGTTTTCAAATGCGGCTTTGGTCGCGATATTGCGTGGTAGAGCCGTTTCGTCATCTTGCTCGTAGTAGCGTTTGGTAAGTTCAACGATGCGTTTAGCTGCATTGATAAACAGCTCTTTACGGTCGGCATGCGTTGCCAACAGCGAGCCGTTGCCTGGCTGAGACAGACCCAGAGCTTCTGTCAGACAGTTCATTGAGTTTGCAGTGAACATGCCTGAACACGATCCACACGTTGGGCATGCACTGCG
>NZ_JAWOUB010000658.1:0-590 GCF_033339195.1 Vibrio sp. 811
AAAATGCACTTTGCAACCATCGGCGAGCGATAAAAAACGCCGAGGCTAAAACAACGTAAGTGAACACAATGAGGGCGGGAATCGAGGTAAGATTCTCCGCCCACCAAATATGTTCAATTTGCCTGACCGCCAGCCAAATAAGAGCAGGTAGAAGCAATATTATCCACTTAAA
Organism: Vibrio sp. 811; assembly: GCF_033339195.1. Classification (NCBI taxonomy): domain Bacteria; kingdom Pseudomonadati; phylum Pseudomonadota; class Gammaproteobacteria; order Vibrionales; family Vibrionaceae; genus Vibrio; species Vibrio sp. 811. The sequence continues at coordinate 173 of NZ_JAWOUB010000658.1, forward strand.
AACGCTCGACACACGCACTGCTCGTTTCGCTATTACATATCATAAGCTTAAATGCAATTTCTCAACTCGCCAGTGCGTGAAGCGTTGATGTTAGACGTGGTGTACCGCCTCCTCGACAGGCTCTGGTTGAGCGGCCGTTTCACTGATTTCAATCTTAACCGCTGCGACTTTGAATTCAGGAATTTTCGCATGCGGGTCCGTTGCCGTAGTCGTCAAGCGGTTGACTGGCGACTCAACGAAATGGAACGGAATAAACACGACGCCTTTTTGCATTCGCTTGGTCACAAACGCATCAATTTCGATGCTGCCACGACGAGTCGACACTTTTAGGCGCTGACCATTATGGATACCAATTGCTTCGGCATCTTCAACACTGATCATCGCTCTTGGCCCAGCAAGGTTATCCAACCCTTTCGTT
>NZ_JAWOUB010000659.1:0-590 GCF_033339195.1 Vibrio sp. 811
GCGCATCTTATCCGCAATACATCGGCCAACATTATCTTGTTGGGTGGCGTGGATCAGCACCAAGGCGAAAGCCTCGGTGGCCCGCTCACCAAACTCTGTATTGAAAACATTCATTTCAGCACGGCTTTCTTAGGCATTGATGGATTTCACCAAGACACAGGTTTTACTAGCCGAGACATGATGCGTGCCGACATTGCAGAGGCCATTCTGGCAAAGAAAAGACGCACTCTCGTCCTGACGGATTCCAGCAAGTTTGGTCAGATTTATCCTTCGTCGATTGGCAAGACAAACGAAATCTCAGTGTTGTTAACTGACAAAGCCGCTCCGAAAAGCGACCTCGAACAGTTGAAAAAACTCGGCGTTGAAGTGGTGTTGGGTTAACAACACAATACCTCTGAATCAGTGACTCTCCGACCACACTGCAAACTCGTTTCCGCTTGGCTCAGTGAAGTGGAAACGACATCCGCCCGGAAACTCGAAAATAGGGCGGATGATTTGTCCGCCAAACTTCGCTACTTTTTCTAACGTGGCGTGAATATCAGAGCTATAGAACACCAATAGTGCTGCGCCGTTTGAGGTTTGACTGACTT
>NZ_JAWOUB010000660.1:0-590 GCF_033339195.1 Vibrio sp. 811
TTGATGCAGATCGGCGGCTTAGGGCAAATGACCTTATCTGCGGTGCTGCTCTATATGTTTGGGGTGCGCTTGAGTCTACGTCAGCAAGCGTTAGCCAAAGAAGCACTTGGCCAAGAAAGGCAAGTCAACCTGCGTCGTTTGGTGAAAAAGATCGTCACATTTGCGCTGGTGGCAGAGGCGATTGGTTTTGTCTTCCTCTCGTATCGTTGGGTGCCAGAAATGGGTTGGCAGACGGGCATGTTCTATGCGCTGTTTCATTCTATTTCGGCTTTCAACAATGCTGGCTTCGCTCTCTTCTCTGACAGCATGATGAGTTTTGTCAACGATCCGTTAGTGAGTTTCACCTTAGCTGGTCTGTTTATCTTTGGCGGCTTGGGTTTCACTGTGATTGGTGACGTTTGGCGACATTGGCGTAAAGGTTTCCACTTCTTACATATTCACACCAAAATCATGTTGATTGCCACGCCGTTACTGCTGTTGGTGGGAACGGTGCTGTTTTGGCTTTTGGAACGTCACAACCCCAACACCATGGGGTCGCTCACTATTGGCGGGCAATGGTTGGCCGCTTTCTTCCAATCAGCCAGTGCGCG
>NZ_JAWOUB010000661.1:0-590 GCF_033339195.1 Vibrio sp. 811
ACTCACCTAGAAGTCTGTATTGATAATATTGAATCTCTTCATTACGCCATTGCTGGTGGCGCAACTCGTATTGAGCTTTGCTCATCTCTCGCATTGGGTGGCTTAACGCCAAGCTACGGTTTTATGCAGCAAGCGGCCAAACAATCTTCTGTTCCAGTGTATGCCATGATTCGTCCACGCCAAGGCGACTTTTTCTATAACGAAGAAGAGTTAGATATGATGCGCTGGGACATCGAAGCCGCCCATCAATCTGGTTTAGATGGAGTGGTGCTAGGCGTACTGACCCAAGAAGGTGATATCCACATGCCGTTTGCCACCGCATTGTGCGAGTTTGCACAAGCACTGGGTCTTGGCATCACGTTTCATCGTGCGTTTGATCAATGTCGCAATGCAGAACAAGCGTTGGAAGATATCATCCATTTAGGTTGCGAACGTATTCTGACTTCAGGCCTCGCTCCATCTGCACCAGCAGGCGAGAGCGTACTTAAATCTCTTGTGGAACAAGCCCAAGGGCGCATTGCGATCATGGCCGGGGCGGGAGTGAATGCAGACAACGTCCGTCATTTAGTCAAAAACACGAACGTGCAGAT
>NZ_JAWOUB010000662.1:0-590 GCF_033339195.1 Vibrio sp. 811
CTATGTGTCACTACAATCATGAGAACCAACCTGAGCCAGGTAAGCTAGCGCTGAACACACTTTACCTAGTGGATTCAGGCGGTCAGTACCTAGATGGCACAACCGACATTACACGCACCATCGCGATTGGTCAGCCATCAGCAGAAATGATCAAGCAGTTCACTCTCGCGCTGAAAGGTCATATCGGTGTGGCACGTGCCCGCTTCCCGAAAGGTACTCGTGGTTACCAAATCGATACATTGGCTCGCCAACATCTTTGGGCCGAAGGTTATGACTACGACCACGGTACTGGCCACGGTGTAGGTCACTTCCTAAGTGTGCATGAAGGCCCGGCAAGTATCTCGAAGAAACAAATCGATGTGCCGCTAACTGAAGGCATGGTGCTATCAAATGAGCCTGGTTACTACCGTGCAGATGCGTTCGGTATCCGTATCGAAAACCTAGAGCTCGTAGTTGAAACACCGACTAACGGCGACTTCCCTGTTCTATCATTCGAATCCTTGACGCGCTGTCCAATCGACAAACGTAACATCAATGTCGATATGCTGACTCGTCCAGAACTTGCTTGGTTGAACGACTACCATCAAAAA
>NZ_JAWOUB010000663.1:0-589 GCF_033339195.1 Vibrio sp. 811
TCATACAAGCAGTGGGTTCTGATCAACGGTGCAGTATGTGCGCTAGTTGCTAACGTTGGTCTAGCGCAATTGATTTCGCTCTCTGTACCTGTACTGTTTGCCCTTTACCCAGTGGCGATTGCTTTGGTTGCTCTTACCTTTGTTCGTAGCAAGCTGCCAAATCCTCGCTTTGCATACCGTGCGGTACTGCTAGTATCACTATTATTCGCACTTGTTGATGCAGCGAAAGTTGCTGGTTTGGATGTATCTGCGTTCAACGTACTACCGCTGTTTGAAGTGGGCATGGGTTGGGTTCTTCCTACTCTGTCAGCTATCATCTGCATGTTCTTCATCTCTAAATCTGTTCAACCAGAACTACGAGAAGAAGCGGCGTAAAGACGCCAGAAACTGAATAATGAAAAAGCCCGATGAAGTGATTCATCGGGCTTTTTTGTATCTGGTTCGCATCAATGTAAGCGTCGGTGCTTAAAGCGTATCGTGGAACTCCACAAGTACTTGTTCACACCACTTTTCAATTCGCTCGTCACTCAAATCGTATTGAGAGTCTTCATCTAGTGCTAGGCCAACAAATTGGCTGCCATCTTCCGTT
>NZ_JAWOUB010000664.1:0-589 GCF_033339195.1 Vibrio sp. 811
CCTTCATATAAGTAAACGGCGTGCGCATAGTCGTTTGCACTGGACGTATCAATTTCGCAATCTGCATAGGTTTGTGCGGCGACATCGCCCTGAATTTCACCTGTCGTAACGGTGTTGATCAAGGTCACCGAAGTGCGTTGAATACTGTACCCTTCGTTTTGACCCGTTCCGTCTTTTAAGCCTCGACGCAGATCAAACTCGACTACGAATTCATTGTTATCAGGATTAACCGCAAAGGTGTTGTTAAAGAACAATACCCCAGAGTTAGGCTCTTTACCCACGCCTTGAGGACAAGCACCATCGCCTTTGACGGTCAGTGGGATTTGATTTCCTGTCGCTTCGTCAATCACATACGATGGGTAGTCGGGGTGATCGCCATCATTGGCAAACACACACAACTTGTAGTTGCCAGAAGGAATCACTTCATCTTCAACCAGCTCTTGAACATCACTGCCTTGATAGTTGAGCAAGTTAACACTCAACGGCAGAGGATCTTCACCATCAGGAATTAGATTGCCGTTTTCATCCACGTAATTGCCTTCTTCATCGGTTTTATACACCTCAAAAATTTGTGGTGATCCGCCATCAA
>NZ_JAWOUB010000665.1:0-589 GCF_033339195.1 Vibrio sp. 811
TTTTGCGAAAAGTTAGGGCACGCAGTGGATGTCGCAGAAAACGGGCTGGTTGCTGTAGAAAAGGCACGCGACAACGATTATGACCTTATCTTGATGGATAATCACATGCCAGAGATGAATGGTGTCGAAGCGACTCGTTTTATTCGCGAAAAGCTAGGGGTAAAGACGTTGCTGTTTGCCTATACTGCGGATGTCTTTCGTGAGGCCCATGACCACTTTATCGCGGCAGGTGCCGATCATGTCCTAACCAAGCCTCTACAAAGGGAAAGTTTTGCTGACGCTTTGAAGCAATTCAGTGCGAGGCTCAAAGTGAAACAAACTGAAGAGGTATCGCCAGCGAGCAATGTATTGCAACTGCAACGTAAGCCGATTGAAAACTTGAGGCTGACGGAAGAGGAATTGTCGAACTCCGAAATGTTGGCGTCCCTCAAAGAACATCCGAATGAGTTACTTGATCTGCTCAACAGCATCATCACCGATTTTGAACTGGCGGTTGATGACCTGATTGAAAACTTTATGCAGAGCGATTTCGACTCTCTCAAATTGACGATGCATACGACCAAGGGAATGGCGTTGAATTTAGGGCTGA
>NZ_JAWOUB010000666.1:0-589 GCF_033339195.1 Vibrio sp. 811
CCAATGATGCGCGCATGCCCATTGCAATTAAACTGCGGTCGAGCATTTTCACCGTGCGTGCGCCGTCCGATTGACCGTCAAACTGAATCATCACCGCTTGGCCCTGAGGGAAATCCAAACGAATTTGTTCCGCTCGGTCACTGAGACGATGCACATTCAAACCTGGGATAGAGAAGCGACGAATATCGGCTTTATCCAACTTGAGATGCAACTCGTTATCAATCACCTTCTGGCCATCAAAACGCGCTTGTTCCACAACACGTTGAATGTTCGCTTTAGAGCGCACAAGCGTATCTTGCAACCCCGGCACATTTTGTGTGCCTTGCGTAACGGCTTGAGTTAACCCACGTTTAATGTGCGTTAGCTCTTTACCAATGGTTTGCAGTGATTTTGAAGCAATTTGTACCGCTGTTGCTTGTTGCTGTCCCTGAGTCAGTTGAATGCCTGAAACAGAATAGGCTGACGCGGTGTCAGCCTGAACTTGAATTGGACGCGGTTTGATCGTACTGCTTGAATCCGCAGAGCGGGTTGGCATGATAGAGGCTTGTTCTTGTCCACCTAAGCGTATGCTATGGGCTCTAACCTCTAC
>NZ_JAWOUB010000667.1:0-589 GCF_033339195.1 Vibrio sp. 811
CTCGTAAACATGTGGACTCGCACAGCAAAGGTTTTGCACATACCATGGATTGGGGCGTTCGCATGGTAACGCTGCTCGGGATTCCGGCGATGTTGGGTTTGATGGCGTTGGCGAAGCCGATGTTGATGGTTCTATTTATGCGCGGTGAGTTCTCTCCACAAGATGTGCTCCAGGCGTCTCTGTCGTTGCTCGCTTACGCATCTGGCCTATTGAATTTCATGTTAATTAAAGTGTTGGCGCCAGGCTATTACTCACGTCAAGACACAAAAACGCCAGTGAAATACGGCATCATCGCGATGGTGACTAACATGGTGTTCAACGCAATTTTTGCCTATTTCTACGGTTACGTCGGCTTGGCTATTGCTACGGCATTGTCAGCGTTCGTCAACATGGCGCTGTTGTACCGAGGTCTGCACATTGCAGGTGTCTATCAAATCACTAAGCGTACCGTCTTCTTTATTATACGTTTGGTTATTGCTGGTGCTGCGATGGTTGCTGCGATCTTATGGCAATTGGAAGACATGTCGGTTTGGCTAGAGTGGAGCTTTGCTCACCGTAGCGGCATGTTAGGAATGTTAATTGGTCTAGG
>NZ_JAWOUB010000668.1:0-588 GCF_033339195.1 Vibrio sp. 811
TCCAAAACAACGTACAGCGGCATTTTGGCTTGTTGCTGGCTTTGCATTTCCACATGTTCGAGTGTGATGCTTTCTTCGCTTGGGAATAGAATCACTGGGTACAGTGATGGATTAGCCAAGCGAGTGAGCAACTCTGCTGGTGGTTGTTTGCGATCCCAGATTGCTTGCTCGACGTTGAGTTGGCAATGCTGTAATAGCTGGCCCGTATTGGTGTCACGAGTAAGCTCATTTGGGTGCATCAATAGCAGTATGTCGTGCTTGCTGGTGAGTTTAGGCACCAGCGAGCAAATACAGTTGAACAGAAAACCGCAATGGGGACACGGTTGTGACATTACAGTCGAACCCCTTCACGCACTGGGCTAATACCATCCGAGAACAGACGAACACCACTGATTTGTTCTGGTGTGGCTGTTGGTGCCATGCTCGGGTTCAGAGGGTAGCTTACGCCAGTGTACTGCATGACATGTTTTGCTGGTGTTGCGCCACCGCCACTAACATCGAAAATCAGGTCGCGCCAACCGTGCGACGTTTGTTGGCCGAGCATTATTGGGCTTCTTACCAGTGTAATTCGACTATTGAAGCGCCATT
>NZ_JAWOUB010000669.1:0-588 GCF_033339195.1 Vibrio sp. 811
GAATACGAGGTTTAACCACGAGCGCTCGGGCTAACGCCACACGCTGACGTTGGCCTCCAGAAAGTTGGTGTGGGTAGTGTTTTTCTTTGCCTTTTAAGTCAACTAACGCTAGGACTTTTGTCACTTCGTGTTGAATTTCATCAGAGGCGAGTTTCTTCATTTTCAAGCCAAAGGCGATGTTGCCCTCAACCGTCATGTTTGGAAACAGCGCGTAAGACTGAAAAACCATACCGATGCCTCTTTCTTGTGGCACTTGGTGGGTGATCTCTTCGCCATTTACCCAGATTTCGCCACCATCAACCGGATTTAAACCCGCAAGACTGCGAAGTAGGGTGGATTTACCACAGCCACTAGGCCCTAAAAGCGTGATGAACTCGCCTTGTTCGATAGCGAATTGAATGTCTTCAAATACCGTATTATCACCAAAACGTTTGGTGAGGTTTTTTGCGGTTACGTAACTCATTATTTGACTCCTCGGCTGAAACGACTTGCCAACCAAGTCAGTAAGAAAATAAACAGGAAATAGGTCATCACGAGCGCAGATGTGAAGTGGCCGCTGGTTTGACGCATGTTGTACAAGTAGATTTG
>NZ_JAWOUB010000670.1:0-588 GCF_033339195.1 Vibrio sp. 811
TGGCGTTTTTTCCCGTTGGCAACTAACGCCTTGCTAAGGTGTGAGCAACACAATACCTTAGCCTCCGCATAATACCTTAAACACCTAAACCGACTCATAGTAACAATGCCCCGCGTTGCGACTCACTCTTAAGCAGTTTGTTATGTGTTTCTACATGACGTGGCAATCATCCAAAATCACCTTCAGGTCTTCACCATGCTTTAAGAAGTCGAAAAGCAGCGTGAAATCACTAACGACACCATTAAGCGGCAAATCATACTCAACTCCCCACCCAGAGCCGTTGTCGTACTCGAAGATGTCGTTTCTGAGACCCCCTGTGACGGTTAAAGGACTTGTTATAACTGGGAGCTGGTTGTCGCCAAAATGGTCAAACCTGACCATTTCAAAATCTTCTAAACTCCACTTACTTCTAGAGTTATCTAATGGTTCATCAAGGAACGAAAAAGCATACTCTGCTTCTCCTGACGCGCATAAATCTATCCAATCTCGAACAAACGCTATGAGCTCCTCCTGACTGGATTCAATCGTAGGCTTTTTCATTGACGACTCCCTTTGTGAGAAACACATAACGCCCAATTAACGTGTGAG
>NZ_JAWOUB010000671.1:0-587 GCF_033339195.1 Vibrio sp. 811
ACCCCACCGGAGGTGACGATGTAGGTGAAGCTGTCTGTGCCGTGGTAGTTGTCGTTTGGCGTGTAAGTGACGCTGCCGTCCAGGTTGACCGAGACCGTGCCGTTGGCTGGGCCGTTATTGCTATCCAGCGACACCACTTTGTCGTCGCCTTCAAACGTGTCATTACCTAAAACCTTAATGATGGTTGGCGTGTCTTCCACAACCGTCGCGTTGTCTGCCACGATGTCCGCCACTGGCGCTACTGTGAAGTTCACCGTTTGACTGACGCTTTCGCCGCTTGGATCGGTGGCCGTAAAGGTCAGCGCTTCTGAGCCGTTCCAGTCCGCAGTTGGAGTGAACGTAGCAATGCCATTTTCAATCGACACCAACACGTTGCTGTTGCCAGAAACGCTGAAGGTCAGATCGCCATCCACGTTATCCACATCGCTGAAAGCGGTATTTAGATCGATGCTGTATGGCGTAAAGTCTTCTGCCAAGGTTTGGTCTGCAATGCTACTTTCAACCACAGGTGTGTCGTTCACCGCATTCACGGTGACGTTGACCGTCGCTTGGTCAGTCAGTGAACCATCCGTAACGGTGTAAGTGAT
>NZ_JAWOUB010000672.1:0-587 GCF_033339195.1 Vibrio sp. 811
TTGGAGCTGATCGAAAAGCACCGAGTGACGCTCTTTGCCGGTGTGCCTACGATGTACATTGGTTTGCTGCATGTTGAACATAATTGCGATATTTCGTCGTTACGAGTAGCCGTTAGTGGAGGCTCGTCGCTACCGACAGAAGTATTTAAAACCTTTGAAGCACGATTCAATGTACCAATTCTAGAAGGTTACGGCTTGTCCGAAACCAGTCCGATAGCGTGTTTTAATCACCTTGATCAAGAGCGAGTACCGGGCTCTGTCGGGCAACCGATTCAAGGTGTTGAGGTGAAAGTCGTTGATCTTGACGGTCATGCTCTCCCTGTCGGTGAGGAAGGCGAAATTATTGTGCGCGGGCACAACGTCATGAAAGGTTATCTTGATCGCCCAGAAGTGACGGAATCGGTGTTGCAAAGTGGTTGGTTCCATACCGGTGACGTCGGGCGATTTGATGAGTCGGGTAATCTGTTTATTGTCGACAGGATGAAAGACCTGATCATTCGAGGTGGCTTCAATGTGTATCCTCGTGAGATTGAAGAAGTATTCATGACGCATCCTGCGGTAGCGATGGTGGCCGTGATAGGTATTCC
>NZ_JAWOUB010000673.1:0-587 GCF_033339195.1 Vibrio sp. 811
TGGTTAACAGGCACTGCACTCCTGCACAGCGGAGTATTAACAAAGAAAAATCAGGGAGCGTTGTGGAGCACATACGCGTTGGCGTTTGCGACCTTTAGTTTAAGCATTCTCGGGACATTTATCGTACGTTCTGGCGTATTGACATCGGTGCATGCTTTTGCTGTGGATCCTACCAAAGGTTTAGCCCTGCTTGCTGTGCTTAGTGCGTTAGTATTGATGACGTTTGGCGTACTGATTGTGCGTGGAAATGCCATCAAACCATTTAGGTTACGTTCCTTGATCAGTCGAGCTTATATGGTGTATGTGGCCATTGGACTTTTGGTCATATCCACGGCGATCGTCTTTTTAGGTACGTTCTACCCGATGATTTATCAATTGCTAGGGTTGGGAAACATCTCTGTTGGTGCGCCGTATTTTAATAGCTTGATATTTCCTCTTAGTATTTTCGCTTTGTTGGCGTTAGCCATGACGCCAATTTTGCGGTGGACAAAAGGAGTGCGCGCGAACTGGAAAGGGCAATTCGCCTTCGCAAGTACTATCGCTTTAGGTGTCGTAGCCGTCTTTATCTTGTCGGTTGATACCGTGCG
>NZ_JAWOUB010000674.1:0-587 GCF_033339195.1 Vibrio sp. 811
TTCATGTCATCGATCTAGTGCCGGATAACAATATGTATCAGTTCCGCTACGAGGCCTTGAATGCGGCTGTCGCGCATGTTGAATCGGATCAATACCAGCGAATGACCGCTTAAATTTCACGCTCTGTATGAAAGCGCTGCTCAGTCTGTTTAGCGGCGCTTTTTTTGTTTCCCCTTAACACCCTCAATTGAAAACCTTGAAGATTACAAGGTTGATATTTCCAATATTGTCGAAAGGTTTAATTGTAATCATCGTTATTCGACGATAAACTAATAAAACTTTCTCCAGCTTCCTACTAAGCTTCAGGTGATGCTTATCTTGGAACTGGTCATCCCAATTCACTAACAGATGGCAATCATTACGCTATGTACGCATTAGAAATTGAACAATTACGTAAAACGTATGCGGGCGGCTTTGAAGCGTTAAAAGGCATCAGTCTACAAGTTAAAAAAGGTGACTTTTACGCGCTTCTTGGACCTAACGGTGCAGGAAAATCAACCACGATCGGCATCATATCTTCTTTGGTTAATAAGACCTCTGGAGTGGCAAAAGTTTTTGGTTATGACATTGATACTGATTTAGAGCTT
>NZ_JAWOUB010000675.1:0-586 GCF_033339195.1 Vibrio sp. 811
AGGCGCGGTATTGATTGGCATGTCTGAGCGAACCACTCCACAAGGGGTAGAAAACTTAGCGGCAAGCCTGTTTAAAGCAGGGCAAGCGAGCGAAGTGATCGCCATTGACCTGCCTAAGCACCGCTCTTGTATGCACTTAGATACGGTCATGACACATATGGATGTGGATACCTTCTCAGTCTACCCAGAAATCATGCGCAAGGATCTGGATACATGGCGTCTGACCCCGAAAGGCACAGACGGTGAAATGCATGTCGAAGCGTCACACAACTACCTACACGCGATTGAATCTGCTCTTGGTCTTGATCAGCTTAAAATCATCACCACAGGCGGTGACAGCTACGAAGCAGAGCGCGAGCAATGGAATGACGCGAACAACGTGCTGACTGTAAAACCAGGCGTTGTGATTGGTTACGAGCGCAACGTCTACACCAACGAGAAATACGACAAAGCTGGCATCCAAGTGCTGACCGTTCCTGGTAACGAATTGGGCCGTGGTCGTGGTGGTGCTCGCTGTATGAGCTGTCCAATAGAACGAGACGATATATAGCCGATTCACCTTTTACATTAAGTGAATAAAAACTAA
>NZ_JAWOUB010000676.1:0-586 GCF_033339195.1 Vibrio sp. 811
GACCGAGACGCTTTCAATAAAGTAAAAAGTGCCTGGGTTAAATACAGTGCGTTTAACAATGAATACGCGAAGTTGCTATTGAATAATAAAATCGATGAAGCAAATGAAACATTGTTAAACGGATTTTCTACATTCACACAATTATCCGATGCGATTCGTGATTTAGTGGAACTAAACCAAACCTACGTACAAGAAGATATTGCCAGCGCTCATGAAGCAGTGCGCAGCGCAATCACCTACAGCATTATTGCTATCGTCGCGCTATTGGCATTGAGTTTTACGCTAGGCCTATTCCTAACCAAACAGATCTGCACACCACTAAATTACGTGGTAAACATGGCGTCGAAAATCGCGTCGGGCGACCTAACTTACCAGCTTCCACGTAACAAAATTGGTCATGATGAGCTTGGCACCTTGGCAGATGCCTGCGTTGATATGCAAGCGAAGTTGCTTACTTTGGTCGACAGTATCTCGTCAACCACAGCTCAAGTAGGCACCGCCATTGAAGAAGTGAGCGCGATTTCCGAACAGACTTCAACAGGCATGGATGAACAACAAGTTCAGCTAAACCTTATCGCAACAGCAA
>NZ_JAWOUB010000677.1:0-585 GCF_033339195.1 Vibrio sp. 811
ACATCATCGCCTTTGCGAACCATCACTTCGTCGATGCGACCTGGGACTTTCGATGAAATGCTGTATTGCTGAGCTTCAATCAAACCTTGCAAGCGAACTGGTTCTGGCTGATAAGCTTGGTAAAACTGATAGCCAACCCAAGAAGCCACACCCAAGGCGCAAAGTGAAAGTAGAACGGGTTTTAAAGATTTTGCTGCCATGACTTATTTAACCTCTTTGGATATTTTCGCTGGGGCGTAAGCGGTATTTTGATATTGTTCGAAGCTGTTCATTTCACTGCTTAATGCTAATAGTTTGGTTAGTGAAATCAGATAGCGGAAGCGCGCTGCCGAACGTTGAGTTTCGATACTGGCGACATAAAGCTGAGCGTCAACCACATCGAGAGAAGAAGAAAGACCTTGAGTGAATGCCTTCTCTCGCAGAAGCAGGTTTTCATTGGCTAGTGCGATGCTGGATTCTAAGCCTTGCACTTCATCAATCGCTTGCTGCGCTTCTAGATACGTTTTCTGCACAAGTAAAGACAAGTCTTGTTTGGCTTGAGATTTAAGAGCATCAACTTGAGATACAACGCTTTGTGCGGCTTTA
>NZ_JAWOUB010000678.1:0-585 GCF_033339195.1 Vibrio sp. 811
AACGAGGCTATCAACTCATTTGTACTGTTGAACGCCTAAGCCCGCTTTCTTCAGACTCAAGCTCAATTGAAGTTGAAGAGCCAGCTTCTGATAACAATGACGCCTCTACTAATGAGGTAGAAACTATCGTAGAGCCGTCTTTAGCGACGTCTTCTGACGCAATCGTTGAACCAGAAGCGCCAGTAGTACCTGAAAAAGCACCTGTGGCTTCTGCTGTGAATCCTTGGATTCCACGCGTTATTTTATTTTTGGCACTATTACTACCGATTTGCGTACTGCTGTTTACAAACCCTGCGGAATCTCAGTTCCGTCAGATTGGTGAGTATCAGAACGTACCAGTGATGACACCTGTAAATCACCCTCAAATCAACAACTGGTTGCCTTCTATTGAGCAGTGCATTGAACGCTACGTTAAGCACCATGCAGAAGACTCCTTACCAGTGGAAGTGATTGCCACTGGCGGACAAAATAACCAGCTGATTTTGAACTACATTCATGACAGCAACCACTCGTATGAGAACGTGACATTTCGTCTTTTCGCAGTTCAAAACGATCCAACAGACATCTGCAAATAAAGGAGGCCAG
>NZ_JAWOUB010000679.1:0-585 GCF_033339195.1 Vibrio sp. 811
AGTCCCTCTTGAGGCGTTTGTTATGCTTAAGCTTCAACGGGTTACACTTTACCAAAAACAAGATTAACTCGGCTTTAATTTACAAACAAAAGCCAAAACGTAGAAAACCGAAATGACTCATAGTTTTGATAATCAGGCTCGGAATTTTGGCAAATCTGGTTTGAAGTTTGAAAACCTAGAAATGGATTTCTGATTGAGCCAACCGCCCTAACCTCGCGCTTGCCCGAGAATTGATTGAGGCAATTCTCAGAGTTTTTAGCGCCAAAGAATAAGTGTCCGGAAAACAGCGCCCACTGGAGCCGACTTGCCGAAAAACTCGAAACAAACAAGCCTGGGGAACAAAGAAAAATCATAATCCACTGATTTTACGTGATTAAGCATAACGCCCGCTTAAGTGGTGAGCAACGCTGCCACGACATTTAATAATTACACCGTAAACACAAAAGCCAAAGCAAACCAAAACCGCCGAGCGTTGCGAATCCGTCTTAAAGCGTTTGTTATGTTTCTGAACTCAGCTTTCTCACAACTAATCATCTTTACTTATTTGCCAACGATGACGCCCGCATAACTTTTCAGCTTCATGCA
>NZ_JAWOUB010000680.1:0-584 GCF_033339195.1 Vibrio sp. 811
GTCTGAGTACATGTAAGAGGCTTGATCCACCGATTCTTGCAGCATAGAGAAGCCAAGCAACTCGCCGTCCGCAGCATTATTGTTGGTGCGATTTTCTGCAAAACGAACTTCCCAATCTTTCTTCGCTAGATCGAGTTTCGCTAAGTTTTCCGCTGACGTATTGCTGTACACCCACTCTTCGCCTTCCAGCTTGATGCTGTTATCAAAACCATACGCACTTGCCGCGTAGCGACCAAGTTGATCCACATTTCTGTCTGGATTGCTGATGTCTTCAGCTTGCGAATTCATGTTATGGATGTTGTAGATAAAGCCAAAACGAGCTGCGTTATCCATGCCCGATTCCCAGCCCGCCGCTTCTTGTGCGCCGACGTGAATCGTCATGTAATCCACTTTATCGAGAATCTTATTGTAAGACGCCATGCCTTTTACTTTATAAGAATTGCCGTTTTGCTCGATGATGTCTTCTGCTGGAATAATGGTCGTGAAGTTAGGATCGCGCGTTTCTACCCAAACGTACATCACGCCTTCTTCCGTGTTGTGTGCTGGGTCCACTGCCGCGCCGTATTCAGGAACACCATTTTGGT
>NZ_JAWOUB010000681.1:0-584 GCF_033339195.1 Vibrio sp. 811
TCGTTTCGTCAGTAGTTTACCCATTAGCAGAGGTAGATGGTCTGTGCCTTCAGGTAATTCTGTTGCGTTGTATTGAGAAATCAATCCACACAAAGGGATGCGTGCACTGGTATTGAGGAGTGGCATGACAGCTTCGAATACTTTGCCGCCCACGTTTTCAAAGTAAACATCGATGCCGTTGTAGCATGCATCTTTCAATTGTTGTTCGAAATCATCTGCTTTGTGATCGATACACTCATCAAAGCCTAAAACCTCTTTTGCGTAGCGACATTTTTCTTCGCCACCGGCGATACCAACTACGCGGCAGCCTTTGATTTTACCGATTTGACCAACTGTCGCGCCGACAGGGCCCGTTGCCGCAGCAACTACAATGGTTTCACCTGGTTTTGGCTGGCCAATATCCAACAAACCCATGTATGCGGTAAAGCCAGGCATGCCTGCAACACCCAGAGCGTATGATGGGTTTTGTGGCTCTTTGCCTAATTTAATCACCATCTCTCCGGTAGAAATTGCGTAGTCTTGCCAACCCACGGTGTACGCAAGTACCCATTCACCCGCCTCATAGTCCGGGTGGTTTGATGTTT
>NZ_JAWOUB010000682.1:0-584 GCF_033339195.1 Vibrio sp. 811
ATTCGCTAGCAAGATAGAAGAGTCCTTGGAGTAATATACGGTGACTTCTCAAAAAAATATTGAAGAACAAGATGAAGTGGTTGTCATTGAGGAACGTGACAAACGCACACACATATATATCGCAATTGCAGCGGTACTAGGCCTGGCATTTGGGGGCTTGGTTGGCTCCGTTTTGACGGCTAAGAAATGGGAATCTACTTACCAAGTTTTAGAAGATAAATATCAAGCGCTTGCGCAAGATAAAACCGCGTTAGTTTCTCAAGTTAAAACTCGTGAAGAGTCGCTAGACAAAGAAATCCAAGAGAAAGTGGATGCACTGCTCGCAGAAAAGGACGCTGCACATCAGAAAGCGCTGAAAAAATTACAAACTCAGCTTACCGAGGTCGAGAAGGTTAACTTGTCGTTGGAATCTCAAGTGAAGCAACAGAATGACAAGTTGAGCTCGAGCAAGACAGAGAATGAAAAGCTCACTCGCCAAGCGGATATGCAAGCAACCATGTTTGAACGCTCTCGTGAAGTGTTCCAGAAAGAACTCAAAATCTCGCAAGATCTAGAAGCGTTAGAGAAAGAGCGTGAGAAGCTAC
>NZ_JAWOUB010000683.1:0-583 GCF_033339195.1 Vibrio sp. 811
TTTACCATCTGGGTGAGAATACACGCCATCGGAAAACGGTCGCTCGCCACCCCATTGGGTTGGCCGCCACTCTTCGTACTCTTGCTCATTCAAATTGGCGTATTGAGACAGATCTAGCTTTAAAGGCGACTTCGTATTCATGCCTGTCATGGCAGCGTACTCGCAAAACACCTCGTGTTCAGAGTCAAAATCAAAACCATTCTTTGTCTCTTCTAAGGTGCATAATGCTTGCCCGACTTGGCTCACTGCCCACCAGTCCGATTTTGCCTCACCGGGAGGGTTTTGGAACTGACGCTGTCTTGAAATCCTACGTTCAGAATTCGTCACCATCCCCTGTTTTTCACCCCATCCAGCCGCCGGAAGCAACAAGTCGGCATAACGCGCAACATCCGACTCTACGGTAATATCCGAGACAATCACAAACGGACAGCGTTCTAGCGCCCTCTTAACAAACTGATTGTCTGGCAAAGAGACAACGGGGTTGGTCGCCATGATCCACAGAACTTTAATCTCACCACGCTCAACCGCTTCAAACAGTTCAACCGCTTTTAGCCCCGGTTTTGTAGCGATTTCTGGTGACTCC
>NZ_JAWOUB010000684.1:0-583 GCF_033339195.1 Vibrio sp. 811
TTGTCGGACAGAAACCGGCTCTTGCGTTACGTACTTTTGAACAGCCCGAACTTTATTTTTACCTTCTTGCTTCGCTAAATAAACGGATTCATCGGCTGCGCGAATCAAATCGGTGTACGTACTCATGTTTTCTGTTCGCTCTGCAACGCCAACACTGATGCTTCCTCTCCACGGTTCATAACACGTTGGAACGAGCATTTGAGACACCTGTTTTCTTACCATTTCCGCAACATGTAACCCGCCGTCCAATCCTGTGTCTGGACAAATAACAAAGAACTCATCACCTCCCAATCTGCACACAATATCATCGCTACGAAAATGATATTTAAGTGCCTGTGCAAGCTCGATTAACACCAAGTCTCCGGCCTCATGCCCACACGTATCATTGACTTGTTTAAAATAATCCGCATCAATCATGATACAAACCAAAGGCAGTGTTTTGTGCTCCGTGTCATCCCAAAGCTTTTTCAACGTTTTGATTGCACTGCGTCGATTAGGAAGTTGAGTTAATGAGTCCGTTAATGACAGCGCTTCCAGCTGCTTATTTGCCGTTAACAACTGGTTCGTTCTTGCTTCTACTTTT
>NZ_JAWOUB010000685.1:0-583 GCF_033339195.1 Vibrio sp. 811
GCAGATCGGCCATCATTTCTACCGCTTCTTGAAGATCCCAAACAGACCCGTCATGGAAGTACGGGTAGGTCAATTCTACGTTACGTAAGGTTGGGACTTTGAAGACGAACTTATCGAAATCACTTCCGGTAATGGCTTTGCGGCCAACATCTGGGTTGTCTGTTGCAAATGGCTTCACTAACCCCATTTTTTGATACATTTGTCCGCCCGCTAATGGCCCGCTGTGACAAGCAGTACAGCCTTTGTCTTTAAACAGTTGATAGCCTTCCACCTGTGCAGTAGTAAGTGCGTCGTCGTTACCTTTCAACCATAAATCGAATGGAGAATTTGGCGTACGCAGTGTTTGTTCAAATGTTGCGATAGCATCGGTCACGTTATCAATGGTGATATTGTCGCTGCCATAAGCTTGTTGAAACCACTTGCGGTATTGAGGGATAGATTGAAGAGTGTCGACCGCGAGCTGGTGGGTAAATGCCATTTCCAATGGGTTTTCGATAGGGCCTGCGGCTTGCTCTTGCAGATCTTTCGCTCGCCCATTCCAAAATTGAACGAAATTCAAATCTGAATTAAACACCGTAGGTGA
>NZ_JAWOUB010000686.1:0-583 GCF_033339195.1 Vibrio sp. 811
GTCCTTCCAGCCCTTCTTCAAGAAAGGTTTAAACCTACTTATTGACACTGGTTCGGCTTACCTTGAGAAACTTGACGATTTGTGTGCGCGAGTCCCGTCATTTGAAATGAGCAAGGGCTAGCAGTTTCATTTTCATGAATAGCCACCGACTTGATAGACACCTTTTAGTTAGACAAAATGACTAACAGAGAGGTGCTTATGAGCAGCAAAAGATATCCAGAAGAATTTAAAATTGAAGCGGTAAAACAGGTCACGGAAAAAGGTCATAGTGTGGCTGATGTTGCCAACCGCTTAGGGACGACTACCCATAGTCTTTATGCTTGGGTGAAGCGCTACGGTCCCGACTCCTCCCAATACCAAGCTCAATCTGATGAAAGTGCCGAAATTCGTAGGCTTCGTAAAGAACTGCAAAGAGTTACCGAAGAGCGGGATATACTAAAAAAAGCCGCGGTGTACTTCGCAAGCCAGTCCGACTGAGGTACGCCTTTATCAAAGCCAACCAGTCAGTTTGGCCTGTTCGACGGATGTGTAAAATCCTTGGGGTTCATCCAAGTGGTTTTTATGCCTGGCTAAAATACCCTGA
>NZ_JAWOUB010000687.1:0-583 GCF_033339195.1 Vibrio sp. 811
GCACGACCTGCGTGAATATCGAACGAGTCGTTCAAAATCGTACGTGCAATTTCAGTCATGTGGTATTTGGCAATAGCCGTAACAATGCCAGGTTTCTCTGTCATATCGAGAGAGGTAGTCGTCAACGTACGCGTTGCTTCCAAAAGATAAGTCAGACCGCCAATACGGCCCATCGCTTCTGCTACCCCTTCGAACTTACCGATAGACATACCAAACTGCTTACGTACGTATGCATAAGCGCCAGTGGTTCTGGTTGTCAGGTGGCCGATTGCAGTACCAAGTGCTGGCAGTGAAATACCGCGGCCAGCAGACAAACACTCAACCAACATACGCCAGCCTTTGCCCGCGTAATCTGAGCCACCGATGAGCCAATCCATTGGAATGAAAACATCTTCACCACGAGTCGGACCATTCATGAAAGCAGAACCAAGTGGATCGTGACGCTCACCAATTTCAACGCCGTCATGGTCAGCAGGAATGAGCGCACAAGTAATGCCTACGTCTTTCTTATCGCCGAGTAAACCGTCTGGATCCTGCAGCTTGAAAGCAAGACCAAGAACAGTCGCAACAGGTGCAAGTGTGA
>NZ_JAWOUB010000688.1:0-582 GCF_033339195.1 Vibrio sp. 811
GTGTTGGATTGACGATACAGATAGAGAGAAACACAAATTGCCAATACAAGTACGAATAGAAATACCGCTTGGGTTTGTGTTGCCAATCGCACCTCATACTCTAACGCCGTGCGCCAATCTGGACGCAAATCGTATTGAGCCACAATTTTGTCAACGCCCAACATCGCGATCGCGCGGCTAAAATATGGCGCTAACATTGCACCGCGTTCATTCGCGACGAGGCCGATAGACAACTGCGAACTGTAAAACTCCCCTATCGCGGTATCTTGTTCGATGGGCACAAGCTCGCTCAAACGAAGGAAATGGTTGAGCATTGCCGTATCCATCGGGATGTAATCCACCTCCCCTTTAAGCAATGCTTCAATAAGATCGTGCTGCGTGTTAAAACGCTCAAGCTCTTTCAACGGTAAAAGCTGAGTCATCATTTGATCGAAGAAATCGTCTTTGACTACACCGATTCTTTCAGAGATCAATTGTGACACATGGGAATAGGTGTTTGGCTTGTAACCCAATCGCTTGACCATCACTGAAGCTGGTGAATAGTGCGGTCTTGGGAAATAGCTGAATTCATGCCGTTCTCTG
>NZ_JAWOUB010000689.1:0-582 GCF_033339195.1 Vibrio sp. 811
TGAAAAGGGCAGTGAAGTGATTCGTATGTACCACACTTTGCTTGGCGAGGAAGGCTTCCAAAAAGGTATGAAGCTTTACTTTGAGCGTCACGACGGTACAGCGGCAACATGTGAAGACTTCGTTTCTGCAATGGAAGATGCAACGGGCGTTGACCTTAAGCAATTCCGTCTATGGTACAGCCAATCTGGTACGCCAACATTACGTGTAAACAGCGAATACAACGCTGAAGCCAAAACTTACGCGCTAACAGTTGAGCAATTTACTGAAGCAACGCAAGACCAAGCAGAAAAACAAGCACTGCACATTCCATTCGATATCGAGCTGTATGATTCGAAAGGTCAGGTTATCCCACTGATCATTAACGGCGAATCAGTTCACAATGTTTTGGACATCAAGCAAGATAAACAAACATTTGTGTTCGAGAATGTCGCAGAACAACCAGTGCCTTCATTGTTACGCGAGTTCTCTGCGCCAGTTAAATTGGAATACGATTACAGCGACGCAGAACTGATCTTCCTAATGAAGCACGCAACCAACGATTTTGCTCGTTGGGATGCAAGCCAAATGCTATTAGCGAAGTA
>NZ_JAWOUB010000690.1:0-581 GCF_033339195.1 Vibrio sp. 811
TAAATCAATGTTGAGGGATACAATGCAAGGGTTTCGAATTACCACGTCGTTAGATGACATGGATTTAGACGTTATCTACCAGTTCATTTCAAACAGTTATTGGGGAAAGGGCATTCCAAGAGAACGCCTTGAGAAGTCATTGCGCCATTCGTTCTGTTTCGCGGTTTTGGATGACGAAAATCAACTCGTCGCTTTTGCTCGGTTAATTACCGATCGCACCACGTTTGCGTATCTTGCCGATGTGTTTGTAGTGGAGGCACACCGTGGTAAAGGCATCAGTAAGTGGTTGATCTCAGAAATTCTTGCTCATCCAGAACTACAAGGCTTACGCCGTATGATGCTTGCAACCCGCGATGCTCATG
Source organism: Vibrio sp. 811 (assembly GCF_033339195.1). Lineage (NCBI taxonomy): Bacteria > Pseudomonadati > Pseudomonadota > Gammaproteobacteria > Vibrionales > Vibrionaceae > Vibrio > Vibrio sp. 811. The sequence continues at coordinate 363 of NZ_JAWOUB010000690.1, forward strand.
GGTTGTACGAACAGTTTGGGTTCACTCCTATTGCTCCAGTAGAAAACTTCATGCAAATCTGGAAACCGAATGTTTATCAGAGCTAAATCATGATGAGAGTTGAAGCTCAACAAGTGGCAATCAGATACCTCAAAACAACAGACGCTGCTCCCCTGTTTGAAAACTATTTAGGCGATGAGCAAGCATGTCGCTTCCTCAATCGCCAAGCCCACCAAAATT
>NZ_JAWOUB010000691.1:0-580 GCF_033339195.1 Vibrio sp. 811
TGTTGCAAATAGTCGGTGGTGATAAACTTATCATCCCCTTTTGCTGATGGGGCTGCACATGAACCCATTCAAAGGCCGGCATTTTCAGCGTGACATCATTCTGTGGGCCGTACGCTGGTACTGCAAATACGGCATCAGTTACCGTGAGCTGCAGGAGATGCTGGCTGAACGCGGAGTGAATGTCGATCACTCCACGATTTACCGCTGGGTTCAGCGTTATGCGCCTGAAATGGAAAAACGGCTGCGCTGGTACTGGCGTAACCCTTCCGATCTTTGCCCGTGGCACATGGATGAAACCTACGTGAAGGTCAATGGCCGCTGGGCGTATCTGTACCGGGCCGTCGACAGCCGGGGCCGCACTGTCGATTTTTATCTCTCCTCCCGTCGTAACAGCAAAGCTGCATACCGGTTTCTGGGTAAAATCCTCAACAACGTGAAGAAGTGGCAGATCCCGCGATTCATCAACACGGATAAAGCGCCCGCCTATGGTCGCGCGCTTGCTCTGCTCAAACGCGAAGGCCGGTGCCCGTCTGACGTTGAACACCGACAGATTAAGTACCGGAACAACGTGATTGAATGC
>NZ_JAWOUB010000692.1:0-580 GCF_033339195.1 Vibrio sp. 811
CTAGCGACAGGTGGCGCATCAAAGGTTTATCAATACACCTCTAACCCTGATGTCTCAGCGGGTGATGGTATTGCTATCGCGTGGCGAGCTGGCTGTCGAGTGGCGAACTTAGAGTTCAACCAGTTCCACCCAACTTGCCTTTACCACCCTGAAGCTCGCAACTTCTTGCTGACCGAGGCCCTTCGTGGTGAAGGCGCCTACCTTCGTCGCCCAGACGGCACTCGCTTTATGCCAGATTTTGATGAGCGTAAAGAACTCGCCCCCCGCGATGTTGTCGCTCGTGCCATCGACTTCGAAATGAAACGCTTGGGTGCAGACTGCATGTATCTCGACATCAGTCATAAACCAGCGGACTTTATCACCAAGCACTTCCCGACCATTTACTCGCGCTTGATGGACTTGGGCATTGATATGACCAAAGAGCCTATTCCAATCGTACCAGCTGCGCACTATACCTGTGGCGGCGTGATGGTGGATCAAAACGGTCATACGGATTTGAAAAACCTATACGCGATTGGCGAAGTAAGCTATACCGGCTTGCATGGTGCTAACCGTATGGCATCGAACTCACTGTTGGAAT
>NZ_JAWOUB010000693.1:0-580 GCF_033339195.1 Vibrio sp. 811
CAGCTACGCGCTGAACGTTGAATACGATGTAGCGAACAACTCTGGTAACAACGCAACCTTCGGTATGTACGCACACCTACGTCAAAACCTAATGGACGCTGGTGGTAGCATCACAATGCCAACCTACCGTGGCGGTGCTTACTCAACTGAAGATACTCGTTACAAAAAATACAGCTTTGAAGATATGCAGGATCGTAACCTGTCTATCAACCTAGCAGATGGCCAAGGTTGGGCAGCAATGATCCAACACTACTTCGCAGCTGCTTGGATCCCTCGTAACGAACCAGGTACTAACCTTTACACTCGCGTAATTGGCAACCTAGGCGATATCGGCGTACGTATGCCGAACAAAACGATCGCGACGGGTGACCAAGCGAAGTTTGAAGCAACACTTTGGGTTGGTCCTAAGCTACAACAAGAAATGGCAGCAGTGGCACCCAACCTAGACGTAGTAGTGGACTACGGCTGGCTATGGTTCATCGCTAAACCACTTCACTCACTGCTTGCTTTCATCCAAAGCTTCGTCGGTAACTGGGGTGTGGCAATCATCTGTCTGACCTTCATCGTTCGTGGTGCAATG
>NZ_JAWOUB010000694.1:0-579 GCF_033339195.1 Vibrio sp. 811
TCGGGAGTGCCAGTTATAACTGGTTAAGCTACCTATCTGGCTTAGTAACATTGTCGTTATATCCATTTTTGATGCAGCAAGAATTGGGTTTAACCGCAGCTGATTATGGTTCTTTGATGATTATTCCGTCAGCTGGTTTGTTGATGGGTAGCCTCGTCCTTAATTTGATCAATAACCGTTATAAAGCACAGCAAATACTGTTGATGAGCTTTGCGATTGTCGCGCTTTCTGGGTGTTTACTGTTGGTGACGCCGTTTACGGTTGCATCGTTACTGGTCGCATTCACGTGTTTGAGTTTTGCGCAAGGGATGTCTTTTCCTGTTTCGATAAGTTTGTTGTTGTCTCCGCATAAGCAGCAAGCCGGTGCAGTGTCTGCATTATCTGGCTCAATTCAAATGTGTTTAGCGGGTTTGTTTGGTGGCTACTTGGTTGAAAAGTGGGTGACAGATCAGCATCAGCTAGGCATCTTTTATTTATTTATCGCTCTAATTTCTTGCATCGTACTGGTGGTTAGCCAATATCGAAGAGCACCTCGTCAGACTGCGCAGCCGGAAGCTTCCAGTTGAATGTTCTAGCGAA
>NZ_JAWOUB010000695.1:0-579 GCF_033339195.1 Vibrio sp. 811
GAAGAAAGCATCAGCGGATTTGCGCGACGCGTTGATGTGTCGGAAGCGCTCATCCGAAAGTACATAAAAGGCAGCGAACCTAGCCTAACCAAAGCCAATCAGATTGCGATGCGGGCAAACTGCTCTCTTGAATGGTTAGCGACGGGTTGCGGTTATCTCTACCGTCGTGCTGAAGTGGTGGATATGGATGCCTATAAATTGGCTTTCCAACACGTGATGAATGAAGAGCTGACAGAAGATAAAGAAGAGCTTCATCGAAAGCTCATTGCAGGGTACCAATACCTGCGCGCACATAAAAAGGCAGACGGATTTTTAGATGAATCTGCCATGGCGACATTTCTTGCTTTGCATAAAGAAACTAAAGCCGAGTAAGTCGCAACTCGATCATTTCGCCATCACTGCGTAAAGTAATGACTACGTGCGGTGATGGCTCTGTAAACTCATCGGCTTTTACCCAAACCATAGACCTCTCAATCTCTGGCGGGTATCGATTTATCAGCAACACCACTTCTTTGTCGACCTCTCCTGCAGATCTGTTTTTCAGCGACGCTGCGACATCGTATTGATCGTTGCCGATTG
>NZ_JAWOUB010000696.1:0-579 GCF_033339195.1 Vibrio sp. 811
TCACTATCTGTAATTTTTTTGTTAACTTATCATTTTTATCGACTTCCATGGCCCTGTTTCCTTCGCTTGTTTATGTTCACTTAACCTTCATATGTTGAAGCTAGACAATTGAATACATGTCGTTTAAAGCATAGTTGCTGTGGTGAGAGATAGAAGCGTCAAAGGGAAAGGAAGCTATGAAACATCGTACTACATTTGCACAGACCATTTGTCTTTAGAGTTAGCCTCAAACGCAACAAGGAAACACTGGCACATCGAGAACCAGCAGCACTGGGCTTTGGACGTTATTTTCAAAGAAGACGAGCAGCGAATTTACGCTGGGGACTCGGCATTGAATATGGCTTGTTGTCGCCGATTTGTGCAGAACCTCTTCAGGAAGTCAGAAGGGAGCGTGTCTGTACCAAGAAAGATGAATAAGGCTACGTGGGACAAAGATTATAGAGCAAAAGTTCTCTTTACATCAGCTTAACAAAGTACGTTCGCGCCCTTGGAGCTAAGTACATGTTGAAAACTTGCGGTGTGCCTCTTCAGTATAATGTAAATGCAAGGTGATTTTGCATAACAAAGCATTTAAGAGTG
>NZ_JAWOUB010000697.1:0-579 GCF_033339195.1 Vibrio sp. 811
GTACGTTTTGATGACCGCACCACCAATAACCTTGAGAAGTACTGTCCAAATGCGAAAGTGATGCACATTGATATTGACCCGTCGTCTATCTCCAAAAACGTCAAAGTGGATCTTCCAATCGTAGGCTCTGCTGAAAAAGTACTGACTACTATGCTTGGTCTACTGGCAGAGCAAGATTGTGGCAACGATGAAGCGGCGATCACTAAGTGGTGGGATGATATTCAAGTGTGGCGCGATCGTCAGTGCTTGTCTTACGAAACGTCGTCGGATCGTATCAAGCCACAGCAAGTCATTGAAACACTGCACAAGCTAACCAATGGTGACGCGTATGTGGCGTCTGATGTAGGCCAGCACCAAATGTTTGCGGCGTTGTACTACCCATTCAACAAACCTCGCCGTTGGATCAACTCGGGTGGCTTGGGCACAATGGGCTTTGGTCTTCCTGCTGGTATGGGCGTTAAGTTCGCGATGCCTGAAGAAGAAGTGGTGGTGGTGACGGGTGATGGCAGTATCCAGATGAACATTCAGGAGCTATCGACGGCCATGCAGTACGATATTCCTGTGAAGATCATCAATCTG
>NZ_JAWOUB010000698.1:0-578 GCF_033339195.1 Vibrio sp. 811
TTGCCGTTTCGAAACCCGCTAGCATCATCAGACACGTTGTTTTGCCTGATCCAGAAGGCCCCAACATGGTGACAAACTCTCCGGGTGCGATGTCTAAGTTGAAGTCTTTAACCACCAAGTTTGCACCGTCGTAGGTTTTCTTAACATGTTGAAAGCTCACATAATCCTTGTTTGCTGTGCTCATGGCATCCCTCCGTTCATTTTTGTATAGCGAAAATAAGTAGAGCGCCACAAAGCGCCCTACTCACTAGCTCAATTACAGATTGTATTTTGATAGGTCTAAGCGGGTAGCAAGCGCGTGCTCCACCATCTGGATCACTTGTTGACGCTCCTCACCTTTAAGCAGTTGGCGCGGTGCACGAACTTGCTCTGAACCACGGCCACACACTTGTTCAGCAAGCTTAATGCACTGAACCAGCGTAGGAATGGTGTCGAGACGCAGCAGCGGTAAGAACCAACGGTAAATTTCTAACGCTTCTGCATAGCGGCCTTGGCTCGCCAGCTTGTAAATTGCAACTGATTCTTCTGGGAACGCATTGGTTAAGCCAGAAATCCAGCCTGTCGCTCCTAACATCAGC
>NZ_JAWOUB010000699.1:0-578 GCF_033339195.1 Vibrio sp. 811
GAAGAATGGGGCACTTTGAACAACTGTAAACTCTTCATGCATTTCAGGTGGAAGCGCAGCGATGACCTCGGTGAGTTTACTTGGCTCGGCAACCATCATTGCTTTGATGATTGGATGATCATCTTCTAGCGATTCAAAATTCATCTCTGTCACGTCTAAGCCATTAATGTTGGCTTCGATGTCAGTGTATGGGTTGTGTTCATTTGTGATCAAACCATGCACTTGGCTGAATGCGTGCACATAAGCACCTAGTTCTTTCGCTTTACGAGCGACTAATTTAGCAGCCTTACCATCAATGATTTGCTGGTGGATAATTTCGTTTGTACCTACGTTTTTAACCATAGAACCATTGTAGAAAAGGACAAAATCTTTATCGGAATGAATATTCAGCTCATCCAATTTTGCCTGCATGCCTTCAAGTGGGCGGCCAGAAGCCAAAACGACAGTAACGCCAGCTTCACGAGCTTTCGCGATAGCGTGTTTGTTTTCTTCTGAAATCGCTTTGTCGCTGTTTAATAACGTGCCGTCCATGTCTAGGGCGATCAGTTTGTACATCTTTACTTACCTTAAAATAAGAT
>NZ_JAWOUB010000700.1:0-578 GCF_033339195.1 Vibrio sp. 811
CACACCGTTTGATAAGGTGTAAACCTGAAAACCACCCGGAGCTTGACGCATACTAACGATGCTGCCTTCCTCTGCTGGTTGCAGGAAGCCTTCTGCTTTGGCGTTCATGTCAGAAGGCTTTTCACCAGCTTGTAGGTAGGCGCTGTTAAGCGCAGTGAATACATCAGCAAATTGCGCTTGCGTTTCACTTTTGCCCATGCCAATCACAAAGCTTGGTTGATTAGACAGCAGCTCTTTTAACTGCGCGTTTACGCTCTCTAGCGTCGTTTTATCCAAAAAAGCTGCCAAGCTTTGCGCATAGCTCTCTTTCGATTGGCTTACGCTGTCTTGCTCCAATTGGAAAATACGCGCTTCCGCGTAACTATTTGGCTTGCGTTTGCTCCAATCAGAATCAAGATTTGCCAGTTCGCCATACCAGTTAGATGTGATGCTCTCTAGCTCAGCTTGTGTCACGCCGTAATCGCGAAGTGACGTCAACGCACTGATGAAAATTTGGTGCATTTGTTCACGGCGGTCAGGCGAAAATGAGATACCCGCCGACATTAGCCGTTGGTAGTTCGAGTAGTAAGGCTGCGCAT
>NZ_JAWOUB010000701.1:0-577 GCF_033339195.1 Vibrio sp. 811
GATAAGTTCTTGTCTAAGGACTAAACCGATCTCTTGATACGGTCTTTTCGGTTCAAAAGGCATCATGATGATATTATCACTATATTCCATCTAACTTCTCACGCCATCATAACGACCAATAACAATTGGTCAACCTCTATGTACCAGAATGTGGTAACACCTTGTTTTCGATTGTTTATTACTAATTACTTTGTGAATTACTTAACTGCTTTGATCTTCTCAACCAGTTCATTTAATTCAGGATTTGTCTTTTCTAAGTCCGCGTACATTGGTTGAACCGCTTCAACGAATGCCGCTTTATTTGGTTCAACAAAAGTTACGCCCATCTTTTCAGCTTTTGTACGCTCTTTTGCTTCTGACTCAGCCCACAACTTCTTCATGTATTCAGAAGAGTCTGCTGCTGCTTTCATCAGTGCTTTTTGTTGCTCAGGTGTTAGCTTGTCGTACGTTTTAGTCGAAATAACCAATACGTCTGGCACCATGGTGTGCTCGTCTAGGCTGAAGTATTTCGATACCTCACTGTGACGGCTCAAGCTAAATGATGGGATGTTGTTTTCCGCAGCATCCACCACGCCTT
>NZ_JAWOUB010000702.1:0-577 GCF_033339195.1 Vibrio sp. 811
TGCAATATCGTCATCAGAAAGCAGCGACGCTTGAGCCTGCATTACCGCAGCAAGACCACCGTTACGTTCTTTGTTTTTGTAAGCTTTGATTGAGCTCACGATGTACTGCTCGTTTTGCCCTTTCAAATTTGGGTAGCCTGGAATCGTTGCGTTACCGTCTGCGCCATGACACGCCGCACATACTGCAGCTTTAGCTTGTCCCGCAGCGGCATCACCCGCCAGAGCTTGGCCACTCAACATGGTTAGTGCAGCCACTGCACCGATCATTACTCTCTTCATTGCTTCACCTAATCGTTTTTTATTTGAGATAGTTATGGTCGATATTGTGACATGAATTACAAAGGCTTGCGCCAAATGAGTTCACAGTCTTGGCCACTAAATGTTTGATCCACAAACAAGTCTGCGACTGCAACAACTTGGTCTTTGTACATCAAAATCGGGATCTGACGACGTAACCAGCTTGGCACATTGTATTCTTGGAATAACTTTTTCAGTTTACGACTGCGACTACGTGTTGTGGGGTGTGCCGACAAACCTTCAGGATTGAAAGTAACCCTCAATAACTCGGGGTGTGATG
>NZ_JAWOUB010000703.1:0-576 GCF_033339195.1 Vibrio sp. 811
GTTGTATTAACTTGAGGTTTAATTTATGAAACTAACTCCTTATTTAACTGCTGTTGTTTCGGTCAGCTGCGCTTTTGGCGCATTCGCAGCCGATGATTCAAAAGCACTTTTAGAAGATGCACTGAGTGCAGCGCCACCGACTATTCGCGATAAAGTAACGGTGATGGACTGGAACAATAACGTTCTTCAAGAAGGTTCTAGCCAATACACTTGCTTCCCAACGCCACCTCAATTGGAAGGCATTGCTCCAATGTGTATGGATGGTCCTTGGATGGAATGGGCAGACGCTTGGATGAACAAAAAACCTTTCCAATCCAAAGCCTTAGGCATTTCTTACATGTTAGCGGGTGATGGCGGTGCCAGTAACACCGACCCATTTGCAGAAGGGATGACGGACGATAATCAATGGATTGTGGAAGGACCACACTTGATGATTATTACCCCAGACCAAGCGTTGCTGGACTCTCTACCAACCGATCCAAGTTATGGTGGCCCATACGTGATGTGGAAAGGCACGCCATACGCACACATTATGATTCCCGTTGGAGCGAGAAAATAAAAAGAAAAAATCCGATA
>NZ_JAWOUB010000704.1:0-576 GCF_033339195.1 Vibrio sp. 811
GGGTATTTCTGCTTACCTTACTTACCGTAAAACCATACACAAACTTGCGATAAAGCAAGCTACAGCCTAAGTTTTAGTATTAACAAAGAAGCCCTCAACTGAGGGCTTCTTACTATCAACTTTTGGCTATACCATGCACAAGTTTACTGGTCAGCAGGGAATACTACGCCAGTCTGTTTGCGTACTTCAGTCAATACTTTTGCAACGGTCAACGAACGTTGTTTCATTTGTTCATCAATCACACCAAGCTTTAACTGCTTCGCAAATGCTTCTGCTTCGTAGAACATATGATTCTCGGTTTGAGGCAAAGTTAGGGTCTCTTTTTCTTCACCACGAAGAATACGCTCTACACCACGGCCTGTGGCGATCATATCGACCAACACACTGCCTTGCTCACCTTGAAACTCGCTTGGGATAAGAGAATCACTGACTTTCGAGTGCAGAAGATTTACGTTAAAGCCATCATACGCCAGCGTTACGCTGCCGCATCCGTCAACGCCTGATGGAAGCACATGCGCACTGGCTTGAACAGAGTTCGGCTCACCAAACAACTCAATCGCAGAACCCACGCAGTAA
>NZ_JAWOUB010000705.1:0-576 GCF_033339195.1 Vibrio sp. 811
GCTGTTGCTGGCTCTAGGAAGAACATGATGCCCATCAGACCTACAATCGCCAAAACGACAGTGTATGGCAATGCCATCACTACCATTCGACCGTAAGACAGACGAATTAGCGGTGCTAGTGCAGACGTTAGTAGGAATAGGAAAGCGGCTTGACCGTTTGGCGTTGCAACAGAAGGTAAGTTTGTACCAGTGTTGATTGCAACTGCTAACAGGTCGAACTGTTCACGCGTGATCAAGCCTTCCATAAGGGCTGATTTTACTTCGTTGATGTATACCGTACCTACGAATACGTTGTCCGAAACCATCGATAACAAACCGTTCGCAACGTAGAAGAGGGCAAGCTGTGTGCCTTTGTCTTCAACGGCTAAGACGGCGTCAATAACAGGTTTGAATAGCTCTTGGTCAATGATTACTGCAACGATCGAGAAGAAAACCGCGAGTAGGGCTGTGAAAGGCAGAGCCTCTTCAAATGCTTTGCCCATTGAGTGCTCCTCAATGACGCCAGTAAATGACGTTGCTAGGATAATGACAGACAGACCAAGCAGGCCAACGGCTGCTAAGAGAAGCGCTAACGCG
>NZ_JAWOUB010000706.1:0-575 GCF_033339195.1 Vibrio sp. 811
GAAACAAAGCGATATGTGACCAACACTTTCTTGAATATGAAACAGATATAATTCACAGAAGCCCCTAGGATACTGAGCACATTACAAAGAAAGGTCTTGTTATGAAGAAAACATTATTGGCGTCACTCGTATGTGTAGTGGCTTTAGCTGGATGTAATCAAAAGGAAGAGACCGAGGCACCTGCCCAATCGCAACCGGAAGCGAACCCAATCTGTAACTTAGAAAAACTGCCCGGCGGATGGTCACAAAGTGACATGACCGATGAAGCGCAACCATTGCTTGATGTGGTACTCGCGCAAATGAACACTTCCGCTAAGTTAAAGCAAATCCTCAGTGTTCGCACTCAGGTGGTAAGCGGCATGAATTACGCGATTGAATTTGAAATGGATAATGGCGAAATCTGGAATACGATTGTCTACCGTTCGTTAGACGACGAAATCAAAATGACGCAACCTGCAAAGCTTGGACGCTTCTGCTCATAATATGCAGACATAAAAAATGGCTCCCGATTGGAGCCATTTTTATTCACGATGTTCTGTTCAGCCCATCACATTCATCAGAACTAAGCCGTGGCT
>NZ_JAWOUB010000707.1:0-575 GCF_033339195.1 Vibrio sp. 811
TGATAAGAGTGCAGCTTTCTTTGGTGAGAACGGTCTGTATTCCACCCTCTAGGGTGTTCAGAAGGTTTAGGCAATTTGACGTGTTTTACAATGACAGAGCGTTGAGCAAATATCAGCCTAACCAATTCTCCGTAACCGCCCCAAAGTGACTGGATTACTTCACTCGACAGCAATGCACCGAGATCAAGATCCTGGCTGATATTTTGATACAAAAGGTGGTGGTCATTCATACTCAAGCAAGAAGATGCGACCAAGCTTGGTTACGGTTGATGTAATGCGCCACATACGGGCAAACCGGTTCGATTTTATAGCCCAGAGCTTCAATTTCTGGGAGTACCGCTTCCATCATTACTTTGCCATAACCTTTGCCTCGCAGCTCTTCTGGTACGACCGTCGATGTTATGTGCATCACATCATTTTTCAACTCGTAGACCACTTTTGCTTTGAAGTCTTGCTCTAAATCAACCCAAAAGAGGCCACTTTCAGTGTCGTGAATCACTTTATGCATATCTTCTTCTCTACTTTTGTTACGGATTTATTGAATCAAACTATATCACTGAATAAAATCATTACCA
>NZ_JAWOUB010000708.1:0-575 GCF_033339195.1 Vibrio sp. 811
AAACGAGCGACCTACACGCTCTACGACAAGCGGAACCGGTAAGGTACATCGATAAGGTCGTGAGTAGTGATGGCCATATAACGTGGTTTGATGTGGTGAAATCGCCGTTTAAAGACAAGGCATCGGGTACGAATGGCGTTCTTATCATGGCGCGTGATATTTCAGAGCGTTATCTTGCCGAGCAAAAACTTGAACAAGCGAACCTTGAACTTGAGAAATTGAGCTTTATGGACAGCTTGACGCAAGTGGCAAATAGACGCCGATTTGATGAACGTCTTCATGTACTTTGGTATCACCACATTCGTGAAAAATTGCCTTTGACTATCATGTTGTGCGACATCGACTTCTTTAAAGATTACAACGACTGTTACGGGCACCAACAAGGCGACGAGGCGTTGATTCGTGTCGCGGCGGTCTTCAAGCAAGTGGTCAACCGTTCTTCAGACTGCGTGGCTCGATACGGTGGTGAAGAATTTGGTTTTATCTTGCCAAACACGACAACAGAAGGCGCAGAGCAAGTCGCTCAACGCATTCATCAACAGATTAGACAGCTTGATATGGAGCACGGTAGTTCA
>NZ_JAWOUB010000709.1:0-575 GCF_033339195.1 Vibrio sp. 811
GGTTGATTACGTCCTGTCAGAAGCCAAACGCCAAGGTGCGGAAGCGGATGTGATTGTGAACCGTAACAGCAGCTTTTCGCTGAAAGCAAACCAAGGCAAGCTGGATGAGTACAAAGTCAGCTCAAGCCAAGTGCTGGGTGTTCGAGTCATTAAAGATGCCCGTGTCGCGACCAGTTATTCTGAATCACTAGAGCAACCAAGTTTAGATTTGATGCTCATAAACGCGCTGCAAAGTGCTCGTTTTTCTAAGCAAGATGAACATCAAACCATCAGCTGCGTAAACAGCAAAATCACCACTGATGTTGCAGAAATTGCGCAAGCCGATACCACATCGGTCGATGAGAAAATTGAACTGTCCCTTGCGCTTGAGCAAGGTGTTGTGGCTTTGCCTCACGCTTCAAGCTCACCATACAATGGTTACAATGACGGTGAAACTCAGCTCATCATCGCGAATACTCAAGGTACGGTATGTCAACATTTCGAGCGCTCTTTCACTTGTTACGCGTATACCTTATTTGAAAAAGATGGCAAACAGTCGATGGCAGGTAGAATGTCGTTAGGTCGCCGTTTTGATG
>NZ_JAWOUB010000710.1:0-574 GCF_033339195.1 Vibrio sp. 811
AAATCCAACTTTCTTACGCAATCGGTGTTGCTGATCCAACGTCTATCATGGTTGAAACGTTTGGTACCGAGAAAGTATCTCACGACATCATCATTGAAGCGGTTCGTCAATTCTTCGACCTACGTCCATACGGTCTACAAGAAATGCTTAACCTACTTCAACCAATCTACAAGAAGACAGCAGCATACGGTCACTTCGGTCGCGAAGAGTTCCCATGGGAAGCGACTGATAAAGCTGAGCTTCTACGCGATTTCGCTGGCATCAAGTAATCGAGCCACGCAAGAATCAACAAAGCCCTCGCCTTATGGCGGGGGCTTTTTGTATTGAACATTCCTCCCTCCCCTTGCCGAACAAAAATTCAGCAATTATTTGTAAATTCCCCTATCACCGCCAATAGTTAACATAATGTTAAATGCACTTTTCGATGCATATAACACCGAGTAATAAGATGTAGGTTCACGTGGTGGAGTCCGTGATTAAAACACGTAAACCAAACATCCTTTTGTATGGCTCGATACCAAGTCACTGTACTCCTTAAGATAACCATTGAGATGATCGAGTACTGACGACCTTG
>NZ_JAWOUB010000711.1:0-574 GCF_033339195.1 Vibrio sp. 811
CGGAAAATTCTGTCTTTTATCCCTAGTTTTTATAAGCTAATATCCGCGCCGAATTTTCGACCTAATACTTTCTAACTAGAGGTTTTGATGAAAAAGGCAATTGCTAAAATTGGCGCATTGACTGCTGTGGCAGTTTCACTTTCAGGTTGTGTTGGCAGCAACGCGGTAACTGGCTATGTTATGGGCTTCAACTTGAAAGCGGTAGATAACCGTTACGCTCGTGGTGGTCTAAACATGCTTATGGCACCAGTTTACGGTGTGGCAATCGCAGCTGACTACATCGTATTTAACTCTCTAGAGTTCTGGACTGGTAAAAACCCGCTAAACGGCAAACCACACATCTTCGATACTAAGATGGACACTTACATTGATGTAAACCACCAGCTAGATAAGTCGCTTACAACAGCGCCGATTGGCCCACTTACAAACAACCGCGTTATCGAGCAAGGCCAAATGCACCAAATCGATGAAAATACGGTTCAGATGAACATCACATACAACAACGGCGAAAAAGCGACGTTAATGGGTGTACGTGAGGGTGAGTTTGTTACTTACTACATCAATGGTGAAGTGG
>NZ_JAWOUB010000712.1:0-573 GCF_033339195.1 Vibrio sp. 811
TCATTTTGTCGAAGTGGGTGACTTTGTCGGTGTGGGCGACCCAATAGCGACAGTGATTGATTTAGAGACTCTGGTCATTGAGGCCGACGTTAGCGAGCGCCATATCCAGTATCTTAAAGAAGGTCTTCAAGCGGATGTCAGAACTATCAATGGTCAGCATCACTTGGGGACTTTACGTTATATTGGTCGCGTTTCCTCCGTATCGACCAATACGTTTCCGATTGAAATCGAAATAGATAATCGTAATTCGCTCATCCCTGCGGGGATCAGTGCGGAAGTGCAGCTCCCTTTGAATGAAGTGCTAGCGATTAAAATTACCGCTGCAATGTTGGCGTTAGATGAAGAAGGGAATTTAGGTGTCAAAACACTGCAAGATGAACACGTTAAGTTTGTTCCTATTCAGTTAGTCAAAGCAGAAGAAGATGGCGTTTGGTTATCTGGGCTTGGCGAGCAAGCGGACATCATTGTATTAGGACAGGGGTTTGTTCGTGATGGCGATACCGTGATTGCGAATAAAGTCGGTGATGTCGCTGCCGATGCGGCCGAAAAATAGGGAGGCAGCATGTTTAGTAT
>NZ_JAWOUB010000713.1:0-573 GCF_033339195.1 Vibrio sp. 811
CACTCCCACGCGGCGAGACGTGCCCTGCTTTTTCGCTAAAGTAGGTGCTTCACCGTTATCTTGCGCGTCGAACATCTTCACGCGGTGGATGAGCAACTCGGGTGGGTCTTCATTGCCAAGTACAACCAGAACACCGCCTTCTTCACCGATACGCTTCATCGCTTTATCCAGTGTCCAGCTGCGCTCTGCATTGCGGTCACTGCGTAATACATCGGTGAATACGTCTTGTAGATGCACACGAACCAGCGGCGCTTCGCCGGCCAAATCACCTTTACACATAGCGTAATGCACTTGATTATCGATGGTGTCTTTGTAAGTCACCAAAGTGAACTCACCGTGTTCAGTTGGCAGTTTGCATTCTGCTACACGCTCAATGGTCGTTTCTGTGTTGTTGCGGTATTCGATAAGGTCCGCAATAGTGCCTAACTTCAAGCCGTGTTTTTCAGCAAAGATTTCAAGATCAGGGCGGCGAGCCATGGTGCCGTCGTCGTTTAGGATCTCAACAATCACAGAAGCAGGCTCAAGCCCCGCAAGGCGAGCTAAATCACAACCCGCTTCGGTATGACCAGCGCG
>NZ_JAWOUB010000714.1:0-573 GCF_033339195.1 Vibrio sp. 811
ACAGTGGTAACAGGACGTTTGAGTGTATCAATTTAGGTATTGAACACCAACGACGTGCCAATGATCTTAAAGGTGAGGATGCTGCCGAGGAGCTGTTTACCGCATCATTGTTTTTCAGCATTGCTGGCTATCCTCATTTAAAAAACGACAACTTGGCGCTTCAGGCTCAGGTGTTAGCAAACAAAGCCTATTCTGAAGGGGCTGAGAAAACTCAATACACCATCAAGCAAATTGAGGTGCCTTACCAAAAACGCAAAATTATCGCTAACTTGCATTTGCCAAGAACCGATAAGCAGCTGCCAGTTGTGATGGTGAGTGCAGGACTCGACAGTTTACAAACCGACATGTGGCGTTTGTTCCGCAATCACTTTGCTCCTAAAGATATTGCAATGCTGACCGTCGATATGCCATCAGTCGGACACAGTTCTCATTGGCCTTTGACGGAAGATTCAAGCTGTCTTCATCAAGCCGTGTTGAATGAGCTTTATTCCATTCCTTACGTCGATCATCACAAAGTTGGTTTGGTCGGTTTTCGTTTTGGTGGCAATGCCATGGTTCGTCTGTCTTTTCTTG
>NZ_JAWOUB010000715.1:0-571 GCF_033339195.1 Vibrio sp. 811
TTTGCGACAAACATTTGTTGGTGGCCACAACCTGCTACTTGCGGTAAGTGGGTGACGCACATGACTTGAGTCGATTCTCCAAGCTTGCGTAGCATTTTGCCTACTACCGCAGCTGTTGGGCCACTAATACCCACGTCCACCTCATCGAAGATCAAACTTGGCGTATCTACTTTTTGAGCAGTGATCACTTGGATCGCTAGCGAGATACGGGACAACTCACCACCTGACGCAACTTTCGCAATTGGTTGTAAAGGTTGCCCCGGGTTAGTGGAGACCAAGAAGCACACACTGTCCATACCCAATGGCGACGGATGTGTGTTTTCGTTGTTTACTTCAATACTGAAGACGGCTTTTTCCATGCTCAGTTCGTGCATGCTTTGCGTGATCAGCTTGTTCAGTTCTTTTGCGTAACGGCTGCGTGATTTATGCAGCTTTTCCGCTTGAGTCAGGAAGCTTTGGTATTTCTGTTCCACTTCTTGAGCCAATTCATCCAGACGTTCATCAGAGCAATCCAATGCTTCGATTTGTGCTAGAAGGTCTTGGTGATGTTGGTATAACTCATCAGGCATAA
>NZ_JAWOUB010000716.1:0-571 GCF_033339195.1 Vibrio sp. 811
GTGCCTGAGATCAGGGAAGCGAGAGAGCAAAGATTGGATAAGCTGCTGACACAGCCTTTTCGTTATCGCGAAGGCAAGGGCAAGAACGATGATTAAAAGAAAAAAGTAGATGGAGTAACCAACAAAAACAAATCACAGAGTTCATTATAGAGTTTTGGAGACCCCATCCACCGAAAAGACTTGCCGAATTAACTTTCGACTAATTGGCGTTTTTTATTTAATTGCGTAATGCCAATAAACAAGCCTATGACTCCAAATACAGCACAAACTAAAGCGCTAGTGTTGACGTGTTGCTGCGTTTCGAAGGAGCTGTACACAAAAGCGAGACTGAAGAAAATGGTGCCAAAACTCAAACCTGTTAACGCACTAAAACCGGCAAAACTCGCCAAGTCTTTAAAATCGTTCATAACGAATCCCTGTTGATAATCCTTAAATGTGTGAGTAGATAAAGTTAACGAAATATCTGACGCGATTGCTGGTGCTTTCGCGCATTCCAAAGCCAGATGGAAACGCCCAACGAAAAGCCCAAGAACAGCGTTTTCATTTGCAGAGCCACATTGTTGTCCAATAT
>NZ_JAWOUB010000717.1:0-571 GCF_033339195.1 Vibrio sp. 811
CTGCCAATGAATTTGTGGCTGTGTTTATGGGGCATTACAACTTGGTCGATGCTAACAAAGCCAAACAACTCTTTAATATCGATACCGAATGGAAGGTGGCAATTCGTCCAGAGTCCATCTACGTGAAAGAGCATGGTCGCCAATACGGAAACCATATATCTGCACCGCAGATGGGAACCATCAAAAATCACCAACTGCTTGGCAATGTAATTCGCTACCAAGTGTGCGTCGAAGAGTGCGATCTTACAGTCGATTTGCTCAACCGTTCATCCGAACGCTTGCTAGCTAACGGCAGTCAACTAGAGCTGCTGTTTAACCTTAATGAAATTCAACCAGTGAGAGCCTAACATGTCCAAACCTTTGTACGTCTTTGATATGGACGAAACGCTAATCAACGCCGACTGTGCGATGATTTGGAATGCGTTTTTGGTTGAAAAAGGCATAGCAACGCAATCAAACTTCATAGAGGAAGATCAGCGTTTAATGGTCTTGTACGCAGAAGGCAAAATGGACATGGAGGACTACCTAGAATTCTGTATGGCGCCATTGGCTGACATGCCCGTTGCACACG
>NZ_JAWOUB010000718.1:0-571 GCF_033339195.1 Vibrio sp. 811
TTGCAAAACCATTTGATGAAGTGGCGGCGGAGATTAAGCAAGAGCTAGTAGACCAAAAAGCGGTGGATCAATTCTACGAGTTACAAAATGAGCGTGAGCGTGTTGCTTTTGAGTACCCTGATTCACTAGACGATGCTTCTAAAGCTATTAACCAAGAAGTGAAGACAACAGACTTCATCTCTCAAGTTGATGCACCTGAGGTTCTACGTAACCAAGCCGTTATGCAAGCACTACTGAGCCCAGAAGTGAAAGAAGACGGTCTGAACTCTGAAGCGATTGAAGTTGCGCCTGAGCACATTATTGTTGTTCGTGTTGAAGATTCTCGTGACGAAACAGTGCTTCCATTAGCTGAAGTGAAAGACCAAGTTGTGGCGGAACTATCTCGCGTTAAAGGTGAGCAAGGTGCCCTAGAGCTAGGTACAAAAGTGGTAGCTGCTCTGAATGAAGGCAATACGGCTGTTCTTGCGGAAAACAACCTAACATTTGGTGAGCAAGAGACCGTTGACCGTCGTTCACCACTAGCAACTACCGTCTTTGCAATGGCGAAGCCAGTAGATGGCAAACCTGTCTA
>NZ_JAWOUB010000719.1:0-571 GCF_033339195.1 Vibrio sp. 811
TGGCGTTTTGATGACCGAGTTAAAAACGTACTTAGTGCCCTAAAGTTAAGTCCAGACACATTACTTCGTGACTTATCTGGCGGCTGGCAACGCAAGGCGGCATTAGCTCGCGCTCTAGTTTGTGACCCTGATGTATTACTACTTGACGAACCAACCAACCATTTGGATGTCACAACCATCGAATGGCTAGAGAACTTCCTGAAAGATTTCAAAGGTTCGATTATCTTCATTTCCCACGACCGCGCATTCATTAAATCTATGGCGACACGTATTGTCGACTTAGACCGCGGGCAACTTTCCTCTTTCCCTGGTGATTACGACAATTACTTGCTTGAGAAAGAAGAGATGCTTCGTGTTGAAGATATGCAAAACGCTGAGTTCGACAAGAAACTGGCTCAAGAAGAAGTGTGGATTCGACAAGGTATTAAAGCGCGTCGTACTCGTAATGAAGGACGAGTGCGCGCACTTAAGAAACTTCGTGAAGAGCGTCGCGACCGCAGAGAAGTGCAGGGTAAAGTTAATCTCAATATCGATGATGCGTCACGCTCAGGCAAAATCGTCTTTGAAGCAG
>NZ_JAWOUB010000720.1:0-570 GCF_033339195.1 Vibrio sp. 811
CTTTAGTGAGTTACAACGCGTGCTCTATTTCTAATCCTTTAATCAGCAGTTACCCCCCTATGAAAACTACGACACCACAATTAAAGAACTTCCGTTGGAAAGGCGTCAACAGCTCAGGGAAAAAGACCTCTGGTCAAACTCTGGCAATGAGCGAAATCGAAGTACGAGAGCGCTTAGATGCCCAGCACATCAAAATCAAAAAGCTAAAGAAAAGCAGCATCTCTTTTTTGACCAAACTTAGCCATCGCGTAAAAGGAAAAGACATCACGGTTTTCACTCGTCAAATCTCAACGATGCTGGTAACCGGTGTGCCGCTAGTACAAGCATTGAAATTGGTCTCTGATAACCACAAAAAAGCGGAAATGAAATCCATTTTGATGAGTGTAACTCGGGCTGTTGAAGCGGGTACGCCGATGTCCAAAGCGATGCGTACCGCCAGTAACCATTTTGACCCGCTGTATACCGACCTGATTGCGACAGGAGAACAATCGGGCAACTTAGCCGAAGTGTCCGAACGCGTAGCTACCAACAGGGAAAAAAATGAGCAACTTAGAGCCAAAATGATCAAAG
>NZ_JAWOUB010000721.1:0-570 GCF_033339195.1 Vibrio sp. 811
CAACTTGTTCACATAAATATCGAACGCCTACCCAACTGCACTCTAATTTCTGAAAATCTGGATGATGAATGATCTCATTGAGCTGCTTCTGTAATAGTGTGTCAATGGTATTAATCGTGCTCACAATGCTATGGCGAAACCTCGCAAAATCTTTAGATTGCGTGCCTTCCAACCAAATTCGTGCCGCAAGTGTTGAATCTGAACATTCAACAAATTGAGTCAACCAATGACTGTCAAACTCAGCCAGGCCCATCGGTGTAAACTCGTGTGTGAGTTCCTCTGGGTCTAGAAAGTTTAATGCATCTATTTTCGTCATAACTACCATAAGCCTGGCTTAATGGCTGGTCGAAGTCACCAGCCATTAACTCTATTTTGCCACCCGACGGAGGAATTTTAGCAATGAGTCTTAACGCCGTGGTTAGCTCTTCCATTTGAAGCCATGGCTTGAGCCAAGCAACCGCGTTGTAAGAACCAGGAGAACCTGGAATTTCCTTAACTTGTACGCGAGCGTCAGCAAGTGGGTATTTCGCACGAATTTCTTGACCGCCACCTTCAGAAGCGTTCACATAA
>NZ_JAWOUB010000722.1:0-569 GCF_033339195.1 Vibrio sp. 811
GATGTTTGATAACGCTTGTTCAATTTCGCTAGGTTCAGGGATTAAGCTGAGCTGATTTGCTACATCCACAGTGCTTGGACGAGGCGAGTCGCTAGCTTGACCGAGTTGCTCTAGTTGAGACAGTTTAGTACGAGCATTTTTGATGACCGTTTTAGGTACGCCAGCTAAGCCCGCAACCGCCAAGCCGTATGATTTGCTTGCGGCGCCTTCTTGAACTGCGTGCATGAAAGCAATGCTGTCGCCATGTTCTACCGCATCTAGGTGAACATTCGCTAAGTTTGGTAGCAAGTTCGGTAATTCGGTTAGTTCAAAATAGTGCGTAGCGAAAAGTGTCATCGCGCCAATTTGTGTTGCAAGCCATTCGGCACTTGCCCATGCCAATGAAAGACCATCGTAAGTACTGGTACCGCGACCGATCTCATCCATTAACACCAAGCTGTTCTTGGTTGCGTTGTGGAGAATGTTGGCCGTTTCTGTCATCTCTACCATGAAGGTTGAACGACCTGATGCCAAGTCATCTGAAGCACCGATACGAGTAAAGATGCGATCCAATGAGCCAATTTGTGCTG
>NZ_JAWOUB010000723.1:0-569 GCF_033339195.1 Vibrio sp. 811
GTAAGGCGCTGGCAATAGGTTAATTGCCGCAGGTAACGTCACAAAGGCAAGGCCTACGCCGGCAGATACAACTTCTGTTAGTGGTTTACCTTGCTCTTGAGCCATGTAACCCAATACAGAGAAGATCATGATACCTGCAAGGATAGAGAAACCACAGTTGATCAGTACGGTCATAAAGGCGTTGTTTGTGATGTCAGACTTCTCAGGCAAGTAGCTTGAGTAGGCCAACATGATTGCAAAGCCGATACTTAGGGTAAAGAAGATTTGACCATACGCGGCAGCCCATACTTTTACGTCCCAAATCTTGCTGAAGTCGGGTTCGAACATATAGTTCACACCATCGAGTGCACCTGGTAGGAATACCATGCGACCGATCAGAAATAGAACCATCAAGAATAGGATTGGCATCATGATTTTTGATGCGCGTTCGATGCCGGACTTAACGCCACTTGCAATGGCAATGTAAGTAACAGCCCAAGCAATGGTCATCGCTATAGCAATTTTCCATTGAATACCGCCTAAGTTTGTTGGTGAGTTATCACCTAACTTTAGGTATTCGCTACAGAAAA
>NZ_JAWOUB010000724.1:0-569 GCF_033339195.1 Vibrio sp. 811
ACTGGTTGTTATTACTGGTGCAAGTTCAGGTATTGGTGAAGCTATCGCACGTCGTTTTAGTGAAGAAGGCCACCCTCTCCTTCTTGTGGCTCGTCGCGTAGAACGTTTAGAAGCACTAAATTTACCAAACACCTTATGTGAAAAAGTCGATGTCACTGACCAAGCGAGTTTGATAACAGCGATTGAAAAAGCAGAAGCTCAATTTGGTCCAGCTGACGTGCTAGTCAACAATGCTGGCGTAATGTTGCTTGGTCAGATCGACACGCAGGACGCCGCTGAATGGAAGCGTATGTTCGACGTTAACGTGCTTGGTTTGCTTAATGGTATTCACTCCGTACTTACATCAATGAAAGCGCGCAATAGTGGCACAATAATCAACATCAGCTCTATTGCAGGTAAAAAGACGTTCCCTGACCACGCGGCATATTGTGGTACGAAGTTCGCAGTTCATGCAATTTCAGAAAATGTGCGCGAAGAAGTGGCCGCATCAAATGTGCGTGTTACGACTATTGCACCGGGCGCAGTAGAGACGGAACTGCTTTCTCACACCACTTCACAAGACATTAAAG
>NZ_JAWOUB010000725.1:0-568 GCF_033339195.1 Vibrio sp. 811
CAAGTACCACAAGCAAGGTACTGAAACATGGCCCATTACGAGTGAAAAACGGAGCAGGTAAATCGGTGAGAGGTGCATAGCTGCCTGCCAAAACACCATAGACGTAAAGCAGCACTGCTGTTGGAAGAAGTAACTGTGTCATGCCAATTCGAACTAAGAAGGCGATGATAGCGACCGCAATCACCAATGCGGGAATAAACCACAGGTGGACAAGTCCGCCTTCTAGTAATGAATTCAGTGGTGCAGACGCTAAGTATCCCCAGTAGCCTTGTCGTTCGGCAAGGTATCCTGCTTCTGCTACGACTTGCCATTGGAACGGCATGAGTAAGCTGATCACGCTCCAAACCAACCAAATTTTCATTAGAGGTTTCGCATAGTTGGCTAAAGTTTCGAGTGGATTGCTGCTCAGCTTAGGTTGGATAAGGTAACCAGAAATAAGGAAAAAAAGCGGAACCGCAAAACGAGCGAGCTGATTAAGAAGATAACCAACCCAAGGTACGCCATCCCACTGCCAATAAGTGAGGGCCATTTGGCAATGCAGCCCCACAATTGCCACCATGGCAATGAT
>NZ_JAWOUB010000726.1:0-568 GCF_033339195.1 Vibrio sp. 811
GCACTTCAAGCACACATGTCAGATCGCACATGTGCGGTTATGATGGAGCCACTACAAGGTGAAGGCGGCATCGTGCCACCAACTCCGGAATTTGCTCAAGCAGTACGTGAACTGTGTGATAAGCACAACGCGCTACTTATCTTTGATGAAGTTCAAACGGGTAACGGACGTACTGGTCATTTCTATGCTTACCAAGGTCTAGGCATCACGCCAGACATTCTAAGCACAGCGAAATCACTGGGTGGTGGTTTCCCTATCGGCGCAATGTTAACAACAGCAAAACTGGCTGAGCATCTGAAAGTGGGCACTCACGGTTCAACATACGGTGGTAACCCATTGGCATGTGCAGTGGCAGAAGCGGTCGTTAACGAAGTGACAAAACCAGAAGTGCTTGCTGGTGTTTTAGAGCGCGAAGCGCTGTTCCGCGCAGGTCTAGAAAAGATCAATGCGAAGTACAACCTATTCTCTGAAGTTCGTGGCAAAGGTCTATTGCTAGGCGCTGCGCTGAATGAAGAGTGGCAAGGCCGTGCACGTGATGTGCTGGTTGCTGCGGGTAAACAAGGTCTAT
>NZ_JAWOUB010000727.1:0-568 GCF_033339195.1 Vibrio sp. 811
AGCTTTTGTATGAACTCGTCTCGGTCAAGTTCAAATGCGCCGAGGGATGCCAAGTGCGGGTTCATCACCTGACAATCTATTAATTGACCATGCTTTGACGCCAAATGCGTGCACAAATACCACAACGCGATTTTTGATGCGTTGTCTTTCAAACTGAACATGGACTCACCACAAAAAAGTTGACCCACGCTAATGCCGTATAAACCGCCAACAATCGTGTTGTCATGCCATACTTCTACTGAGTGGCAATGCCCTAGGTTGGATAGCTGAATATAAGCGGCTTGCATCTCTTCATTCAGCCATGTTTCATCTGCTGGCCGGGTAGACGAGCAAAGTTGAATGACGTGCTCAGTCGCTTGATTTATAGTGACTTTATATTGATGCTTCCGCTGAAACTTTTTAAGACTTTTTGATGGCTTAAACGTTAAAGGATCAAACACAGCACGTGGCGAAGGACTCCACCATAAAATGGGTTCTCCTGGACCATACCAAGGGAAAATACCTTGGTAGTAGCCACTCAAAATTCTATGTGGATCTAAGTCTCCGCCAAAAGCCAACAGACCATTGG
>NZ_JAWOUB010000728.1:0-567 GCF_033339195.1 Vibrio sp. 811
GATAATGGCTTTGGTTAAATAAGTATAATTAATGATTTTAATATATTATTAGAGTTACTTATTTAACGGTTTGGTGTTGGTTTTTTGGGAGAAAGTGAATGCGAGGGTTGGATTACAAATGGATAGAAGCCTTGGATGCCGTTGTTTATCAAGGCAGTTTTGAACGAGCTGCTGAGCATCTGTTTGTCTCACAATCTGCCATTTCGCAGCGTATTAAACAGCTCGAAAAATTCTTGGCGCAATCTGTGTTAATTCGAGAGCAGCCACCCAAGCCAACTCCTATTGGAAAAAAACTATTGGGGCTTTACCGTCGAGTTCGGTTGCTAGAGCACGAAATTTTACCTGAGATAAAAAACGATACTACAACGCGCCCAGTGCAACTGTCTTTGGCTACTAACGCCGACAGTTTGGCAACGTGGTTACTGCCAGCTTTGCAAGACGTCATGAAAACTCGTCAAGTAGAGTTGAAGCTGACGATTTACGGTGAATCACGTTCAATAGAAAAACTGAAAAGTGGTGAGGTCGCAGGGGCGATCAGTTTAGAGTCTCAAGCGATACCAAATTGTC
>NZ_JAWOUB010000729.1:0-567 GCF_033339195.1 Vibrio sp. 811
GCCGGCGACACCAAGAAAAAGCGTAAGCTGAAAATCAAAGACGCGATGAAAGCGCTGGCAGAAGAAGAAGCTGCAAAACTTGTAAACCAAGAAGAGCTAAAAGAAGCCGCGATTTTCAACGTAGAAAACAACGGTATTGTTTTCATTGATGAAATCGACAAGATTTGTAAGCGCGGCGAAAGCTCTGGCCCGGACGTGTCTCGTGAAGGTGTGCAACGTGACTTACTTCCTCTGATTGAAGGCAGTACCGTTTCGACAAAACACGGCATGGTAAAAACAGACCACATTCTGTTTGTTGCATCCGGTGCATTCCAAGTTGCCAAGCCATCTGATCTCATTCCAGAACTGCAAGGCCGTCTGCCAATCCGTGTGGAATTGGAAGCACTGAGCAGCCACGACTTCAAACGTATTTTGACTGAACCTAAAGCGTCGCTGACTGAACAATACATTGCGCTGATGAAGACAGAAAACGTCGATATCGAATTTACCGAAGACGGTATCACGCAAATCGCAGAAGCGGCATGGACAGTAAACGAAACCACAGAAAACATTGGTGCTCGTCGTCTA
>NZ_JAWOUB010000730.1:0-567 GCF_033339195.1 Vibrio sp. 811
CAGCGATACGTATTGGCTTGATCTTCGTATTGCTGATGTTTACGTACGACATCATAAGGCCTTTCATCCTTCCAGTGATTTGGGGTGCCATCATCGCGGTAGCGCTACTACCACTGACCAAAAAACTGCAACGCGCTTACGGCGGTAGACGCGGCTTGGCTGCCACGACAATCGCACTGCTGGGTATCGCCCTGCTGGTAACGCCACTAGTGATGGTGTCGGGCTCTATCGTGGATGGTGCAACACACGCGTTGGACGTACTGCAAAATGGTCAGGTGAAAATCCCTGGACCTAAAGCTTCTGTTGCTGATTGGCCTCTTGTGGGTGACAAACTTTATGAAGTATGGACGCTCTTTGCGACTAACTTAGAGCAAGCAATACAAACCTTTATGCCACAAATCAAGTCAGCATTAACCTCTTTGCTTGGCATGGTTGGCGGCGTGTTAGGTAGCTTGTTGCTGTCTATCTTGTCACTGGCTATCGCTGCTGGCTTTATGACGTATTCAGAGTCGTTGGCATCAGGCCTACAAACTATCGCGATCCGTACCGCTGGCGAAAACGCGAAAA
>NZ_JAWOUB010000731.1:0-567 GCF_033339195.1 Vibrio sp. 811
ACCTTAACGTTGCCGTTGTTCTCTTTTTTGTGCAGTTGTTGGTTCATCAAGTTCAGCTTTAAGTCGCTGTTTTTCGACGAATCTGTTTTGCTAAAAAAGCGATTAAAAAAGCTGCGATTTTCTTTTTGTTTGAGGCTAATTTCACCATCATTGCTTTTGGTAACGCTGTATTCTTTACCAAATACAGAGCCAAAGTTAACGGTATCGCCTTCTTTGGCATTGGTTTTGATATTTTGAATATCTGCGAGGTCTAAATTACCTCGATGTTGACTATTAATTTGAATTGTCGACATAAAATAAACTCATTTCTAAACATGGTCGTTTTTAGCGGGATTAAATGAAAATCCCAGCAGGTAATTGTTCTGGAATTGCTTCTTCGTTATCGGTTTGTTCAATGAAGAGGTGCCACTGCTCAATTTTTTCTAGCAGTTGTTGGAATGTGTTTTGAACATAACTTTGAGGCTTATTAGCTAACGAAATAACCTTATAAACGGTCAGTCTGCGGCTGTCCGGCATTCAACCAACACCGAAACCTCCTCGAAATGGTTCTAGCGCGTGTTCACCGAT
>NZ_JAWOUB010000732.1:0-567 GCF_033339195.1 Vibrio sp. 811
ACTCATCCTAAGCTATCAAATCTTCATCCTGAAGATACCTAGTCCATTAGGCTTTTTTCCTGTTCCCGCCAACATCCTGTCGACACAATCAGTATTGATGTTTTGCTGATTACTCTCAATCAGCTAGGTAAAAAAACTTTGGCAGCGAATATTATGAAAAATACTATAAGTTTTAATTTTCAATTGGTTATATGCATTTTTTGATTTTATCTTAGTCAAAGATGGTCGTTTTGCTTACATCGCTTGTGAGAGATCTCGCACAAGGTGTCGAGCAAATGTCCGAATTGGCGTCGTTTTCATCGTGTTTAAGAATTTGCTCAAGATCACAACTCGATTTGTAGCCATAAAATTTGGCGATGGTGTTAGGTGGGATTTCCATTTTTCTGATAGCGAATCTTGCCCATTCATCGCGTGTCTTGTGCAAGATTTGGCGTAGCTTGATAGTGAAGTGGCTCATAAAAGCTTCCTTAGTTATCTTGTCTTTACAAGGCAAGAATAAGGAGAGGGACAACACCAAGTTGATAGTATGCCGTTTAATATCAATACTATTTCGGCGTGATGAAGATT
>NZ_JAWOUB010000733.1:0-566 GCF_033339195.1 Vibrio sp. 811
AATCTGCGCTGCCGTAAAAGACATTTTTGAGGATACTCGCGCGATTGCTGAACCATCCGGGGCGCTTGCTCTGGCTGGCTTGAAGAAGTTTGTTGAGCAAAACCAACTGGAAAACAAAAACCTTGCCACGGTGCTGTCTGGCGCAAATACCAACTTCCATGGTTTACGTTATGTTTCAGAGCGTTGTGAATTAGGTGAGAAGCGTGAAGGTCTATTGGCCGTGACGATTCCAGAACGCCAAGGCGCTTTCTTTGAATTCTGTAATCTGATTGGCGGCCGCGCTGTCACCGAGTTTAACTACCGTTACAACGATGATGAACTGGCGAATATCTTTGTTGGTGTACGCCTGCAAGGCGGTCAGGAAGAGCTGGATAACATCATTCGCGACCTACGCGAAGGTGGCTACCCAGTCGTTGATTTGTCCGACGATGAAATGGCCAAACTGCACATTCGTTACATGATCGGTGGCAAGCCCTCTAAACAGCTGAAAGAGCGTCTCTATAGCTTTGAATTTCCTGAGTATCCAGGCGCACTATTGAAGTTCTTAAGCACGCTTGGCACCCATT
>NZ_JAWOUB010000734.1:0-566 GCF_033339195.1 Vibrio sp. 811
AATTTGACGGCGAAACACTGACTTTAGAATTCATCCAACCTTGCGATACGATTGATGAAGATTCTCGTCTACAAGAAGCCTCTTCTTTTGATGCACTTCGTTTGGTACAGCACAGTTTTGATCTTTCTTCGCAAGACAAACATGCCATTTTCCTTGGTGGCCTATTTGCGTATGACTTGGTGGCGAACTTCGAACCATTAGGAGACGCGGTAGCAACAAACCAGTGTCCGGATTACGTCTTCTATGTTGCGGAAACATTGCTGGTTGTAGATCACCAAACAGAATCCTGCCAACTGCAAGCAACATTGTTCGTTGACGGCTCGCAAAAAGCAGCGCTAGAAAGTCGAATCGAAGATATCCGAGCTCAATGCACATCGCCAAAGCGTCTTCCAGACGCAACGCAAGTGGCCAATATCACAGCTCAACCAAGCGTTTCGGATCAAGATTTCTGTCAAATCGTCCGTGATCTAAAAGAATTCGTGGTAAAAGGCGATATTTTCCAAGTAGTTCCTTCTCGTCGATTCACATTGCCTTGCCCTTCTCCGCTAGCAGCTTACAAAGAGCTA
>NZ_JAWOUB010000735.1:0-566 GCF_033339195.1 Vibrio sp. 811
GTTTTACTTCACTCCTACAAGTTGGCAGCCGCTTGGTGGCTCAACTTGGCTGGGTTTCGGTATTGAGCATGAATCAAATGGTCAGAGACAAGAGCTATCGCGCAGTTGGAACCGCGTTTATACCAACTTAACCTTTGCGAAAGACAATTTTGTCGCCTCTATCCAGCCTTGGTGGCGCATACCTGAGGACGAAAAAACCTTTCCGAATGATCCTAAAGGTGATGATAACCCAGATATCGAAGATTACATGGGGCATTTTGAGCTAACAAGCGCCTACAAATGGGACGATTACGAGTTGACGTTCTTGGGGCGCGAGAATTTTAAAACGCATAAAGGCTATGCTGAGATAGGTTTGTTGTTTCCAATTTGGGGAAAAGTTAGGGGATATGCTCAATACTCGACTGGATACGGCAAAAGCCTAATTGACTACGACCATAATCAGCAGCGCATTGGTGTTGGTATCGCGATCAACGGTGTTCTGTAGTTTTTCGATAGCCCAAGAGAAATAAACACTGGCAATTGAGATTTCAGTATTTAGAATGCGTGGCTGAAATTGATTTCTAACC
>NZ_JAWOUB010000736.1:0-566 GCF_033339195.1 Vibrio sp. 811
GTGTCCTGTAATTCTGGTGGAATGCCCGGCCCGTTATCAGTGATCTCGACGCGCGCCGCTAATTTGCAGCGTTTGCCATGAATGTTGGCTTGATGCACCGTTCTGGTGCGAATGGTGATGTTGCCGTGCTCTTGATGAGCAAGAATTTGTGCCGCGTTGCTGACGATGTTCAGCATCGCTTGTTCTATTTGATCCGCATCCATCAAAATCTCAGGCAAGCTCGGGTCGTAGTCGCGTTCGATGATGATCGAGTTTTGAGATTCTAACTCGACCAATTGGCGTACTTTCTCCAGAATTTGGTGCAGATTTTCTTGTGTCTTTTTGCCTGGTTTCTGTGGGCCAAGTAGGCGGTCGACTAACGCTCTTAATCGATCTGCTTGTTCGATAATGATGTGGGTGTATTCGGTTAACGATGGATCGGGCAACATTTTTTCCAGCAGCTGCGCCGCACCGCGTAATCCGCCAAGTGGATTTTTGATCTCATGAGCTAAACCGCGCACGAGCAGTTTGGCGGCTTGTTGCTGTGCGTGTTGGTTGAGCTCTTGAGTGAGGCGTCGTTGTTGATC
>NZ_JAWOUB010000737.1:0-566 GCF_033339195.1 Vibrio sp. 811
AAATAATCAAACTTGATTCCCGTTAAAAACGTTAAAAACACACCCGTCCACGTCATAAACGTCATTTTGTTTGCTTTTAGCTCGTTCTTGGTTGAAAAATGAACATTGATATGTGTCGCAGTTTATATCCGTGTTTTGTTTGTGTGTTAGTATATGCTAACGTTGAGATGTAAGTGGTTAAAGGGTTATTTCGGGCTATCTAAGGTTCGGAGATCTAGCTCACATGCGCTGAAAGCGTTAATTAATCAGGTGAAATTTAATCTGCCGTTCTGTTGTGATTGACTTCGCAATCTCTGTCAATTGTTGGTCAATTTCCGTTTGGAATATGAAAAATCGTCTTTTTTACCAGCGAAATTAAGGGGATGATTATGCTTTTTTTACAAGAAAAATGAAGTCTAATTTCCCATTTATCAAAGAAGAATGGCAGATTGATAAATAGTGCAATACAACACTTTTTAACTACGGTGTTTTTTCGTTTAAAGAAGAGGAGAGTTCCGTCGAAGCTGCTAGGAAATGAGCTCAATTAAGAAGAGTGCTTGAGGTCGTCGCTAAGATTAATGGTGTTT
>NZ_JAWOUB010000738.1:0-566 GCF_033339195.1 Vibrio sp. 811
ACTCTTTGCTGGTGCATCAAACCTTGTTGGGTAACTACCCAATGTCCATTCGCTGGCTTGCTCACCGTTATCTGCTCAATCAGAGTCTGGACTTCTATCAAGATGATTTTGCAGGGCGCGTTGCAACCAAAGTGATGCAAACCTCTCTCGCAGTACGTGAAACGGTCATGAAGAGCATGGACGTGTTTGTCTACGTGACGGTTTACTTCACCAGTATGGTCGTGATGTTAGCAGCTGCAGATTGGCGTTTAATGATTCCAATGATTGTCTGGCTTTTGGTTTACATCGCGATTCAGATTTACTTTGTACCGAAACTGAAAGATGTGGCCTCTGAGCAAGCCGATGCGCGCTCAACCATGACAGGCCGTATTGTCGACAGCTACACCAACATCCAAACCGTGAAGCTGTTTTCACATAGCCAACGAGAAACCCAATATGCCGAACAAGGCATGAAAGGATTTCTCAACACGGTTTATCGTCAAATGCGCTTGGTTACGGGCTTTGACGTGGCGGTTGAAATTTCCAACTACATCTTGGTTTTTTCCGTCGCGGCTTTGTCGATTTAT
>NZ_JAWOUB010000739.1:0-566 GCF_033339195.1 Vibrio sp. 811
TCTGTTTGCGATTGAGATTTCGTCCCTCCTTGTAGATGAGTTGGCTCGGCTGAGCATCTACTCTCAGTTTGGCTTGTCGTTTTAAGCGTTGGATTTTTGTCTGATTGCGATTCAAGATTTCACTTTCCAGAAGCAGGCTTAGCCTTTCCTCGAAGTCCAGCTCTGCGTAGGTGCTCAGTTGTTCTTGTTGCTGCTCTAACGCTTTCACTGCATGGCTCAAGCGGAGGGTTTTGAGTTGGTCGTTCAGTGCGTTCATTTGTATTTCTCCTAGTGATAACAGTTCGGGCCACGAACATTGCTGTGAACAAGGTTCGGCGTGCTCGTGTTGTCTTTGCTCAGTTGTCCTTCACGATTGTTCTTCAGCAGATTGTTGATGAACGTGTAGTTCGGTTTTGTCAGCATCAGCGCATCTTTACAGGCTTGCTCTAAGCGCGATTCGCCATGCGCTTTACTCAGATTGAGCAGCCCAAGGCAGGAGCGATACGACTGCTCTGGATGAGGCTTGGAGTTGAGCATCTTATTGACGACTTCTCGTGTGGCTGGGCCTATATTGGCTCCCCAGTTGA
>NZ_JAWOUB010000740.1:0-566 GCF_033339195.1 Vibrio sp. 811
TTCAACAAACTCAAATCCGTCTGTACCTAATGGGTTGTATGTGTCCACCATGACTTTCTCCTTGCGTCACTAATTTGTTTACAGCCTCACTGAGCTGTTTGAACTGATTTTTCTAACTTGGCGCAGGTAGAGAGAAATTGGAATACATCGGCCGAAATCTCTATTTCGATGGGTCTTACGGAGAAATGTAAAATTAATGTTACACCACAAGACCATCAATATGCCCGGTTAAAAAGAAACCAAAATCAAATTGAATTTCAATCAATTAGGTTGATATTTTTCGATTTACGCCACACCACCGAATGTAAACAACTTGTTACCATGGTGATTTTTATTGGCACCTAGCGACTTTAGATAAGTCTTTGGTTTCATTTAAAGAGAGGTTGGAGAGAGTGAAACAAGCGAGTGTTTCAAGACAACAAAGCGCACGTAAAAAGCGGCCAAGTTTTTATTGAACTTGGCCTATCCAGTTGGCAGTGCGAGGATATGAGTAAACAGAGACGTCATTAATCCACAAATGTGATTTTTCTTCAAATACACCCTACTTATTTACAGTGCACCTTGCA
>NZ_JAWOUB010000741.1:0-566 GCF_033339195.1 Vibrio sp. 811
CGATACTACTCTAAAAATCTTTAGCAGATTCAAATCTAAATTATGTAGCGGCTTTTTGTTTTTATCTTTATTTTTCATTCGATTACGTTCTGGTGGTGTAAGGCGTATCCGTGTTTGCATAAATTAACTTATACCAAAATTGGTATATTACCAATAATAAATGGTCAATTTATCTCCTTATCTATGAACCTTATGATGATGGTGGGTTTGAGATATGAACAAAGAATAATCGGTTCAACACTAATCTTGACTTGAAAAGACTTGTTCTAATTTGAGCAACACCATCTAATAAGATAAGGATTACTTCCATATGAAAAAGCGCATTTTAGCAGTAGCAGTGACGAGTATGCTTCTGTCTGCCGCTGTCTTTGCACAAGAAACGGTGGTTCCAAGCCGCGTGGGTGAGTTGAAATTTGAAGCAGATTTTCCGACACAAGAAACAATGAAAAACATGTTGAATGAAATGGATTTTCAGCGTGCAACCCAAGCTTATCTTTGGGGAATCCCTGCCTCAAGTATTATGGAATGGCTGAACGTTAGCCGTAATGATTTTAAATTCGAAGAAG
>NZ_JAWOUB010000742.1:0-565 GCF_033339195.1 Vibrio sp. 811
AAATCAGAAATTACCACCATGTCGGCGTTTTTGTATTTATCTCCACTCATCAAATCGATGGATTTGATAAGCGTTGGCTCCAAATCTGTACCACCATGGAAACTGTACGTTAAGAAATCCGCCGCCTCACGCAAACCATCTTGTTTGGTGAGCTCGTAAGTAATGTGTTCAGTAGAGAAAATGATCACGTAACAATCGCGCTGTTCGGCCAGTGCAATCTGCATTAACGCATACGCCATCGCTTTTGCGCACTGCTCAGGGAAACCACTCATCGAGCCAGAGGCATCCACACAGACGATGAACGGCCCTTTTTCGATATCCACAGCTTTGTTGTCTGGACGATGCGCTTTGACTTTACGTAAAGTGCGAGATTTACCTTGCGTGCGATAGTTCATTAAACGCTTGTCGACCAGATGCTTGTAGAACACGACTTCTAGCTCTGGGTAGGCCAAAAACATGGTCTCGTTTGGCAGCAGCTTGTTAAGATCGTCACTTTCATGGATACCGACGATATCATCAGTCGCTTCGTCGCTTTTTTCTTCAACCATTTGCAGCTCTTCCGCTG
>NZ_JAWOUB010000743.1:0-565 GCF_033339195.1 Vibrio sp. 811
TGATAAAGCAGCGCGAAGACGCAATCACTGGGTTAGTACCCAGTGATAGAAAGTTCTCGACGATTAATCGGTATGTCGCTCGGTTTGATTCGATATGAGCGGGATAGGCGTTGCTTTCTCCATCTCTAAATAACAATTCATAACCCAGCGTCTGTCTTTTACGGTTAAAAATCGGCTGACGAGCGACATACGTTGTATTCATGCGATAGAACTACCTATAAATGGCTTAGGATTTTGCAGCCGCTAATAATGCGCCACAACCCATAAACATTGAACCGAATACTTTGTTAATTTTACCCATGATCTTGTCTGAACGGATAAAGCGTCCCATCTGCGCCGCTAACGTGGTGTAACCCAACATTACGCACGCATCAATTACCACTGTCGTCACCCCTAGCGCCAACAATTGCGTCAGTTGGTCTTTTGCAGGGTCGATAAACTGTGGGAACAACGCCACCAAAAAGACGATCGATTTAGGGTTAGTCAGGTTAATTAAAACGGCTTTATACAATAATGCGCTACCTGACATCTCTTTGTGACTCTCATTGGCAATCAAGCCTGAAGT
>NZ_JAWOUB010000744.1:0-565 GCF_033339195.1 Vibrio sp. 811
GTGAATTTGAACCAGCATTCTGACCAACGGTAGTAATACCAGCAGCACCACCAAGACCACCAAGGGTGTTAATGTTTTCAACTCGAACTCGAGTATCATCCGCGTTAGTTGCATAAATAACTGATGCACCTGTAACACCACCCATTAGGCTTGAGCTCGCAACAACCATATCTGTATCCATATGGACTTGATTGAAGCTATCAACATTTGTTGAGCTCGAGTCACTTTGATAGTTACTATTGTCGTTAAAGCTGTTCGAGTTTGTTGTGCTTGAATCAGCGTAGCTACGGTTATCACTCTGGTTACGGTTGTCGCTTTGATTACGATTATCGCTGTTATCATTAAAGCTACCGTTGACGCTAGAGTCACTGTTGTCGTTGTGGCTTCTATTTGTGTTAGTACTTGAATCACTACTATCACTATTTAGGCTCACATCAAGATCAGCACTGGTACTGTTGTCGTTAGCGTTAGACGTACTATTGTCGTTGTGGCTTTGAGCTGTGTTAGTGCTCGAGTTTGAGTTGTCGCTGTTGTTATTAAAGCTGTCATCAACACCAAGAGTTGC
>NZ_JAWOUB010000745.1:0-565 GCF_033339195.1 Vibrio sp. 811
TGGATCTTTGATGGCACCACCAAAGTAGATCCCCATCCACGTGCCGACAATCCAGAAGCCCCAAAGCGCAAGCCCTCCGCCGACCAACAAACCAAACCCAGGCTCTTTCTTGCCAAATGCGTTCATCGCCATTGCCCAGTTCGCATCGGAGGCAAGCAACATAATGCCATAGCGCTTATGTGGCGGTAGCTGTCTCAGCCAAGGGTAGAGCGTCGCACCCATCAGAAGGTGTCGAGCATTGATGGCAAACACAGTAATCAAAACCGGCACAAGTGGTACTTCAGCTCCCCACATTTCTAATGTGGCAAACTGAGACGCACCAGCAAAGACGAGCGTACTCATTAAAAGAGTCGGAAAGGCGTCTAAGCCGGTTTGCACCGCAGCAACCCCAAAGGCGAGGCCAAAGACCACCACAAAAAAGGAAAGCGGTAAAAGCTGAGTAAATCCACCCCAGACGTCAGCCCGAGTGAACTCATGTAGCTCCCCAGAAGATCGAGGAAAAGAGGATGTATTTTCTGTCATAAATGTACCTAGCCGGCAGCAAAGTCGGGAGAAGCCCCAAATG
>NZ_JAWOUB010000746.1:0-565 GCF_033339195.1 Vibrio sp. 811
ACACGGCATCGAGTTTGAAGAGCGCGATCACGGCCAATTGTTTTGTGTCGATGCCTTTACCGCCAAAGACATCGTGAAGATGCTGCTGGCCGAGTGTGACATGCCAAACATTCAACAGCGTTACCAATGCGATGTGCACACCATTGAGAAAACCGAAGAAGGCTTTCGTCTGCACGCGGGTACTGAGCCTGTTGAGTGCGAATCTTTGGTGATTGCGACCGGTGGCCTTTCCATGCCAAAACTGGGCGCGACGCCGTTTGGTTACAAAGTGGCTGAGCAGTTTGGTCTGCCGGTAATCCCAACCACGGCGGGACTTGTGCCATTTACGCTGCACAAAGAAGACAAAGAAGATTTTGCTGAACTGTCTGGCATTGCTGTGCCTGCGGAAATTACCGCCGAAGACGGCACCATGTTCAAAGAAGCGCTGTTGTTTACTCACCGCGGCTTATCGGGTCCTTCGGTTTTGCAAATTTCCTCTTTCTGGAAAGCGGGTCAGAAAGTTTCTATCAACTTAGTTCCTAACGAAGACATCGCTCTGCTGCTTGAGCGCAGCCTTGAGAAACAT
>NZ_JAWOUB010000747.1:0-565 GCF_033339195.1 Vibrio sp. 811
TTACTGACCTCGCTTCATTCCATCAACTGGGCGTACTTTGACCGTAACACGGCCTTCTTTTGTTTGTACAAAGCTCAATGTCATTTCAAGTGTGATGGCAACAGAGACGCTCATCATGACAAAAATAGCTAGCATGATGACCAGTTGATATTTAATGGCAACCAATGGGCTTGCGCCCCCTAGGATTTGCCCCGTCATCATACCAGGAAGTGTGACAAGGCCCATCGTGGTCATTGAGGCTAGCGTTGGCGCTAACGATTTTCTCAGAGCCTCCTGAACGAAAGGAAAGGAAGCGTATTTAGGGGCGGCACCCAGTGAGATGGCAGCTTCGTACGCAGACTTACGCTCTTCAAAAGCAGAGAATAAGTTTTGTAGCGCGATGATATTACTGCTCAGACTTTTGCCTAACAGCATGCCTGCCAATGGGATCATATATTGTGCATTGTAAAGCGGAGTAGGGCGCACCAAGCCAGCGGTGATCGCAATTAGTCATGGAAACAAGCCACATATAAGCCCGGTGAGAAGTGGCAGCATGAGCGGCTTTTTCGGTAAACGTGCTTTCCCT
>NZ_JAWOUB010000748.1:0-564 GCF_033339195.1 Vibrio sp. 811
TCACCGTACCACCATCAACAAGTGATCCGAACAACAGTTCATTTGCCAATGGTTTCTTCAATTGCTCTTGGATTACACGGCCCATTGGACGTGCCCCCATCGCTTTGTCATAACCTTTATGTGCTAACCAATGGCGAGCATCTTGCGATACTTCCATGGATACTCCGCGAGCATCCAACTGGACTTGAAGCTCGACAATAAACTTATCAACCACTTGATGGATAACACTTTCATCTAGGCTATTAAACCAGATGATATTATCAAGACGGTTACGGAACTCCGGAGTGAACACCTTCTTAATTTCTGCCATGGCATCGTGACTATGATCTTGTTGGATTAAACCGATCGATTTCTTCTCAGTTTCAGCCACACCCGCGTTAGTGGTCATCACAAGGATCACGTTACGGAAATCGGCCTTGCGACCATTGTTGTCCGTCAGCGTACCGTTATCCATCACTTGCAGTAACAAATTAAAGATATCTGGGTGCGCTTTCTCAATCTCATCCAACAAAACAACGGAATGAGGATGCTTAATAACGGCATCGGTTAACAAGCCACCTTGAT
>NZ_JAWOUB010000749.1:0-564 GCF_033339195.1 Vibrio sp. 811
TAATTAGGTTAACTGGTTGATTTGATATTCTTTAAGTGATTAGTTGATCACGATTTTCATCTGCAATTTGTTGAGCTTGTGCTCAAAAATTCTCCCGTTCTGTTTTTAGGATAGAGGTTGTTCCCCAACCAACATCTAACCTAAAAGCAGGTGATTCCCATGACAAAAAATCTTTTCCGCCTCAGTACGATTACCCTTGGTTTGTGCCTCAGTTCTTTGTCGTTCGCCCAGTCCGATCTTCCTAATATCAAAATCCTCGCGACTGGCGGCACCATCGCTGGCGCAGGTCAATCTGCCACTGAGTCGAACTACACCGCAGGTAAAGTTGGCGTCGAATCATTAATTTCTGCTGTGCCGAGCATGACCAACATTGCGGATATTTCTGGTGAGCAAGTCGTCAGCATCGGCTCTCAAGACATGAACGATGAGGTATGGCTGAAGTTAGCGAAAAGGGTTAACGAGCTGCTCGCTCAAGATGATGTTGACGGTATCGTCATCACCCACGGTACGGATACATTGGAAGAAACCGCATACTTCCTTGATTTAACGGTGAAGAGCGACAAG
>NZ_JAWOUB010000750.1:0-564 GCF_033339195.1 Vibrio sp. 811
ATGTTCGCGGTCAGCGTACGTGCTGAGTCGAGAATGCCTTCTGGCATTGCTGGCGCGTTACCCATCACCATGATGATTGCCATTGTCTCACCCAACGCACGACCGATACCAAGAATCACACCAGTCATGATGCCTGAACGAGCCGCAGGAACGAGCAGTTTGAAGATTGTGTAGATTTTTGAAGCGCCAAGAGCCAAAGAGCCTTCTTTGTATGCACGAGGCACCGCTCGAATAGACGTTTCAGATACCGTGATTACGGTCGGTAGAATCATCACACCAAGAACAATGATACCCGCCAAGATGGTGTTACCCGCTGGCACATTGAAGATGTCTTGAATCAAAGGAACGATGATAACGAGGCCGAAGAAGCCATACACCACCGAAGGGATACCCGCTAGCAACTCAACCGCAGGACGAATAACATCAGCCAAACGCTTAGGCGCGATTTCAGCGATGAAGATTGCGGTAAGCACACCAACAGGAACGCCAACCATCACCGCACCCGCAGTAGAGACTACAGAAGCGACAATCATTGTTGCTACGCCGTAAAGCGCAGGTGGAAGC
>NZ_JAWOUB010000751.1:0-563 GCF_033339195.1 Vibrio sp. 811
CATAAACAAAAACGTGGTCGTTAATTACCTTATTCAGAGCTTTACTCAAAACATTCTTCTCAACATCGCGGCCTGCTTGAGCCATATCTTGTGCGCTGAATGTGTGATCGACTGGAATAACATCCTGCTTGATGATCGGGCCTTCATCTAGATCGTTTGTCACGAAGTGGGCTGTTGCGCCAATAATTTTTACGCCACGGTCGTAAGCTTGCTGATAAGGCTTAGCACCGATGAAAGCAGGCAAGAAACTGTGGTGAATGTTGATGATCTTATGGCGGTATTTTTCAACAAACGTTGGCGTGAGAACGCGCATGTATTTCGCTAGCACCAAGTAATCTGCATCGTATTGATCGATCACCTCTAACATCTTTTGCTCGTGTTCTTCACGGCTTAGATCTTCGTGCGTCACATAGTGGTAAGGGATATCAAAACGTTCAGTGAGGCCTTGCAACTTATCGTAGTTACCCACCACGGCGGCGATTTCTACATCTAAACTGCCATCGTAATTTTTCATCAGAATATCACCTAAACAGTGTGCTTCTTTCGTTACGAGAATCACGATG
>NZ_JAWOUB010000752.1:0-563 GCF_033339195.1 Vibrio sp. 811
GAGATGATCAGCATCCGATTTTGCGCCAAGCCGTCACCCAGTTGGACGAATACTTTTCGGGTCTGCGCAACGAATTTGATTTGCCTTTGGCAGCGACAGGTACCGATTTTCAAAATCAAGTGTGGCATGCGTTAACGACCATTCCATACGGCGAGACGTGGAGCTATCAAGATCTCGCCAACGCGATTGGCAACCCGAAAGCCGTGCGTGCGGTTGGGTTAGCAAATGGCAAGAACCCTATTTCCATTGTGGTGCCTTGTCATCGCGTTATTGGTAAAAGTGGCAAACTGACTGGGTATGCTGGTGGGGTAGAACGCAAACAACGTTTGCTCGCATTAGAGCAAGGTACACCACTTTAAGTGAGGCGATTCTCATATTGTTGTTTGGCGTGCAACGCACGGTTGAGAATTGTGTAGAGTGGTTTATTTACGAACAAGATAACAAAGGATAACAAGGGCATGTCTTTCAAAATGGATTTTGATGCATTCATGAGTGAGTGTTGGCAGCTGCACGAGGAAAAGCCAGTACAGGTTTATGCTCAGCTAGAAACGGCGCTGAATGAG
>NZ_JAWOUB010000753.1:0-563 GCF_033339195.1 Vibrio sp. 811
GGCCCTGGGACCACCGACGCCTAGCTGTCGTGGCGGCAAGCCTGGCACATCCGCGATGAAACCTATTCGACGGCGCTGGCCGAGCTGGTGAATGCGCAGTTTCGGCAACCCTTCGCCGGCAACTGGGGTGACGGCACCACGTCATCGTCAGACGGCCAGAACTTCAGAACCGGCAGCAAAGCAGAAAGCACTGGTCATATCAACCCGAAGTATGGAAGCAGTCCAGGACGGACTTTCTACACCCATATCTCCGACCAGTACGCGCCCTTCAGTGCCAAGGTGGTCAACGTGGGCATTCGTGATTCAACTTACGTGCTTGATGGCCTGCTGTACCACGAGTCGGACTTGCGCATCGAGGAACACTACACCGACACGGCAGGCTTCACCGATCACGTGTTTGGCTTGATGCATTTGCTGGGATTTCGCTTCGCGCCGCGTATCCGTGACTTGGGCGAAACCAAGCTATTCATCCCCAAGGGCGACGCCGCCTATGACGCGCTCAAGCCGATGATTAGCAGCGACAGGCTGAACATCAAGCAAATACGCGCCCATTGGGATGAAAT
>NZ_JAWOUB010000754.1:0-562 GCF_033339195.1 Vibrio sp. 811
TCTGACGTTGAGATAATTCCCCTTTGAGAAGCTCATTAAGAA
Organism: Vibrio sp. 811; assembly: GCF_033339195.1. Lineage (NCBI taxonomy): Bacteria > Pseudomonadati > Pseudomonadota > Gammaproteobacteria > Vibrionales > Vibrionaceae > Vibrio > Vibrio sp. 811. The sequence goes on from NZ_JAWOUB010000754.1 coordinate 43, forward strand.
TGTTAACGCGTGCAGTTAATGATTCCCTCTCATCAGGTGTCATCAGCATGGTTAACAGCATCTCATGTTGCTGGCTATCCACGCTGGATCGGATTAGCTCGACAATCTGTTGCCAGTCTCTGTACTCGGGTTCGTGTGACATCAAGTTACCTCACTCAATACTTGGTATTGATCTCGTGTTGATTCAAGAACGCGCCGTCGATACCCAAAAGATCACGATAGTAGGTTTCAAACATCAAAATGTTTTGCACATACCCACGAGTTTCGTTAAATGGAATCGCCTCAATAAAGGCGTATGCGTCCACTTTGCCTTGGGTTCGCTCTCGCCACGTTTTTACTCGGTTAGGGCCAGCATTATAAGCGGCGAGCGCAAAAATACGATTATTATCGTAATCCTCTAGCAAACCTTGCAGATAATGGCTACCGATCTCGATGTTTTTGCCGACGTTGTATAAATCATCACTACCTTGATAAGTCAGCTTGTATTTACGTGCCGTGTACTTCGCAGTCGCTGGCATGA
>NZ_JAWOUB010000755.1:0-562 GCF_033339195.1 Vibrio sp. 811
CGCACCGCCTGTTAGCCATATCCACGGTGCGCCAGAACGAATCCAATTTAACATTCAGTAACTCGCTCTTTTTCCTGTTCTAAACTACAACGCACGGTATTTATCTCTCAATCTTTGACGTACCAACTCTGCCAGCGCGTTCACCGCAAAGGTGAAGACAAACAAAATCAACGCAGCGAGGAACAACAAACGATAATGCGAACTGCCAACTTCAGACTCTGGCAACTCCACCGCAATGGTTGCCGATAAGCTGCGAAGGCCTTCTAAAATGTTCCAGTCCATCAAAGGCGTGTTGCCAGTCGCCATCAAGACAATCATCGTCTCACCAACCGCGCGTCCAAGCCCCATCATGATGGCGGAGAAAATACCTGGGCTGGCCGTAAGGAGCACGACGTAAATCAAGGTTTGCCAAGGGGTCGCCCCAAGCGCTAACGATCCATCAGACAAGTGCTTTGGTACAGAGAAAATGGCATCTTCCGCAATGGTAAAAATGGTAGGAATCACGGCAAAGCCCATCGCAAGGCCAACCACCAAAGAATTACGCTGATCAAAACCAATCCCA
>NZ_JAWOUB010000756.1:0-285 GCF_033339195.1 Vibrio sp. 811
AGGACATAATTGAAATCGCCATTCGCTCCTCGCTTTGATTGAATAAAGCCCAACTCTTCAAGCTTTCTCATTCGGGTTGTCCAGGTGGTTATTGCTCGTTCACTTGAAAAGCCCGATTCAAATGCAAACCTATGCTTATCTTCTATCTCTAGAAAGCCTTCATCAAAAACGTTGCACCATAGTGATAGATAAGTTGATGAGAGAGGTTTTCCTTTTCCAGAAAACTTATCCATTATTCTGCCTATTTGAGGGAGGGTTCGTGGTATCGTTGTGAATCCATTATGG
>NZ_JAWOUB010000756.1:295-562 GCF_033339195.1 Vibrio sp. 811
TGCTGATGGAATCTATTTCGTCAGCCCACAACGTGTTTCTTAGCTCTGTTCGTTGCTGTTGTAACTTTTGTTTTCCAGCTAGTTCTGATTTCTTCGACATGATTAGCCTTTAAGTTTGTTATCGGTTAAATAATTTTTGTCTTTTTTTGTATATTTTTCAATTACTTAGTTTTATTGCTTGTTTTTGTTACTAGTTAGCTATAAAACTTTTTGAACTATCAATTGTTACTTATATAGAAACTTAAGTCACGTAATGTAATATATATT
>NZ_JAWOUB010000757.1:0-561 GCF_033339195.1 Vibrio sp. 811
CGTCGTTTGATCATGCCATTGCTGTTTTCTAGCTCGTTGCTGTTTTACTGTGGCGTGGCCTTTGCGTATTACGTGGTATTTCCACTGGTATTTGGCTTCTTTACTGCGATTTCTCTCGGTGGGGTTGAGTTTGCGACCGATATTTCGAGCTACCTAGATTTTGTGCTGGCGCTGTTTATGGCGTTTGGTATTGCGTTCGAAGTGCCAGTGGCGATCATCCTACTTTGTTGGACTGGGGCGACCACGCCGCAAGACCTAAAAGAGAAGCGTCCATACATTATTGTGGCAGCGTTCGTTGTCGGCATGCTGCTGACGCCGCCAGACATGATTTCGCAGACGTTACTTGCGATCCCAATGTGCTTACTGTTTGAGGTTGGTCTGTTCTTTGCTCGTTTTTACACTCGTAAAGATGAGGAAGAAGAGGAGTAATCCTTCAGTTTTTAGACAGTAAAAAGCGGCTCAAATGAGCCGCTTTTTTGTTGCGGTTGGTTTGTTATTTTGGGCTAACTACTTAACTTTCAATACGTAACCACATTTAGTACAGACATAAACTTCTTTGAT
>NZ_JAWOUB010000758.1:0-561 GCF_033339195.1 Vibrio sp. 811
ATACATAAACAAGAAAGGGGAGCGTGATGCTCCCCTCTTTTATCTGATGACTTTCGTATCTGATGTCTATTTACTATAGCTGCGCAGCTATATCGTCTGTTAGTTGGTTCAAACCTGCCGACAGTGCATCAACCAGAGCGTCGTAGCCTTCATCTTGCAATGGCATCAATATTTTTATTTGCGAGCTGCGAACGACGTTGCCGCTTGCATCGATGAGTAACCATTCACCTTCAATCTCCGCGTTACCTTGGTAGCTACCATTAAACTTGTTCAAACTAAGTTGAAGCTTGGATTCTCCACTTTGATCCAGAAGATTATTCATTTCAACTGGCCAATAGTCGCTTTGTTTTTGGCGTAGCTCAGCCACAACACGTTGGGTAATTTGCTCAGAAATACTTTGAGCCCACTGGTGGCGTTTGGCTTGAACAATCTGAGTATCTGATGTGCGATACACAATACTATTGTCATTCAGGTAGCTAGCGAGTTGAGCCGGACGAATCACCAGTAAAGGTCGTTCTGCAACGCTCATCTGGTTAGGCGTTTTTGTCTCAGCTTTAGGTA
>NZ_JAWOUB010000759.1:0-561 GCF_033339195.1 Vibrio sp. 811
CAAGCCCACCCGCAGCACAAGCGGTATTCAATGCAATACCACCACCACGACGTTTCAGTTCACGTAGAGTTTGCGTCATCATACGCGCACCCGTCGCCGCGAATGGGTGGCCGTAAGCAATTGAGCCACCGAGCACGTTGAATTTATCCATGTCGATTTCACCGATCGCTTTCGAACGACCTAGGTTTTCTTGAGCAAACTTATCTGAGGCAAACATTTTCACGTTTGCCAATGCTTGAGCAGCAAACGCTTCATGCATATCGATCAGAGTCAGATCCGACAGTTCCAAGCCTGTGTTTTCGAGCACTTTCGCAGTCGCGTAAGTCGGTCCCATCAGCATGTCTTTTTCCACACCAATCGCTGAGAATGCGTAGCCACGGATGTAGCCAAGAATTTCCATGCCCAACTCTTTCGCTTTACCTTCGCGCATCAGCATCACTGCCGCTCCGCCATCAGTCAGCGGCGTACTGTTTGCTGCAGTAACACTGCCGTACTGGCGGTCAAATGCAGGACGTAACTTTGCATAGCCCTCTAACGTCGAGTCGTGACGAACGTTGTTGT
>NZ_JAWOUB010000760.1:0-561 GCF_033339195.1 Vibrio sp. 811
GATCTTAGGCCCAAGCGGTTCAGGTAAAGAAGTGATGTCGCGTTACATTCACAAAGCATCAAACCGTAAAGACGGCCCATTCGTTGCGATTAACTGTGCGGCGATTCCTGACAACATGCTGGAAGCGACGCTATTCGGTTACGAAAAAGGTGCATTCACTGGTGCTGTTCAGGCGTGTCCGGGTAAGTTCGAACAAGCGCAAGGCGGCACAATCTTACTTGATGAAATCAGCGAGATGGACTTAAACCTGCAAGCGAAGTTATTGCGTGTTTTGCAAGAGCGCGAAGTAGAGCGTCTTGGTAGCCGTAAGAGCATCAAGCTAGATGTTCGTGTGCTAGCGACCAGTAACCGTGATCTCAAACAGTATGTGTCGGAAGGTAATTTCCGTGAAGACTTGTACTACCGCCTGAATGTGTTCCCAATCGCATGGCCAGCGCTGAATGAGCGTAAAGGGGACATTGCGCCACTTGCGAAGCATCTTGCCGAGCGTCACTGTAGCAAAATGGGTATGCCTGTTCCTCAGTTCTCGCCAGTTGCAGTGGAAAAACTATTGCAGTACCC
>NZ_JAWOUB010000761.1:0-560 GCF_033339195.1 Vibrio sp. 811
TGCTGGAAAGCACCGAACTGGTAAACAGCTCACCACCGCAAATAACGATAAGGATTAACCCCATACTGAAGGCGATACCACCGGCTAAGCGGCTTAAACCCCAACCTGTATTCGCACTGCCAGTTGTCACTGTGATGTAAAACAAAAATGCCAAACCGATAAACGCACCAGCCATTATTGCTAGGCCAAGTGTCATGCTGCTGGTTTTGTTTGCTTTACTTAATGCGAATTTCTCCGCCTCAGCCATCATCTCTTTAGGAGAAAAGTCCTGGTGAGTTTGAGAACTGGTCACCGCCATAATGACTCCTTAGTTTGTGGTTCCATAAAAAGCTCCTTGATTTATTAGCTCACAACATGAATTGTTGTTTTTGTTTTGCGGTGTTCCCGAACCGCATATCCAGAATAGAGCGGTCAGTAGTACAGGTAAAATTGATAATATTTAGAAATCTCATCAAATTATTTGATAAGTTTTTAGCGCGGAGTAAAATGAACCCTATTGCTTATTGGGGCATGTTTTTGAGGTTGTGAGAGTATGGGAATACTCGCCCATGATGGAGGAC
>NZ_JAWOUB010000762.1:0-560 GCF_033339195.1 Vibrio sp. 811
TTGGCAACAATCGTTCAGGATCGGCACTTAGTGCTTCGAATATATCCATGATGATTTGTTGCCCTTTGTATTCGACAATCTGTACCTGCGGCACTTGAATGACATACTGACTGACGAAATGTTTAAGCACATCTAGCGTTTTCGCCATATGCGGTTCTAAACAAGCATTCCATGCCAGTAAAGGGTTTTGGAATGGTTCATCAACCACTTTAATAGAGATGCTTGTAAGTAGGGCATTGACCATACCGCCAATCGCATCTTTGCGTTGGTGATGTTTACCGCTAAACAGCATTTGCCCGATAGAGCCGATATGTTCTTCAAACCAAGGATCACCGCAATCAGCTAACTGACTTGCTGCACCTTCTTGCCATTGCTGACGTGTGACCATACCCAGCACAATGGCATCTTCTAAGTCGTGCACGCCATACGCAATATCATCGGCGAGCTCCATAATGGAGCAGTCGAGGGATTTAAAGCGCGTTTTGCTGTGCTCTAAATCGGAGTCTGGTCGATAGCGCATTTGGCTCAACAGGCTTTTGTCATTCTCGCTGAGTGGAGCG
>NZ_JAWOUB010000763.1:0-560 GCF_033339195.1 Vibrio sp. 811
CTGTTTTTTTTGCTTGGCGACTCAGACGCTTATTGTCCGGGTTTAAACTCGTCGACAGTGCTTTCTGGTACGCTGCTTCCACGGTCTCTTTAGAATTCGAGCGAATACCTACATATTCAAGGCGACCATCTTCTATTCCGTATACGACACCATGAATTTCGACATCTTGCCCGCGCTCCCATGCGTTTTGCATGATGGTTGAATTGCCTAGGTTATAAACTTGTTCTGCAACGTTAATTTCACCAAGCTTATCGGCACGATCTTCAACAGGCATTTGATCTAAGTAAGAACGATGCTTGAAGTAAAGATCTCTGATGTGCAGTAGCCAGTTATTGATAAGCCCGAGTTGAGGGTTATCTATCGCCGCGTTAACACCGCCGCAACCGTAGTGACCACACACAATAATGTGCTTCACCTTGAGTACATCAACGGCGTATTGAACAACGGAAAGGCAATTGAGGTCTGTGTGAATGACTTGGTTTGCAACATTGCGGTGAACAAATAATTCACCGGAGTAAAGGCCGGTTAATCGTTCTGCGGGTACTCGACTATCGGAGCAG
>NZ_JAWOUB010000764.1:0-559 GCF_033339195.1 Vibrio sp. 811
TGAAGACCCCGACGCAAACACCGTCGCGTTGCTCTCACAAAGTGTTCGCAGCCATTCCCCGGTTAGGGTTGAGATACTCAATTACACCAAGTCGCAGCGCCCATATTGGGTCGAGTTGGAGCTGTCTCCGGTGTTTGATGAAAATGGCGAGCTACTGCGTTTTATCGCGGTAGAACGTGATATCACCGATAGACGCGAGATGGAGAAGCGTTTGTCGTCTGCATTGGATAAATCGAAAAAAGCCACGCAAGCCAAGTCGGAATTTCTGGCAAACATGAGCCATGAGATTCGCACTCCAATGAACGCGATCATGGGGATCAGCGAGATATTGCTTGAGAACGAAAACCGCCGAGAGCCAAGGGAGTTATTGCTCCTGCTGCACAAATCTGCCAATAACCTTGTGACCATCACTAACGACATCCTCGATTACAGCAAAGTCGAAGCGGGCAAGTTGACGCTTGTTGAAGAGGAGTTTGATTTGCGCTCGTTAGTCGAGAGTTGCACGGCATTGTGTGCGTATCAAGCGGATAAAAAGAACCTTAAGTTATTGGTTGATATG
>NZ_JAWOUB010000765.1:0-559 GCF_033339195.1 Vibrio sp. 811
TGCTCTGTCCATCTATCGTGAGGGTTTCCGTCGCTTTCCACTCGCCTTGGTAATCCTGGCTCCACGTCAACGTTGAAATATCACCAATTGAGGCTTCACCAAGCAGCTTTTGCATTGGCGTAATACGAATTGGGCGGCGGCTCTTTGGCATTTGCAGCCAGTAGTTATCGCCCATCATCAGCATCTTCTGCCCCGCTTCGACCGCCGATTTGAACACCACCAGCGATTCACGGTTTGGCCGCGTGTACACATGGTAGAGACGCGTTTTATCCAACTCTTGGTCTTGATACAAACGCACCAGTGACACCACTTTAGAAGAATCATCTTGCAAGCGGTAGCTGTCGGCTTTCTCAATCAACTGCGCGACTTGTTGTGCATCCAGCGCTTGTTCAGCAGCACTCGCAACGCTGCTGACAGCCAATAGTGTGATGGTTAGTAATGGTTTGGAATTAAACATAGATCAGTGCCTCCGTAATTGGCTTGTTCACGCCTTTACGCGCCGAGAAAAACGCCGCGACCAAACAAATCAGCAATACTGATAACCCTGCAGCAGCCACCA
>NZ_JAWOUB010000766.1:0-559 GCF_033339195.1 Vibrio sp. 811
TTTTCAGCGGCTTCCCCGGATAATCCAGCAATCGACCATTCTCGATAAATAACGCCAAGTGGAATTTACCATCGATACCTTCTACCCAACCAATACGGTCACCACGTTCAGTGAACTCATACGGGCGGCTAGCTTCAAACTGAATGCCCGCACGTTTTTCTACTTCTGCTTTAAAGACATCTGTACCGACGCGGTCGAGTGTGTATTTGGTTTTGGCGTTTTTACGGTTTGAACGGTTACCCCAGTCACGCTGAGTTGTCACAACTGCAGCCGCGACATCTAAGGTTTTTTCTAGAGGAATGAAACCAAAGTCATCAGCTCGACGTGGGTAAGTCGACGTATCGCCATGTGTCATCGCCAAACCACCACCCACTAGCACATTAAAGCCAACCAATTTGCCGTTATCGGCAATCGCAACGAAGTTCAAATCATTCGCGTGGACATCCACATCATTTTGTGGAGGAATGACTACGGTTGTTTTGAACTTACGTGGTAAGTAAGTTTTGCCCAGGATCGGCTCATCTTCTTCAGTCGATTCGACTTTTTCTCCGTCTAACCA
>NZ_JAWOUB010000767.1:0-559 GCF_033339195.1 Vibrio sp. 811
GGGTACGTGGTTGATTGCCAATCTACACCAGAGCACTACACATTGACTGTCTTCAATAAGGAATCCGCATAAGATGTTCGAAATGGTAAGTCGTTGGTATCAACGCCGCTTCTCAGACCCCCACGCAGTAAGCCTTGTCGCCATTTTGCTGTTTGGTTTTATCACCATTTACTTCTTTGGGCATTTGATTGCGCCATTGCTGGTGGCGATCGTATTGGCATATCTCCTAGAATGGCCAGTGGTTAAATTGTCTCGTATGGGTGTGCCTCGCACCTTATCAGTGATTATTGTTCTGCTGATTTTTATCAGCATCATGCTGATTGCCTTATTTGGCTTGGTTCCGACGATCTGGACTCAGGTTGGTAACTTAATCAACGATATTCCGAACATGTATAACGGGCTGCAAAAGTTCATCATGACGTTGCCTGAGCGCCATCCGGAACTGGCGAACCTACAAATTGTAGAAACCGTCGTGACCAACGCGAAAAACCAAGCACTAGGTTTGGGTGAAAGCGTGGTAAAAGGCTCACTTGCATCGTTAGTTAGTATTGCCACATTG
>NZ_JAWOUB010000768.1:0-558 GCF_033339195.1 Vibrio sp. 811
TTCAAATGGCTGCTAATGGTGAAGTGAGCCACAAAGCGATCAATGCCGCGTTAAGTGCAGGTGCGTTGAAAGCTACGGCGAGCCAGCAAGATAAGCCAGAGTCGCAATACGGATTAGCAGGACAGCTGCAAGCGGCCGCTGGGCAACAAGGTGTAACAGCCCAACAGCAAACCCGAGCGGAAGCCGCTCAGCAAGCGCAACTGCCTCTGCAATTAACAAAAGAACTCGCTAATGAGCAAGTGGCGGAAAAAGTACAAATGATGATGTCGAAGAACTTGAAGAACCTCGACATCCGACTTGACCCACCAGAGCTTGGCCGTATGCAAATTCGCATGACGATGAACAACGATTTGGCCAACGTGCATTTTACGGTTACCAACCCACAAGCGCGTGACGTTATTGAACAAACGTTGCCTCGTCTACGTGAAATGTTGGCTCAACAAGGGATGCAACTGGCGGATTCCTCGGTTCAGCAGCAAAGCAGTGGACAACAGCAAAGTGGTTACGCAGCGGCTGAACAAAATGGCCAAGGCGCGTCTGGGCGCGGTTTTTCTGGCC
>NZ_JAWOUB010000769.1:0-558 GCF_033339195.1 Vibrio sp. 811
GGGCGGAAGCATACAGCTTGAATCTGAAAAAGGCCGCGGAAGCCGTTTCTACTTCCAACTCACAGCGCCGATTTCTCAAGCCCATTTTCGTGCTCGACATACCGTGAATAACCAAATCTGGCTCGTCTGTGACGACACTGACCTAGAAACAAAACTACGTAATGAGTTGAGCTTCTATCAAATTCAAGTGCATCAATCTGTTCATGATCTGAGTGCTCTTCCAACATGGATTAACGACAAAGAACGCATCATCATTCTTTATGTTGAAACGACACCAGATGCCGCAGTGAAGAACACAGATTTGATGCGAAATTTGGAACATCAACATGTGCAAGTTTGCCTAATCAAACATCTACACAGCCAACAGCTTGATTTCGGTCACCGTGTCGCAGCGATCATTACTCAACCTTTGCTAGGACAACGTCTACTCAAAGCGCTTGAAAGCTGTGCTGAACGATTTACTCAATCTATTTCCGTCGTTCAGCCTGCAACCCGACTTGAAAAATTACCCAAAGTGCTCGTTGTAGACGACAATACTGTGAACCAAAAAATTGCAGG
>NZ_JAWOUB010000770.1:0-558 GCF_033339195.1 Vibrio sp. 811
ACTCAAATCAGGCGCAGTTTCCAAGCGACTGTCACTGAAACCACTTGGAACATGAAACGCCGTAGAAAACGAGCTAACAACACCAAAAAGCGCATTTGGACAAACAATGTTACAGAGCTAACTTTCAACATATAAATCGGTTTCTGAAATAGAGAATACAACCACAAAAGAAACCAACGCACGATTTTACAAACCCAGATAACTAGAAATTGAAATACGAAAGCCGAGACAAAAACACACGAACATTAACCCTAAACATTCTGCTTTAGTTGCGTTTTTCTCGTTGGCAACTAACGCCGCGTTAAGGGGCAGCAACGCGCTACCCACAAACTTTAATTTAACACCGTAAACATAAATGCCAAGATTTAAACCAAAGTCGCCACGCGTTGACTGTCCCTCTTGAACGCCTTGTTATGAGAATGAACTCACCTTAGAACTCTACTAACCCCATTCTCTCTGCCGTTGCTAGACCATTGAAAGGCCCATTAATGGAACTAGCTAGATTCTCTAGAGCAACTCTGTCCAAGTGCTTGATGCGTTCATCGCTTGGTGGCTCAA
>NZ_JAWOUB010000771.1:0-557 GCF_033339195.1 Vibrio sp. 811
GCACTTTCTTGCGCCCTAATGCGTCGGACATAGGGCCATAGATGAACTGGGAAGGGCCAAACCCAAGTAGATAAATACTCACGAGGAGCTGCGCTTGATCGAGTGAAACTGAGAAGTCTTTGGCGATCCAAGGTAGGGAAGGCATCACTAAACCCATGCTCAGTTGGCCAACACTGATGATCAAACATGCCAATAGAATCGTGCGGAAATTGATGGGACGGTTCATGATGATTCACCATCGGCGAATCCGGCATTTTTTCGCGTTCTTAGAGCGCCATCTTCATCAAACTCGCTCAATTTTGCTTTGACTCGTTTAACCGTTGACAAGCTGACATCGCATTGCTCTGCCACGCTTAACAGCGTGTTCCCTTCTAATAGTAACGCCGCGATGAGCCGATGTTTTTCCCGGTCAGCAGGGCGGCCACGGAACTTCTGTTTCCACAAATCTGGTTGATCTTTAATGGCTTGGCGGCCTTGCTCTGCCGCGAACAACCGATGTTGAATTTGTACCTTTCCATAACCTGATAGCAAAGCGAGTAACGTTTTCGTCTGTTCTG
>NZ_JAWOUB010000772.1:0-557 GCF_033339195.1 Vibrio sp. 811
TCTTCTTGCTCTCGAAATGCCAGCTCATTTTGCAGAATCATACCACCAAGGCTGAGGCCATTTTTCTCTGCTTTTTCCAACATTTCGTCTGCGGATGAAAAAGGGAAAGGTACTTCTGCGCTGGCTTGTTGGCCGCCATGTTCGAGCTCTGCCGCTGTCGCAATAAAGCCACCACCGATAGAGTAGTACGTCTCAAAGGCGACTTGAGCTCCTGCGGCATCTAGCGCGGTGATCGTCATACCATTTTCATGCAGCGGCAGGTTGTCGCTGTGAAATACAATGTCGTGGTCGTAGCTAAACTCAATTTGATGAGAGCCAGCTAACGATAAGGTATGGTTTTCGATGGTGTGTTGCAGTGCACTTTTGGCACTGGTCATTTTGATGGTATCGGGCTTATTGCCCATCAACCCTAGCACCGTGGCTCGGTCGGTGTGGTGTCCTCTACCAGTCAGTGATAAAGAGCCATATAAGTCAACTTGCACCCGACGCACTTTCGCCATAGAGTCGCTAAGTAGTTGAGTGAAATGGAATCCGGCGAGCATAGGACCGTTAGTGTG
>NZ_JAWOUB010000773.1:0-557 GCF_033339195.1 Vibrio sp. 811
GGAGTGCTCACCCATCCGATTAACGCTAACCATAATAAGAAATTGACTCCCAATATCTGTAAGTAATACTGGCTCTGTAAACATTTTAAAAAAAAGTTTAAAAGGGGTGAGTATGAAGATTGCGGGAGTCAACACTCCGCCAACACAGCCCGATGAATTAATTAAAGTATCTGAGGGAGGTCACTTTGTTACACCTCATCAAATTAAGTGTTTGCGTCACGTTTATTAAACGACGTTGTGCTACTAGCGAGTGAAAAGGAACAGAACAATGATCATAAACTACGCCCTGACAACTGCTCCTTATTCAAATGATATTGAATCATGTATCAATGTAATGACAGCGAGTATGTTTGCTCTTGTCGACCAAGGAGAAGAGACCGAAGTCGCTACGTGTGACTTTTACATCGTAGATTTATCCAGAGCCTCGAGTACTATCAGCTGTCATAAATTATTGAACATTAACGCCAGCATTGCCCACTTTATCCAAATTCTTGATAATGATTACTTGCTAAAAGAAAGCATCGCAAAACGTAACGAAACAATGCGTTGGGGAATCT
>NZ_JAWOUB010000774.1:0-556 GCF_033339195.1 Vibrio sp. 811
GCATCATGATTGGTTGTGTCTCTGGATCACCAAAGCGGCAGTTGTACTCGATCACTTTCGGAGTGCCGTCTTTGTCGATCATAAGACCCGCGTATAGGAAACCTGTGTATGGGTTCCCCTCAGATGCCATGCCACGTACCGTTGGGTAAATGACTTCTTCCATGATGCGATTGTGAATTTCGGGTGTGACCACAGGAGCTGGAGAGTAAGCGCCCATGCCCCCTGTGTTCGGACCCGTGTCTTTATCACCGACACGTTTGTGGTCTTGGCTGGTGGCCATTGGCAGAACGTTCTCACCATCGACCATTACGATGAAGCTTGCTTCTTCACCATCTAAGAACTCTTCGATAACCACGCGGCTGCCTGCATCGCCAAATGCGTTGCCCGCTAGCATGTCTTTGATTGCGTCTTCTGCTTCTTCTAGCGTCATCGCTACGATAACGCCTTTACCAGCAGCAAGACCGTCTGCTTTCACCACGATTGGTGCACCTTGCTCACGCACGTAAGCAAGCGCTGGTTCAATTTCTGTGAAGTTTGCGTAAGCACCGGTTGGGAT
>NZ_JAWOUB010000775.1:0-556 GCF_033339195.1 Vibrio sp. 811
TATGCTGAGTCGCAAATTCGTCTACCCACGCTTGGAATTTTTCAAACATGACTTCGGCAGAGGCGTCGCGGTCTGCGTTAGGTTCGATGTAGAGTAAGTTTGCATCCGAGAAGTGGTACAAACGTGCCGGTTTTTCGATGCGCTCTCCTAGGTATTCTCCGAATGCGCGTTCTAATTCCACGCCCGCCTTGTAACCATTTTGAACGTACATGCTGCGTAAGAACGGTAGGTCGATCATCACAAAACGTAGTCGGTCGTTGAGCGGTTCATGGATAAGTTCACCCATTTGCCACTGTTCAAAAGTGTCACGCGATTTTTTCAGTGAGCGAGACAACTTCACGTTCAGCATGCGCAGATTACGTAAGCGAGAGCGGGAATGGGTAAAGAGGTCGTTACGAAGTTTTTCGATTTCACCCGCTTGGCGCTGCATGATCACGCCGCGGCGCATAATGAACAAAAACATAACCAGAACGGTGATGAATAGGGCAAAGGAAATTTTCTGGAACTTACGATGTTCCATTTCCACCTGCTCTAGACGCTCTGATTGACCGACATA
>NZ_JAWOUB010000776.1:0-555 GCF_033339195.1 Vibrio sp. 811
TATACCCAAAGCCACAAGATTCTCAGAGCGGACTTTGGGTATTGGCAATTAGGTTAGGCGACGGTTCGACTATTTTTCGTAATCTGGTTTTTTCGTCACGATGTAATTGGTTTCACTCGCCACTAACGCACCGTGCTTTAAGAAGTTTTTACCCAAAATCATGCTGTAATGAAAGCGTCCGCGATCTTGCAAATTCACGCGAATTTTCTTCTCTAAGTCACCCAGTTTGACGTGCATTTCCACCACCGGACGGACGTTTGCTTTCTCGCCTTTTTTCGCAGTAATTTTCATTACGTCTACCACTTCGCGAGTAAAGGCTTTTTGCATACCGAGGTCATTTTCGTAGGTAAAGCTCACCATGTCTTTGCCATCTTTTTGGAACAGTTTGATGTCCTTAGCATTGATAGAACTGACATCCGCACCGGTGTCCAGTTTGACCGGGAAAGACATGCCTTCCACTTCGGCCACTTCTATGTGGCCGGCTCGGAACAAAGGTTTGGCATCGAGCAAGTGGTCTGCGCGCGTATTCAGTAGCACGCCACCTTTAGCCATGTT
>NZ_JAWOUB010000777.1:0-555 GCF_033339195.1 Vibrio sp. 811
CACTTGGTTGTTGATGCAACTATGCCGGGTGTGCGTGTGCCTGTTGAGTTTGTTCAAGATGGTCAGATTATCTTGAATATTGCTCCTCGTGCCGTTGGTAACTTAGAGTTGGGTAATGATGCGATTACCTTCCATGCTCGTTTTAGTGGCCGACCACACTCAGTGATCGTGCCAGTGTATGCAGTTCAAGCGATTTATGCTCGTGAAAACGGTGCTGGAACAATGTTTGAACCAGAAGAAGCGTACACGCACATCGAAGAAGAAACGATTGAAGAAGAAGATTTGTCACCATCTTTTAAGGCGGTGACGGAAGAAACTTCTGAGGAGATTGGTGCAGAATCCCAAGAGGAAGAAGCTCCTCGTCCTAAAGGTCGACCAAGCTTAAGAGTGATTAAGTAAATAAAAAGCAGCGTTAACGCTGCTTTTTTTATACTTCGGTTTCAAGTTTTTCAATATCGTTTAGTCACTGATGGTAAACGTCTCGACATCTGGATCACTATCATCTTGTGTCTGTGTCTGTGTCTGTGTCTGTTTCTGTGTCTGTGTCTGTTTCTG
>NZ_JAWOUB010000778.1:0-555 GCF_033339195.1 Vibrio sp. 811
GCCAACGAAATCTTGTTCTATCCGCTGTTCTCGCGGCGATTGTAGCGGCGATCATTGTGGTTGCGCTTTGGAGTTCTTCTCAAAGCTTCCGTCCGCTTTACAGCCAACAAGAGCGATTCGATATTGGCGAGATTGTCTCGGTCTTAGAGAGTGAAGGTGTGAGCTACCGCATGCAGGAGCAGAACGGCCAAGTGCTGGTTCCTGAAGGTGAGGTGGCTCGCATTCGTATGTTATTGGCGTCAAAAGGCGTAAAAGCGAAACTGCCAACCGGATTGGATTCACTGAAAGAAGACAGCTCATTAGGTACCAGCCAGTTTATGGAGACTGCGCGTTACCGTCATGGTTTAGAAGGTGAGTTAGTACGCACTATCATGTCGCTAAACTCGGTAGCGAATGCGCGTGTTCACCTTGCGATTCCTCGTCAAACTTTGTTTGTACGCCAAAACGGTGAAACCCCGTCTGCATCTGTCATGCTCGAACTCAAACCGGGTGAAGACCTTAAGCCAGAACAGGTTGAAGCGATCATCAACTTGATCGTAGGCAGTGTGACGGCGA
>NZ_JAWOUB010000779.1:0-555 GCF_033339195.1 Vibrio sp. 811
CTATGATAGTTGGCATTAAGCCTGCGATACCGTTGCCATAGGCGTCAGCTTTCATCACCGCACAGATTTTAGTCTGGTCACTCATGTGTGACTTAAACTGCTCGATGTTTTGCTTAAACTGACCTAAATCGATTTCTAGCCAAGTGTTGGATGATTGAATTTGACTCTCTTGGTCTAACGTCGTTTGAAGCTGGAGTGGAGCTGCGATTGAATGCATAGCAGGGGTGAACGTTGCTGCAGCAATGGCAATAGAAAGAAGAGTTTTCTTAAGGCGCATAAAACCTCCATACGCGTTTTTTTATTGTTAAAGGAAAGCGTACGAGGGAATGTACGCCAGAAAAACAAAACGCCCCAAACTGCGGAGCTTGGAGCGTTTTTGTCGAGTCGTTTTAGTTTAGCTTAAAGCGGCTCATTACATCTTGAAGAGATACGGATAGCTGGCTCAATTCGCGGCAAGCTTGTGCAGTTTGCTCTGAACCTTGCGCGACCTCTTGAGACGCAAGATGGATGTTTTCGATGCTACGGCTTAGTTCCTCAGCAACTGAGTCTTGCTGG
>NZ_JAWOUB010000780.1:0-555 GCF_033339195.1 Vibrio sp. 811
TTTACACGAATAAGCAAAGTGAAAATCTGATCAAAGAAACGAAACAGATTGAAAGTGAACACGCGAGCAACTACTTAGTGCCGCTATGCCGACATTTCGCACGTAAAGTGCCTGCAACGTGGGATGAACAAAGTGGCTTGGTAACATTCCCTGCTGGAAAGGCAGAATTCAGTTTAAATGGGCTCTGCCTCATTATTGCGTGTGAAGCGGATTCTGAAAAGCAGTTGGAGCAAGTGAAGGGCATTATCGAATCGCATGTCGAAATGTTTTCACGTAGAGAGACGCTCGAGCTTGATTGGATTCGATAAAAACGAATTTTAGACAATAAAAAAGCCCGCAGTGTATGACTTGCGGGCCTTTCAAAATACGAGTTTTATTGGGCTTTTTCAGGCTCTAGGCTTTTTTTTTCCTGCTGCATTTTAGCTAGGAAGTACACGTTAACACATGCAATAAAGCCGTTTGTTAGCACTACTGGCCACGAATCAATCATCAGTCCGTAAGCAGTGAACAGTGCACAGCCGATAAAGTTAAGGATACGAAGCTTAACAATATCTT
>NZ_JAWOUB010000781.1:0-555 GCF_033339195.1 Vibrio sp. 811
CTCAAGTGCGTAATAAGCAGAAAGGTTTAGAAACGGAAGCGATATGAAACGCCTTCTTTTTGTTAGTTTAAAAGGTGGTTGTGGCTCAACGACCGTCGCTGCGAACTTGGCACAAGCATTAGTTAAGATAAACAAACAGGTACTGGCCATTGAGGTGGTGCCTAACAGTTTACTGCAAACTCATCTTGGCTTGCCCCAGGAAGAGAAAGATGGCTGGGCGAAACAACTTCTTTCAGATAAACCTTGGACCCAGGCTGGTTATGAAAGCCCACAAGGTGCACTTTTTTTACCGTTTGGCCATCTGAATTCTGAGCAGTTAAAAGCGTTCTTTAACGAGCGTTCTCACTACCTATCAATGCTAGGTGAAATGACGTTGCAAGTGAGCGAAAACCGTGGTGAGCAGTGGCTGCTTTTTCACGCCGACTTAGCAGAGCTTACTGATCCTGAAGTGCGATCTTTTGTCGACTCAATGGACATGATTGTGGTGGTGGTAACGGCAGATGCCCTGAGTTATCTCACTCTTCAATCTTGGCTACAACATGAAGAGCTATCGAG
>NZ_JAWOUB010000782.1:0-555 GCF_033339195.1 Vibrio sp. 811
TGTTCGTGATTGAACGAACCTGGCGCATGACCAAACAGCTCGGTTTCTGCAACGTCATCTGGCATGGATGCACAGCTCAACACAAGGAATGGTTTACTCGCACGGCTTGAACGACTATGACAGGCTTTTGCGAGCATTTCTTTGCCAGTACCTGTTTCACCTTCGATTAGTAGCGGTTGATCCAGAACAGAAAGCTTCTTAGCCTGATTAATCAATGCTTTATGGCGGTTTGATATTCCTACGAAGTGCTCAAAACCCAATGGATTATGCAGCGGTAGTCTTTCTTCGATTTGCGTGCCGTGCTGGCTTGTTCGAATCGTCATCAAAGTGCTTGCAAGCGTAGAATTCTGCGCTTCGTCTCTGATATAGACAGGCATGAGCTCTAAGATGTAATCCAACCCATCAATGACTAGGTTTTCACGAGTACGAGCGTTCACGCCTTCAGACCAACGAGAGAAACGGACGCTTGGTAATAGCGCACCAATCTGAGTGCCAATGACTTCTTGTTTATGCAGGCCGAGTAGCGACAAAGCAGACATGTTCGCCATATCGACA
>NZ_JAWOUB010000783.1:0-554 GCF_033339195.1 Vibrio sp. 811
AACTGTTAGCGTATTCACCTCTGGCGTTTGGTTGTTTGAGTGGTAAATACTTACATGGCGCAAAACCAGAAGGTGCACGCTGTACTAAGTGGGAGCGTTTCGCTCGTTACTTCACGCCTCAAGGCGTCAAAGCGACAGAAGCATACGTGAACTTGGCACGTGAGCATGGCCTAGATCCTGCGCAAATGGCATTGGCGTTCGTCAATCAACGTCCATTTGTCGCTTCCAACATCATCGGTGCGACCAACCTTGATCAACTTAAAGCCAACATTGACAGCATCGATATCAAGCTTAGTGATGAGCTGTTAACAGACATTCAAGCGATCGGTACTACCTACTCTAACCCATGTCCATAAAAGCAAACAGGCTGACCACATAGGTCAGCCTGTTAATAGCACTTAGAACAAATCTATTTCGATATGCGTTTACAGCGTGTTGAGCTTTTAGGGTTAACTAAAGCGTAATGTTGGAAGCTCAACACGCTATAGATTACGTCGGTATTCGCGCAGTTAGCACTCGACGAAGATGACGAACTCGACGTTCAACTTTAACCG
>NZ_JAWOUB010000784.1:0-554 GCF_033339195.1 Vibrio sp. 811
AATATCAGCCCATTGCTCGCAAGAGGCATACTCTTGAGTTGTGGCACCATGTTTCCTCGGCTGTTGATTATTCTGTTTGTGATTAATCCTCAACTTGTCTCGTTACTATGGCCGATTGTGATGGCCATGATGGCGGCGCTGTATTTGCCTGCTTGGTGGATATGGCGGCGGAGTGAAGTGGAACAGATCGAACAATCGAACAAACAGAGCAACCCACTCGCACTGCAATCGGCGCTGTTTTTTGGGATGATGCTGGCGGTGATTATGCTGCTGTCACATGCGCTAGCTGAGTGGTTCGGTAATGCAGGTGTCTTAATTTTATCGGCCCTTTCAGGGATTACGGATGTAGACGCGATTTCCTTGGCGCTCGGTCGTCAGAGCATCCAAATATTGAGCGTAACCACCGCCGCGCTGGGTATCTTAATTGCCGCATCGGTCAATACCATTGTTAAGATGAGTATGGTTGTCGCGATAGGAGACAAAAAATTATGGCTTAGGGTCGCGCCTGTGATGGTGGGATGTGTTGCCGTTGGGGCACTGATGTTTTTTGTCTT
>NZ_JAWOUB010000785.1:0-554 GCF_033339195.1 Vibrio sp. 811
AACGCGCTTACCGCTACCTAAGAAGTTGTCTTGTTGCAGACCAACTTGGAAGCTGACGCCCGATTCGGTACCGTAGCCAACACCAAAGTTTACACTGCCTGAGTTCGCTTCTTTAACCGAGTAAACCAGATCAACTTGATCATCACTACCTGGTACACGAACCGTTTGTACTTCTACGTTTTCAAAATAGCCAAGACGGTTAAGACGTGTCTTACCAGTTTCAATCGACTTGGAGTTTAGCCAGCTGCCTTCCATTTGGCGCATTTCACGACGCAACACTTCATCTTTCGTTGAGTTATTACCAGTAAAACGAATGTCGCGAACGTAAATTCGATTACCTGGATCAACATTCACAACCAAGGAGACTTGTTTGTTTTCATCGTCAAATTCAGGGATGGTGTTTACTTGAGGGTAAGCGTAGCCAGATTCACCAAGCACACGCTTGATGCCTTCTTCCATCGAAGTCACAAGAGAACCGTTGTACGTTTCATTGTCTTCGAATGGAACGAGTCGTTCGAAGGTCGCTTCTTCACCAATCAGGTCACCGCGGAATT
>NZ_JAWOUB010000786.1:0-554 GCF_033339195.1 Vibrio sp. 811
AGGATTTTCAGAGTGTCCGGACGACGGCACAGTTGATGTAACAGGCAAGTTTAATGTGTACTCGCGACCATGGACCTTGGCAATCTGTGAGAACCAAAACACCTTGCCTTCAGGCACATCCGAACAAGGTGATAAGTTCATTGCCGCTGGCGAACATTTCTCGTTAACAGTGAAACCCGTCATCTGGCAAAAAGGGGGTTCTATCAGTGCTCCTATCGACTCATCAGCTTATTGTGATGCTTTGGTCACGACCAACTTTATGCATGATGGTGCACCAGCAGCATCGGTTGTTTTGTCGAGCGAGCAACACTCGCCTTTAAACACGGCAAACCAAACCTCGACGCTGTTGAAAAGTAATTATGCGTTAACTCAAGGACACCAATCAGCCAAGAACCATCGCTTCGTTTTTAACGGATTGTATTGGGCAGAAGTCGGCAGCTTGAAAGTGAAAGCAAACCTCGACAGTACGTATTTTGGCATGAAGGTTAACGAAGGTTATCGCCATATCGGACGTTTCTATCCGAAGTACTTCAAAGTGCAAAGTCAAGATTGGA
>NZ_JAWOUB010000787.1:0-553 GCF_033339195.1 Vibrio sp. 811
AGATTCCCATAGACGACGAACTTCGCGGTTACGACCTTCGTTGATCACTACGTAGAAAGTGTGGTTCATACCTTCACCACCTGCGTAGACAACGTCTTCAAAGCGAGCTAAACCGTCTTCCAGTTCAACCCCTTTTACTAGATTACGAACTTTTTGTTCGGTTACTTCACCAAACACACGCACTAGGTATTCACGCTCAACTTGGCGACTTGGGTGCATTAGACGGTTTGCTAATTCACCATCAGTAGTGAAAAGTAGCAGACCAGACGTGTTTGCATCCAAACGACCAACAGAGATCCAACGAGAGCCACGAATTTTTGGCAGACGGTCGAAAACCGTGCGACGGCCTTCTGGGTCATGACGAGTACACAGCTCACCCTCAGGCTTGTAGTACGCAAGTACACGACAGATCACTTCTTCTTGAACCTTTGCAGATACAATGTGACCATCGATACGAACTACACTGCTCTCATCTTCCAGTCTTTCACCAAGTTTAGCGACCACACCGTTCACGCTTACGCGTCCGGATTTAATTAACGATTCGATCTCACGA
>NZ_JAWOUB010000788.1:0-553 GCF_033339195.1 Vibrio sp. 811
CGCCGCCGACAGAATCACGACACTGCTTTGTAGAAACTCACTGGTTATCGCCATGCTGACCTCCGTGGTGCAACGCTTCCCACTCATCAAGAGGATTACTCAGCCATCGACGATACTGCTCCGCGTGTTCATAGCGTTCAATATCAGAAACATTGCGCGACCAATACAACACCAGCGGCTCCATCCAATGCATCTGACATAGTGCAGCCGTCAACTCGAACGGTTGCAGAATCTGCTCTAACGGATACTTGTTATACCCCCTAGCACTGAAAGCTTCTTCTTTACCACCCGTGGTGATCACACTGCGCCAATATTTGCCTTCTAGTGCAGAACCGTCGCCAAACGCAAAGCCCTTGCCGAGTACTCGGTCTAACCACTCTTTCAACAACGCCGGACATGAATACATATAAAGAGGATGATGAAAGACAATCACATCATGATTCATCAGTAGATCATGTTCGTGATTCACATCGATAAAGAAATCAGGATAAGCGCCATAAAGATCGTGCACCGTCACGTGCTCAAGTGATTGCACTCGCTTTATCATCACTTG
>NZ_JAWOUB010000789.1:0-552 GCF_033339195.1 Vibrio sp. 811
TATCGATAACTTCGCATTCAGCCAGCACACCATGCCAAGCGGTTTCATCCAAGCTTTAGCCCACATCAAACAGACGGCAGCACTGACCAACGCACAACTAGGGTTACTGGAAGGTGATATCGCTAATGCGATTGCAGAGGCTGCGCAAGCCATTATTGATGGGCAACATCTCGATCAGTTCCCTATCGACCTATTCCAAACCGGTTCTGGGACAAGCTCCAACATGAACGCTAATGAAGTGATTGCCACGCTCGCGTCTGAATTGCTTGGCGGCAACGTCAACCCGAATGACCACGTTAACATGGGTCAAAGCAGTAACGATGTGGTGCCGACGGCGATTCAAGTCAGCTCAGCACTTGCTATTGAACACAAGTTGTTGCCTGCACTGGCTCATCTTAGCCAAAGCCTAGAAACCAAGAAGCAAGCTTTGCAAGGTGTGGTAAAAACAGGCCGAACTCATTTGATGGACGCCATGCCAATCACTTTCGCGCAAGAGCTGGGCGGCTGGCAATTCCAGATTGAACACGCTAAACAAGCCATTGAACAAACACT
>NZ_JAWOUB010000790.1:0-552 GCF_033339195.1 Vibrio sp. 811
CATTTCAACGAGATTTAACTAGCGTTCGAGCGCAGCCTTTGCTGCGGGCTAAACAAGCAATAAATCAACTTCGCGCTTTACCGTTAGAAATGGATGTTTTGCAACAAATTGCGGAAATGAAAAAGGCCATCGAAATGACGGCCTTTGATGAGTCGGTTGCAACAGCAGAGCGAGCATTGGAAGTGTTTCATCCCATTTTAACTGCGCTCAATCGCCGTTTAGATCCCGAGTCTATTCAGTGATTTCGCGTCGCATACGAACAGCACTCAACGCAATCAGACAGTAGCAAAGCAGCTCCATGCCTTCTTCCGAAATGTTCTTAACATCGCGGATGTAGCTTTCATTCATGACTTGCTGCCAGAAGCTTCCCATGCCGTAAAGGCGAGAGAAAACAAGCAGTAGAACGACGGCACCAATCAAGAGCTTCATGTGTGGAACTTGTAGAATACGTGCCATTTCGTTCACTGTACCTTTACCACCTTGGTAAGCTTTTGCGCAAGCCAGAGCAGTGACGGTTAACGCAGGGAATACCCACGATCCGTGACGGATCAT
>NZ_JAWOUB010000791.1:0-552 GCF_033339195.1 Vibrio sp. 811
ACCTTGGTACACAATAGACGGTGACCTTCTTGTTGTAGCGCTGCTGAATACGTTCCACCAGCAAACTGAAGTCGCCATCACCAGAAACCAAAATCACGCGGTCAACATCAGGCGCAATCTCAATCGCATCGAGCGTGATACCGACATCCCAATCCCCTTTGGCGCTGCCATCTCGACGCTGAATGTAAGGCTTCAACATCACCTCAAATCCCACACCTCTTAGAATGTGATGAAACTGGCGTTGCTTCGGATCGTTACTTGCAATGGCATAAGCTTTTGCGCTTACTACTTCCTTTTCTTGTGTCGCGACATACCCAAACCGGTTGTAGTCAAAGTTACTGCGATACGCTTCACGACAAGTGTAATAAACGTTTTGAACGTCAACGAGAATGGCGATTTTTTCTTTGTGGTCTGATTGCATGGTGATCTCATACCGATAATTTGCCGCCTACCCTAAGCCAGATCGCCCAAAAGCACAATGAGCCAATTCCACTAAACTTAACGTATAAACGGAAAATCGCGTTTTTAGGAGTGAGTCATGGGTGGAAAGTT
>NZ_JAWOUB010000792.1:0-552 GCF_033339195.1 Vibrio sp. 811
TTCCGCAACCAATACCGTTCCGAGAATCCACGAAACTTCTTCGGACTTAAGCTCGTCCAACTTGGTCTCTTGCTGCATTTGGCTAAGCAAATTGAACAGCGCGTCTGGGTATTGAAGCTCTCGCAACGTGAGACTACCGAGAATTTCTCGATCATCGCGCAGCATCACACCATCAACGCCCGCTTCGTTGTCTTGTGCGGCGTAAAGGTTCGCCATGCTTCTTGCCAGTGTTGCTGGCTGCATTTTCCATGCGTCACACCACTGACGAATGCTGAGTGGCAATGCCTCGCTGTAAGTCCAGTTCAAACGCACTTCTGGTTCTGAATCACAACGCTCAATTGGCAATTTGACAGTTATCGTCGTACCCAAGCCGAATTGTGAATCGATGCAGAGTACGCCGCCCATACAGTCGATCAATCGGTCAACGATGCTCAGCCCTAACCCTGTGCCGCCATATTTGCGCGTAATGCTGTCATCCGCTTGAACAAACGGGTTGAGAATGCCTTCGAGATGGCCATCCGTCATGCCAATGCCCGTATCTGCAACTTTCAA
>NZ_JAWOUB010000793.1:0-552 GCF_033339195.1 Vibrio sp. 811
GAAAACGCTAGAAAAAGATCTTCAGAAGCTTACAGACAAGATGACTGCTGCTGACAGCGCAAACATCATGGGTAAAGCAGTGGAAGTAAACGGCACGAAAGTACTGGTTGCTGCACTAGAAGGCGCGGATAGCAAAAACCTACGTACTATGGTTGATGACATCAAGAACCAAATGGGCTCAGGTGTTGTGCTTCTAGCAAACGTAACAGATGACAAAGTTGGCTTGAGTGCTGGTGTGACGAAAGATCTGGTAGGCAAAGTTAAGGCGGGCGATCTCGTTAAAATGGTTGCAGAGCAGGTTGGTGGTAAGGGCGGTGGGCGCCCTGACATGGCGCAAGCTGGTGGTACTGATGTGTCAGCATTACCAGAAGCGATCAAAACTGTTCAGCCTTGGCTAGAAGAGCGCTTATAAGCATTACATAACGAATTTACGCTCAATCCAGTGTTTTTGATTGGGTGTAATTTTTTTACGGTAACCAAGTGGTTTAATTGACCGAAAAATAACCAGGTCATTTAAGCTGCTTGGTTTTTGTTGTAACTACCGCTTATATA
>NZ_JAWOUB010000794.1:0-551 GCF_033339195.1 Vibrio sp. 811
TCTAGTTCGCGTTCACGCATTTGACCGTGTGCCACGGTAATACGGGCTTCTGGAATGAGTTTTTGTAAATCTTCTGCCGTTTTTTCAATGGTTTCTACCTGATTGTGTAGGAAGTAAACCTGACCACCACGCATGATTTCACGCAGTACGGCTTCTCGCACCACGGACTCTTCACGTTCACGAACAAATGTCTTGATAGCTAAACGGCGTGCTGGTGGTGTGGCGATGATCGACAAATCACGCATACCACTCATTGCCATGTTCAGCGTACGAGGAATCGGCGTTGCCGTTAGGGTAAGAATGTCCACATCGGCGCGCATCGCTTTGACTTTCTCTTTTTGACGAACACCGAAGCGATGCTCTTCGTCGACGATCAACAAACCCAAATCTTTGAATTTGATGTCGCTGGAGAGTAATTTGTGCGTACCGACGACGATATCAACTTTGCCATCCGCAACATCTTGCAAAATCACTTTTTGCTCTTTGGCTGATTTAAAGCGAGAAAGCACCTCGACTCGGATTGGCAAGTTCGCGAAGCGGTCACGGAAGTT
>NZ_JAWOUB010000795.1:0-551 GCF_033339195.1 Vibrio sp. 811
TCCAACGTCTGCTCGCGCCAAGGCTTTTCAACATTGCGATGGTTTGAGTTCGGCTATTCACGTAGTTTTGGCAAGTAAGAACCAACGTTGTCGCGGCCATAATTATGACGATAGCTACGGTCAATGATAAATACTGTGTAGTTCGATCAAAAACTTCATTGCTGCGACTCGCGGTATCTTGAGTACGCCAGCGATCACTTGGTGACAGAACTGTCTTATCTTGGAGTTGCTTTAGCGCCGCATTGTCAGCTTTTAGAAACAGTCGATACTGCACTCGACTGCCGACTTGTATCGCGCCTGTTTTTTCTACGTCGCTTTGGTGAATATACGCCGCAGGCATTTGTTGGAATGGATTGAAACTTAAACCCGGCTCCATCAGCACGGCACCTGAAACGGTGAAATCTGCATCACCAATGGTGACATTGTCACCTTTGTTAACTTCTAATTGAGCCATAATGCGTTCGTCTAACCAAAGCTGGTTAGGCTTCACGCGACCTGACTCATTCCCATCTAAAACCAACTCTCCCATTAAAGGATAACTTTCATCGACA
>NZ_JAWOUB010000796.1:0-551 GCF_033339195.1 Vibrio sp. 811
TTTGGAATTTGATTGAGCATCAGCGTTCGCACATTCGAAGTGATCGCTGCTGAATCCAGCCGAGTATCCAAATCTTCATTGGTGGCGTGATTGTCCACGCCAAGCACTTTTTCTAGCTCGCCTAAGCGTTCGGAAACCAACTGAACCCGCTCCTCTCGCTCTGAAAGGTCGTTTTCTAGTTCAGACTTCAACGCCTTTAATGTACTGAGCTCTTCGCCCATGCTGCGTGAGTGCTCGGTGAGCTGCGCTTGTTTCATCGCTGCGCTATCGACCCGCGCGTAAAGGTGGTTTATGAGAATGGCGGTAGCTGCCAAAGTCAGTACAAATAGCCCTAAAAAGGTTTTTAGGTTGCGTTGCATCCGTTTACTGAAATACCAATGCTTGGAGCCATTGATGGTTGATATCGAGATCGTCAGTTGGTCTTTCATCATGTCGTAATGATCGTATTCTGGTATAAGCCTCGTCACTGAGTGAGCTCGACTGTAAGGAAAACCACAGGGGACTGCCAGAGGCAAATTGGAAAGAAGTGTCAGGTCGTGAGCCGTTTTCCG
>NZ_JAWOUB010000797.1:0-551 GCF_033339195.1 Vibrio sp. 811
AAGAAAGCTACAGGCAAGTCATCTACTCAAAGACAGCACGCTTGTTCGAGTCTGCAACGCAAATTGGCGCGATCTTAAATGATGCTCCAGAACACGTTGAATTGGCTCTGCAGAATTATGGTAAATACCTAGGCACTGCATTCCAGCTTATTGATGATGTAATGGACTACACATCCGATGGCGAAGACATGGGCAAAAATGTTGGTGATGATTTGGCTGAAGGAAAACCGACACTGCCTCTGTTACATGCAATGCGTAATACGACGCCAGAAAATGCGCTGATGATTCGCGAAGCGATTGAAAAAGCCAATGGCATGGAACGCTTAGATGAAATCCTAGCCGTTATGAAAGAGGCCGGTTCGTTAGAATACACTACGCAAAAAGCGTTAGAAGAAGCAGATAAGGCGATCGCTGAACTGGAAGTACTACCAGAATCAGAATACAAAGAAGCGCTTATCACGCTGGCTCATGTTGCGGTAAAACGCACCCGCTAGCACCATCAGACCCTTTAGCAAGAAACACAAAAGGAAGAGCATTTCGCTCTTCCTTTT
>NZ_JAWOUB010000798.1:0-550 GCF_033339195.1 Vibrio sp. 811
GAAATTGCTTCGAATTTGTTGGAAAATTTCGGGAAGATTCTTTCAATTCCTTTATGCAACTTGGTGTCAACAGGAATGATAGATTGGCTCGCAGCTCGAGTACGACGTAAGTCATTATGGTAGGCATCAATAACTTGTTGGTCGTTCATGGATGAGTGGATTGTGGTAATGGTACCTGACTCAATCCCAAATGCTTCATCCAATACTTTGATTATGGGAACAATACAGTTGGTGGTACATGAACCATTGGACACCACGCGGTGTTCATCTTTGAGAGTTTCGTGGTTCACACCGTAAATAATGGTGTTATCGAGATCGTTCGCTCCTGGGTGAGAGAAGAGCACTTTCTTCGCTCCGGCTTCGATATGGGCAAGACCATCCGCCTTTGAACCATAAACGCCGGTACAATCTAAAACGATATCGACCTCAAGGTCGCGCCACGGAAGCAGTTCAATTTCAGAGAGATGAAGAATTCGGATGGCATCATATTCACCGCTTTCATGGTGAACATTCAAATGTTCTTGATCGTGGGAGATTTTCTTACCGAAAC
>NZ_JAWOUB010000799.1:0-550 GCF_033339195.1 Vibrio sp. 811
TGATGACGCGTGTACTCGAATCATCGCCAAACGTCAGCCGACCGCGAAAGATTTGCGCTTGATTATGGCGATCATCAAGACCATTACTGATCTTGAACGCATTGGGGATGTCGCGACACGCATTGCTTATGTCGCTATCGAAAGCCCGTCATCGAAAGAACGCCAATTCCAAGTTTCATTAGAACCTCTCTGCCGTCAGGCGATTCAAATGTTGCATCAGGTTTTGGATGCATTCGCTCGTATGGATGTTGAAGCCGCAGCAGAGGTTCACAAACTTGATGATAAGCTGGATGCCGAATACGAAGCAGTGATCCGTCAGCTCATGACTTACATGATGGAAGACCCAAAAAATATTCCGCATATTCTTCAGGTGATGTGGTCTGCTCGCGCTATTGAACGAGTAGGGGATCGTTGCCAAAACATTTGTGAATACATTATTTACTTTGTGAAAGGTAAGGACGTTCGTCACCTTGGTGATCAAAGCATTGATGATGTGTTGAAGTAACGCTTCATATAAATGAAAAAGACCAGCGAACGCTGGTCTTTTGGA
>NZ_JAWOUB010000800.1:0-550 GCF_033339195.1 Vibrio sp. 811
GTTGGCGTGTTTATTGTGTCGTTAGGTCTAGCGTTAGTTGGGTTAGCGTGGTGGCAGAAGCGGCTGACACACTTCCTTGGTTTCAAAAATACAACCGACCAATTGCAGGAGGGCTGGCATGCGTTCTCTAACCAAACTCGACCGAGCCATGCAGATAAAACGCATCGAGGGTAAAGCGGTTTTGGAGCAATGCTTGCTGGATAAGCAAACCCTCAAATTTACCTCGAACCGATTCGTGCAAGAAAACCCGTGGACTGCGCTTGGGTTGAGCGCTTTTGCCGCGATTGCTGTTGCGAAAGCTGGGCGACTGTCTCGCGTCACGTCATCTCTCTCCTCCATCAGTTTGCTGCTCAATGGCGCGATGGATTTGAGTGGTCAGCTAGCCAAATCTTCTTCATCGTCTGCTGTATCCTCAAAAGAAGCTGGTGAAGAAGTGGCTCAACCATCCGATTTACCACCTCATCAGTAGAGGACGCGCATGAATGGAAAATTAAACCTTCCCATCAATACCGTGATTGGTGTGTCTCTGCTGGTGTTATTGCTTGTTCCT
>NZ_JAWOUB010000801.1:0-550 GCF_033339195.1 Vibrio sp. 811
ACCCGCTTCTTTCAGCACTTCGTCAACCATTGGCAGCACTTTTTTCGTGTGGTCACGAGGTGCCACTTCGCTGCGTGAAATCACTTGGTCATTAACCAGTAGTGCAACTGAACAGTTTTCAGTTGCGGTATCGATAGCAAGAATTTTTGCGCTCATTTAACTCTCTAAAACTCTATTTTATTTGGTTACATCACAGCACAGGCTGCGACTAATTATTCTGCTTTAAGAAACGCTTTGATACGTTCTAAATCTCGTGTTCTTGGGATCGGAGGCAAGCTTCCAAGGAACGTGCCGCCATAGTCACGGGTGACAAGGCGATTGTCACAAATGATCAATGCACCATGATCTTTCTGATCTCGAATCAAACGCCCTACGCCCTGTTTTAAAGTGATCACCGCATCGGGGATTTGCACTTCAGCAAACGGCTCACCACCACGCAATCGACAATCTTCAATTCGGGCTTTTAGCAGCGGATCATCCGGGGCAGTAAACGGCAATTTGTCGATGATAACACAGCTCAGTGCGTCACCTCTAACATCGATCCCTTCCC
>NZ_JAWOUB010000802.1:0-549 GCF_033339195.1 Vibrio sp. 811
AGGGATAGAAGATGTCGACATTGGCCGGGGCGCGCCTAGAAGAAATGGCGGATATCCGCTCGACGAGAAAAAAGAAAATCGTTTTTCTGTGTTCTAGCATTGCCGCCACACTATTGGTGTACGGCGCTATCGTCCAATCGCTCGAAAATCATTGGGGGTTAAGCGTTTTGCATGCCTTCAGTGCCATCGCCTGCTTAGGAATCTGCTATCTCATAAAAGTACAAAGGCATCACAAATATGCCGATTTACTGCTCAGCGCCGTCATCATGTTTGAGGGGTTATTACTGCTTCTTTTTAATGATGCTCCCTCCGGAAAGTTATTGTGGCTCTACCCCATCGTCGCAACCATCATTTTGATTAACGAGTTCAAAGTCGGTTTACTCTTTAGCGCTACCTACATGATTTTGGTTTTCTTTGGCATTACGTTTTTAGACGGCTTACCGGCCACTGGCGATATGATCGAACGCCGATTCATGTTCACCTTGATAGCCATCAGTTTTGTCTGCCATACCTTCTCCTACTACTACGCAAAAGTCGTCAGCTACATTC
>NZ_JAWOUB010000803.1:0-549 GCF_033339195.1 Vibrio sp. 811
TGCTGTTGATTTCTTGCAAGCCGGCGTACAAAGTGGTCGATTTACCAGAGCCCGTAGGGCCGGTCACCAAGATGATACCGTGTGGGCGACCAATGAGGTGACGGAAGTTGTCGTGTACCGAAGGAGTCATGCCCAAACTGTGCAGGTCAAGGCGCGTTGCGTTTTTATCTAACAGACGCATTACCACTCGTTCACCGTGAGAGGATGGCATGGTAGAAACACGCACGTCGACCGCTCGGCCACCAATACGTAGCGAGATACGACCATCTTGAGGCACACGCTTTTCAGCAATATCGAGCTTCGCCATAACCTTCACACGCGACACCAATAACGGCGCAAGCTTACGACTCGGCGTCAAGACTTCACGCAGAACGCCGTCGACACGGAAGCGGATAGAAAGCGTCTTTTCAAACGTTTCGATATGGATATCGGACGCACCTTCTTTGATCGCTTCACCCAACATGGCATTAATCAATTTGATCATTGGCGCATCGTCTTCCGACTCTAACAAGTCCTCACCATGCGGTAGCTCTTCTGCCAACGAGAAGA
>NZ_JAWOUB010000804.1:0-549 GCF_033339195.1 Vibrio sp. 811
ACCTCCAGCATGGACTCTCATTACTGGAGGTTTGAACTGAAATGGTTGCTGATTTAGAGCAATGGGTTGAAGAGGTAGAACACACGCTCAAGGAAACGAGAATAAAGGCTACGTTTTTCCCACTCGTCCAAAACGACAGGATGAGATTGCTTGATATAACCATCTTGCAACCATGACAATTGCTTGGTGAATTCTTCATCGTCGACAGCCAGAGTGACTTCAAAGTTCAGCCACAGGCTGCGCATGTCCATATTCACCGTACCAACCAAACAGAACTGGTCGTCGATAACGACCGATTTGGTGTGCAGCAAGCCACCATAGAACTCGTAAATTTTCACGCCAGCGGCCAAAAGTTCGCTGTAGAAAGCGCGCGATGCCCACTGAACCATAAGTGAGTCATTTTTGTGCGGTATGATCAGCTCAACATCAATACCGCGCTGCGCCGTCATTTTTAACGTCTCAAGCAAGTCGGTATTAGGTACAAAATACGGTGTTGTGATTCGTACCGAACGATTGGCTTGGTTAATTGCCAAAGTAAGCACTTGATAA
>NZ_JAWOUB010000805.1:0-549 GCF_033339195.1 Vibrio sp. 811
GCCATTTAAGCCCGTTTGCCAATGGTTGAAGATCTGCTTTAACTGAATGAAATCAAACGGCGCTTTGGTCCATTTTTCACCATTCGGATAATCGACTTTCAGGTGGTGAAAATTGAACACCATCGACAGCTCTTTGCCATCTAATGAAGAGTATTGCTGGCAGTGCTCTAGCGTGGTCGAAGACATTTCCCCCACCGTCACGCTGCCGTACTTTTGAAACACGGCTTCGCTGATTTCTTGCAGATATTCGTGCACACGAGGACCATCCGTATAGAAACGACGGCCATCGCCAATATCATCACTTGGGAAGTCTTGCTGTTTAGAAATCAGGTTGATGACGTCGAGACGGAAACCATCCACGCCTTTGTCTGCCCAGAAACTGATGACTTCTTTGACTTCTTCACGCACAACTGGGTTTTCCCAGTTCAAATCCGCCTGCTCTTTAGCAAAAAGGTGCAAGTAGTACTGCCCTGTCGCGTCATCCAATTCCCAAGCATTGCCTCCAAACTTCGATTGCCAGTTGTTAGGTTCTGCGCCCTCAACCGGATC
>NZ_JAWOUB010000806.1:0-549 GCF_033339195.1 Vibrio sp. 811
TTTGGAGATTTCTGGTTCTGAGGCACATAGGTTTAGAAAACGCACCATACAAGCCTGTGCGTCTAACATCCCCTCATCCATGTTGATGTCGATGATTTGGGCACCATTTTCAACTTGCTGACGCGCGACTTCTAATGCTTCGTCATACTGTTCTTCTTTGATCAAACGTTTAAAGCGAGCAGAACCTGTGACGTTAGTTCGCTCACCGACATTGATGAATAAAGTCTCTTTCTCAATCGTTAATGGCTCTAATCCGGAGAGACGACAAGCAACAGGCAAATCTGGCAAAGCGCGAGGTGTAACACCTTCAACGGCCTGCGCCATTTGGCGAATATGCTCCGGCGTTGTACCACAACAGCCACCAATCAGATTTAAAAAGCCGCTGCTAGCCCACTCTTTTACATGCTCTGCCATATCTTCTGGAGAAAGGTCATATTCTCCAAAAGCATTCGGCAAACCTGCGTTAGGGTGTGCGGAAACAAATGATTCAGAAATACGAGAAAGCTCTTCCACGTATGGGCGCAGTTCATCTGGCCCCAATGCACAGTT
>NZ_JAWOUB010000807.1:0-549 GCF_033339195.1 Vibrio sp. 811
GCTTGTTTTATCGCCTGATGCAATGGCGTTAGCATTGAAGCGACCTTCGTTTGCGCTTCGCTAATCGCGCCGACCGAAAAGGTTGTGCCAAGCTGTTCTTTAAGTAGAGATTGGATTTTCCGAACACTGAGGTGATATTGCCCTGCAAGAACTCCAATGTAACTTAATAAGTTCGGCCCTATAATCCCTTGCGATGCATCGTCAGGCTTTTGAGCCTTGACGGTTTCTTTACAGTGCCGACATTGGCCTGAAAATAAACGGTATTCGGTGATATCGACAGTGGGTTTTGGAATATCGAAGACCTGATGGCGGTAGTAAGGGCCACCTTGAACATCTATATCAGACTGGGCACAGCAAGGGCACACTTCAGGAAAACAATCGATAACTACATCCGTTGCTTTCAGTCGTGAGAGTTTTCGTTGATGCCCTGTGTGGCCTTCTTTAGCTCCTCTCGAATTGCAACCACTAGAGCTTTGATCTTTTTTCGCTCATGCTTGTCCTTAGGGTTGTCAGACGAAGGTGGTTTCGATGAATTTTTGGAGTTAGTAG
>NZ_JAWOUB010000808.1:0-548 GCF_033339195.1 Vibrio sp. 811
TTTAAAGTGACATGACTTACCGAGTATGGCGATTCCCATTCTCAGGTAATGCGGGTTACCGTTTGGTGTTAGACCAAGACAGCGCTGAACTGCTACAACAAGGTTCTTTCCAAAAATCATCACGAATCTTATTCCCTCAGCCAAGCCAACTAAGTGCTGGTCAGCATCTGTTGGTGGTGGAATTGGAAGGCGGTGAGTTTGAAGCGAACTTTGATTTCGGTCGTGTTCTAAAAACTGAAAAATCCTCTTTACCTGTGATGTGGACAGGCAGCAATAGCGACATGTACACATTTGGTTTGAATCAGACAGGCTTCTCTTTCGTACCGTTTGCCGCGCTGCTGAATGTGGATGCGAGTCATGTCGTTGAGGCAAAAGCAGACTCATTGCAAACCGATAAGAACAAGTCAATCGAACTGAACTTGATGGACAATGACTTTATGGCCGTTGGTTATCAGTTCAATGTGGACATCGTTCAACAACCAGAACATGGCACTATTTCGGGTAATCAGTACCAACCTGAAATGAATTTTGTTGGTTTGGACCGTTTT
>NZ_JAWOUB010000809.1:0-548 GCF_033339195.1 Vibrio sp. 811
GACTCGATGAGATCATCGATGGTGAGGATGAGCTTGAACAAGATGATCCATTTGAAGGGGAAGATATCGACCCTGAAAGCATCCAAGAACCAGAAGCTTCATACGACTCTAGTTCATCTCCTTCAGGTGCTAGCAATGCCGAAGATGATTGGCAGGATGAACATCGAGTTAGAAAGTTCCATGTCAACGGTGTAACGGTGAAAGCCATTGCCGAGCGTGTTCAATACTACGATGCCGACGGTAAACTCGTAACTGAATCATTCAAAGACTATACCCGCAAGACGATGGCAAAACAGTTCACCTCAATGGATGACTTTGTTAAGCGCTGGCAAGATGCCGATAAAAAGCAAGCAATCATCGATGAACTGGCAGAAGAAGGCATCATCTGGGAAGCATTAGAGCTGGAAGTCGGCAAAGATCTCGACCCATTCGACATGATTTGTCATGTTGTGTATGACCAACCAGCACTCACCAGAAAAGAACGCGCTGACAACGTCAAAAAGCGCAACTACTTCACTAAGTACGGTGAAACGGCTCAGCAGGTGTTG
>NZ_JAWOUB010000810.1:0-547 GCF_033339195.1 Vibrio sp. 811
CACACCGTGTGTACGAACGATGATCTTCGGCAGGCTCAAACCAAGCTCTGCGTGCAGCTCCACTTCGTAGCTGTATTGGCTTGCACCCACTTCTTTCGCGTTTAGTTGCTCAACAAGTTGTTTTGTCCAAGCTTCTACTACTGCTGCATCATGACACTGCTCAGCCGTTAGACGAGATGTGTAGATAAGCTCATGCACTAAGGCGCGAGGGTAACGACGGCTCATACGGTCAGCAAGCTTGATACCTGCATTGTATTGTTGAACCAGTTTTTCTAGCGCTTCGCCAGCTAGAGCTGGAGCTTCTGCGTTTACGTGCAGTGATGCGTTGTCCAATGCCAATGATACTTGGTATTGGTTCATCGCTTCTTCATCTTTGATGTACTGCTCTTGTTTGCCCTTCTTCACTTTGTATAGTGGTGGCTGAGCGATGTACACGTAACCACGCTCGATAAGCTCTGGCATTTGACGGTAGAAGAAGGTCAACAGTAGCGTACGGATGTGCGAACCATCGACGTCAGCATCGGTCATGATGATGATGTTGTGGTAA
>NZ_JAWOUB010000811.1:0-547 GCF_033339195.1 Vibrio sp. 811
TGTTCGAGAAACACCTGAACAGATGATGGAAAAAAATGAACGTGCTATTCGCTCTGTTGGTCTCGATAAGCTGATTTCAGGACTGGATTTGGAAGGAACGTCAGAAGAGTAAATTTTTGAATGCACCCACGATGCGCCAACATCGCAGGTGCTTATAGTCAGTAACATAACCACGCTAAGGAAACATTACTATGAAAAACACTATTGCAAACAAATCACTAAACATCAATAATTCTGAGCTTGTGAGCATCCCTTTGGATAAGAATAATTCATGTGAAAACTTTTTCCCATTTGATTGTTCTTTGTCTTTCATCGAGTCAGCCGTAAGCGATGTCTCTCACATGACGATGTTTGTACGCTCTGGCGCTTGTAGTTCCAACGCTGCATTACAACAAACGGTTTTAGATGAGATGTTAGACCGATTGGAGTTTTTGCAATCATCGTTATCAGTTATTCGGTTGTCTCAAACCTCGAATCCAGTTGAAGATGAAACCCAACATTAATTTTAAGGCTCCAGTTCGGAGCCTTTTTTATATGTAAAACAGGG
>NZ_JAWOUB010000812.1:0-547 GCF_033339195.1 Vibrio sp. 811
TCGCCGCAACCACCACTGGCAGTGTGACCGAAGATTTGATCGTGACATTGATTCGCCATGGAGCAGTGAGATCTTCGCAACTGACGGAACGCTTTAAGTTACCGACTGGCAAAGGTTGGTTATCGCGACCCGTGATCACCAATTTGGCGTCGCATTTGGGTAAATGGTTGGCAGAACCTGGCACCCACAAATCGTACTCTAGTTGATACTCGCCCCACTGGTTGGACTTGGCTACGCGGTCTACTTCTTGTTCAAAATGTTTCGCGATAACGGCCTTTAGCTCCTCCGATGAGAAGGTGGTTTGGTCCGTGTTGGCGAAAGTTTGTCCTGCCGAAAGAATTCCTAATAACAGTATCCACTTTGAGGAAATTAGAGTTTTCCCCCTAATTTTTTTGCTTTCCGTAAACCGGAAGTTTGGTTTCCACTCTTGTTTGTAAGTCATTGATAAATATAAATAAATTTTATGGCACGTATCTTGTTTGTATCTTGGCGTATTCGAGCCGACTGTAAGGAAAGATGCATGGCGATCACATTTGAAAATGCTTTA
>NZ_JAWOUB010000813.1:0-546 GCF_033339195.1 Vibrio sp. 811
TATAAAAAACAAGGCTCATAAGTTAACGGCAATTAGATTTATATATCTTTATTTTTTGAGGATAAGAATTATGGCAGGTGAATCGATGGGTATCGATACCACTCTAACAGATGGGCTGACTCAAGCTGAGACTTGGCTTACAAACAACTCAGACCTACTTATTCAGTACGGTGTGAACATTATTTCAGCGCTGATTATCCTATTTATCGGTAATATTATCGTTAAAGCAGTCGCTGGCAGTGTTTCCAAAGTACTTGAAAAGAAAAACATGGATAAGGCGGTCGTAGAATTTATTCACGGTCTTGTTCGTTACCTACTATTCGTTATCGTACTTATCGCAGCTCTGGGCCGTTTAGGTGTTCAAACGGCATCTGTTGTTGCTGTAATCGGTGCGGCAGGTCTTGCTGTTGGTCTTGCTCTACAAGGTTCTCTATCAAACTTTGCGGCAGGCGTACTGATTGTTGCATTCCGTCCATTTAAATCTGGCGACTATGTAGAGATTGGCGGCGTAGCGGGTAGTGTTGAAGCAATTCAAATCTTCCAAAC
>NZ_JAWOUB010000814.1:0-546 GCF_033339195.1 Vibrio sp. 811
AATGGTCTACGATGCGTCGAAAGAGACGGTTAAAGTGACTGCGATGGTGTTCGCGATTTTGCTGGGTGCGACGGCGTTCTCGATGGCGTTTACGTATACAGGCGGTGACTATCTGGTCGAAGAATGGATGTTGCAGATCCCGGGTGAGAAGTGGGGCTTCTTGATCATTACGATGATTGTGATTTTGATTCTGGGCTTCTTTATCGACTTCGTTGAAATCTGTTTCATCATCGTTCCTATTATCGCACCGGTTGCTGAGCTGCTCGGCATCAACATGACATGGTTTGCTATTCTCATCGCGATGAACTTACAAACCTCCTTCTTAACACCGCCATTTGGCTTCAGCTTGTTCTATTTGAAAGGGGTTGCGCCTGCAGGCGTGACTACACGGGATATTTATCGTGGCGTGATGCCATTCATTGCGATTCAAATTCTCGTCCTTGCCTCCTTACTGTTTTTCCCAAGTTTCTACGGCATGGGTTAATGGGTAAGGAATAAAAGAGATTTTGTGAGCTGAGAGTCTTCACCTTTTGAGACAAGTTGTTA
>NZ_JAWOUB010000815.1:0-546 GCF_033339195.1 Vibrio sp. 811
CATGACCGATAGCCGCAATGTTGTCGATAACGTTAACCATTCTGTTC
This sequence comes from Vibrio sp. 811, assembly GCF_033339195.1. Taxonomy (NCBI): domain Bacteria; kingdom Pseudomonadati; phylum Pseudomonadota; class Gammaproteobacteria; order Vibrionales; family Vibrionaceae; genus Vibrio; species Vibrio sp. 811. Next base: position 48 of record NZ_JAWOUB010000815.1, read on the forward strand.
TCGACCTTGTTGGCGAGTTGGGTGAGATTTCGAAAGTGGTGATGCGTTTGAATCAACAAACGGATCAAATAGGGACGGTTATTGAGGTGATTAATGGCATTGCCGAACAAACCAATCTTCTGGCATTGAATGCTGCGATAGAAGCGGCAAGGGCAGGCGAGCAAGGTCGTGGTTTTGCGGTAGTCGCGGATGAAGTGAGAACGCTTGCCAAACGAACTCAAGAGTCCACAACAGAGATCAAATCTGCGATTGAGAGCATTCAACATGGCAGTAAGTCTGCGGTTTCTGCGTTGGAGAAAGGCAACGAGATGTCTACAGGGACGGTCACTTTGCTTGGAACGGCGCTTGAGAGCATTCAGCAACTAGAGTCGTTGATCCAAGATGTTGTAGAAAGAAATCAACAGATAGCCGTCGCCATCGAAGAGCAGGTCTACGTCACGGATGAAATCAATGAGAACATCCAATCGCTCAATTTGAAATACAGCGAGTCGTATGATCT
>NZ_JAWOUB010000816.1:0-546 GCF_033339195.1 Vibrio sp. 811
AAGCCATTCAGTCATCTCCAAATGACTTGGAGCTTGGCGTTGGCCGCTATCACGCCTGGGAAGACGAGATCCGATCCAGAAACTATGGTAGCCGAGTCTTGGCTATCTATCGCAACCTTCGTGATTTGTGAGGGGGGCGGAATGTTGGAACTGGATATTATTGGTGCGTGGGATGCAAGAGCCGTCAACCTCGATCAAGAAGAAGCTGATAGAAACGTCTACGAGTTCGATCTGACATTGTGGAACCTGCTATCCACTCTGGCAAAAGAACGTCCAGATGATGCGGCCTCACAATTTTCTTTGGGCATGGACACCGTTCAAAAGCTGTCACTGGCAACACCTTCCCAATTGGAAGCTCTGGCCTCTGGCGTGTTGATCTCTTTCAAACTCGAAACAGCAGAGCAGAACATCATCACGCGACTCTCTGGCGACTACGACCCTGTAGTTTTTATCAACCATAGTGTTGATGAATTTGATGCTGCCTACTGGTTGCTATTTAACCGCGTCGCATCGAGAGACCCGGAGATGGCAAAGGAAGTTTTCGGG
>NZ_JAWOUB010000817.1:0-546 GCF_033339195.1 Vibrio sp. 811
TTGCTCTTTTAGCTGACCTTCCATATTCGTCAACATACCACCTGGCACTTGAGCGATAAGGATACGGGAATCCACGCCTTTTAGTTGCCCTTCCCACTTCGCGTATTTCTTACGTACTTCACGGAAGTAGGCTGCAATAGGTTCTAGTTGATCAAGTTTCAGATTGGTGTCGCGCTCAGTACCTTGCAGCATTGCTACAACCGTTTCTGTCGGAGTATGCCCGTAAGTACAGCTCATAGAAGAAATAGCCGTATCGAGGATGTCGATACCAGCCTCTACCGCTTTGATTGCCGTAGCGGTAGAAAGACCAGTGGTTGCATGGCAGTGGAGTGCCAGTGGTACATCACAAGAGGCTTTGATGCGCGTGATTAGCTCTTGCGCTTCGTAAGGCTTTAGCAAGCCAGACATGTCTTTGATACACAGAGAATGACAACCGAGATCTTCCAAACGCTTTGCTAAATCAACCCAAGTATCCGTATTGTGAACAGGGCTTGTTGTGTATGACAGGGTGCCTTGCGCATGAGCGCCAACATCTACCGCCGATTT
>NZ_JAWOUB010000818.1:0-272 GCF_033339195.1 Vibrio sp. 811
TGCCTTCTCGCATGCCTTTACCCGCAAGTTGTCGAACCCAGCCAGCATCAACTTGAGACCAATCTTTCAGTCCCATTTCGGCAAGATGCTGCGCCATGGTTTCCAACTGTTGCTTGTAATTGCGTTGAGTGTGCAAGCTGAGCCCCTTTTCGCTTCGCAAGAATTCGTAGAAGCGTTCAAGAGGCTTTTGAAGACTATTTGGCAGAGGAGTGTTGGGAGTTGGTGTCATCGTAACTTTGCCATACCAATGTTTGAGCAAGATGTGCCACTAC
>NZ_JAWOUB010000818.1:282-545 GCF_033339195.1 Vibrio sp. 811
TTCGCTAGAAAACGCAAGCACGCCAAGCGTCTGCTTCTTCACCAGCGGCAGTACCACATAGGAACCCATTTCTGGCACATCCATATTGCCAAACAACGCTTCACGATCCACTTTACGCAAGCGGCCCAAATAAGCCTCTTTGCCATTTAGGTGGTTGGTCGCAAAACGCTGGTAATGTTCTTTGCTAAGTTGCGTCGATGCATTGCATTGGCTAAACAAGCGAACATACGCACGCAGTCCGAGATCTTTGGCTTTTAGCTCTA
>NZ_JAWOUB010000819.1:0-545 GCF_033339195.1 Vibrio sp. 811
TACGCCACCAAAGATGATGAAGGCAAGAATGACACAGACAACCGTACCAGTGAAAATTTTAGCAAAACTGAAGGTACCAATAGCGGTTTCGATCATGTCACCAGAGCCAAATGCTGCTTCTACCGCGTTACCAATACTGTTGGATTGAACGCCAGGAAGTAGCACACCACACGCAAAGATGGTCGAGATAGCAAAGATCCATGCGTACCATTTTTGCCCCATTGCCTTTTCGATGTAGTAAGCAGGGCCGCCACGGAATTCACCTTCATCTTCTTCTTTGTAGATTTGAGCGAGAGTGGATTCTGCATATGCTGTTGCTGCGCCAAAGAAGGCAACAACCCACATCCAGAATACGGCGCCAGGGCCACCAAAGCCGATAGCCGCAGCAACACCGGCAATGTTACCTGTACCTACACGGCCAGATAGCGAAACGGCAAGCGCCTGAAATGATGAGATCCCCTTGGTTGAACTTTTGCCCGAAAGTAGCAAGCGCCACATCTCAAAGAAATGACGAATCTGCACAAAGCGTGTCATGATCGAATAGA
>NZ_JAWOUB010000820.1:0-545 GCF_033339195.1 Vibrio sp. 811
CGTGCGTGAACGGTCAGTTCATTCGCTCCCGCAGATTGAATCGCATCCACGATTTCAAAACAGTCTTCAGGGTTTTCCCAGCCCAGACGAATTTTTGCGGAGACAGGGATATTCGCAGGCACTGCGTCGCGGCATGCTTTTACCACGCTATGAATCAACTCAGGATGCTGCAATAGCGCCGCACCTCCTTTGCTTTTGTTGACCATTTTTGCTGGGCAACCAAAATTTAGGTCGATGCCGCGCGCGCCAAGCTCTGCTGCTCGGATTGCGTTTTCCGCCATCCAGTGTGGCTCTTGACCTAGTAGTTGAACATGTACAGGCACACCAGAAGTGGTCTGAGAGCCTTGCATAAGCTCCGGACATAAGCGATGAAAGACATGGTCTGGCAGGACTTGATCGATCACTCGAACGAACTCCGTCACACACAGATCATAGTCGTTTATTTCGGTCAGGATTTGGCGCATCAAATGGTCTAAAACGCCTTCCATTGGGCCTAATACAACTCGCATAGTTTGCCTAATACAGTTTGGTGATAAAAAGGAGGG
>NZ_JAWOUB010000821.1:0-545 GCF_033339195.1 Vibrio sp. 811
ATCAGGTTGATCTTACATGGTGTGTCTTTCATCAGCTCAGCCAGCTCGCGTGCGTGATCCATGTCATCGTTCACATGATCAAGCAACACGTACTCGACTGTTACTTTGCCACGGTTTGCGTTCGAAGATGCGATGTAACGACGAACTGACGCTAAGAAGTCTTGAATATCCCAACGATCGTTAATTGGCATGATTTCGCTACGTAACTTGTCGTTTGGCGCGTGTAGAGAAATCGCCAATGCTACGTCGATTTTTCCTGTCATCTGATCAAGGCCTGATACTACACCAGAAGTCGATACAGTAACGCGACGCTTAGACAGGCCAAAACCAAGATCATCTAACATGATTTCTAGCGCAGGGATCAAGTTCTTCATGTTAAGAAGAGGCTCACCCATACCCATCATTACGACGTTAGTGATTGGACGACGACCAGTTTCTTTTTGCAAACCGATTTCACGTGCAGCACGCCACACCTGACCGATGATTTCAGATACTTTTAGGTTGCGGTTGAAGCCCTGTTGAGCGGTCGAACAGAACTTACACTC
>NZ_JAWOUB010000822.1:0-545 GCF_033339195.1 Vibrio sp. 811
CAACCATGTCTGGCTGTGCGATGTTAGAACCCATCGAAACGGATGAAGTGACGCAAGCGACTACCGTTGTGGATGCGGTTGAAGGCGATAAGTCGAAAGACGAGAGTAGCGGCATCGTCGATACACTGCGTGGCAGAAATGATCCGGTTGCTGGTGATCCAGCGTGGGCTCCAATCCATCCAAAACAAAAGCCTGAGCATTATGCTGCGGCGACGGGTTCTCTGTTTAGCCCAGAGCACATTACCGATTTGTATGATGATTCTAAACCTCGCGGCATTGGCGACATCATCACAGTCACGTTAGATGAAACCACCAGTGCGACGAAGAGCGCTAACGCGGACTTGTCGAAAACCAACGAAGCGCAAATGGATCCGTTACAAGTGGGCGGTGAAGAGTTGAAAGTAGGCGGCAAGTACAACTTCTCTTATGACTTAAACAACACCAACACCTTTGCTGGCGACTCTTCTGCGAAGCAGAGTAACAGCATTAGTGGTTACATTAGGGTCGAAGTGATCGAAGTGCTGGCAAACGGCAACCTCGTGATC
>NZ_JAWOUB010000823.1:0-545 GCF_033339195.1 Vibrio sp. 811
GTTTATGATTCTTATCACAGGTGCGTACAACGTACACGGTGCGGTTGAAGGTGCATTCCTTGTGCAAAACCTACCAGCCGATATTGGGGCCAATGGTCCAGTATTCACGCAAATGGCGATTGAAAGTGCTCTACCTGGAGTTGGTAAACCGTTCATCGCTGTTGCACTGTTCTTCTTCGCATTCACCACTATCTTGGCTTACTACTACATTGCAGAAACAAACATTGCCTACATTCGCCGTACCTTTAAAGTGAACGGTCTGATGTTTATCTTAAAACTGGTACTTATCTCAGCAGTGTTTTACGGTACAGTAAAAACCGCAAACCTAGCATGGGCGATGGGTGATGTTGGCGTAGGTTTGATGGCTTGGCTGAACATCGTGGGTATCTTGATCATCTTCTTTATGTCGAAGCCTGCTCTGAAAGCGCTGACCGACTACGAAGAACAACAGAAGCAAGGTGTCACAGAGTTTACGTTCAACCCAGTTGCGCTAGGTATCAAAGGTGCAGATTACTGGGAAGAGAAATACAAACGTAAAACGGGTC
>NZ_JAWOUB010000824.1:0-544 GCF_033339195.1 Vibrio sp. 811
GCGAGATTCGTCAATGGCTTCTCCATGTTGGTCGAGCACCATGAAGGTATCAATCACGTGGCCGTCTTTGCTGGTCATGATTTGTGCGTCATGAACGTTAAAGTTACGACGGTCGAGCTCCGCCACCACGGTAGCAAACAACGCTGGTTGATCTTTGGTGTAAACGAACACTTCTGTTCCACCGCGCGTAGCCTTTTTGCTGATAAGTACCAGCGGCTTGTTTGGATCATCCATACGCAGCAAATGCGCACAATGCCAAGCGATTTGAGTGTGAGTATGGCGCAAGAAATAGTCGGCTTTGAATCGTTGCCACAACACTTCGATTTGGCGTGCAGAAAACCCTTCTTTGCGCAGCAATGCGGAAGCCATTTGTTGGTTATGGCGAATACGCTCACGCACATCAACCGGATTTTCTAATCCGCGACGCAGTGCGCGTTGCGTTGAGTAGAAGAGCTCGGCAAGCAGCGTGCGTTTCCAAGCATTCCACAACTCTGGATTGGTTGCGCAAATATCCGCAACCGTGAGACACACTAAATACTCAAGA
>NZ_JAWOUB010000825.1:0-544 GCF_033339195.1 Vibrio sp. 811
TGCCTGCTGTTGCGGCGGTAATCGCTGCCATGCCTGCTTCTGGCGAAGCAATCGAAAGGAACAATGCACCAGCAAGCGCGGCTAAAGTAGCTGGAGAGCGCCTTGCTCGGTCTTCCATACTGCGCGCTAGGTGGCGCTGTGTTACGTGTGCAATTTCGTGCGCGACAACGGATGCGAGTTCACTTTCGCTACGAGCATGAAGAAATAGCCCTGAGTGCAATGCAACGTAACCGCCAAAAAAGGCAAAGGCGTTGATATTACGATCACGAATCATGAAGAAGTGGAACGGCGTTTTTACATCGTTCGCGTTGGCCACGAGGCGGTGTCCGAGGGAATCGATATATTCGTTGATGACCGGATCGTTGACGATAGGCTTACTGGCTCTGAGCATGCGCATGTACGCGTCGCCATAAATCAACTCTTGGTCTATAGAAAGCGTGCCGCCAGCTGCCGTACCAATATCAGGCAAGTCGATGCTATTGGCGTAAGTTGTTGGTGAACTGATTGCAGCGGCAAGGCACAAACAAACGAGCGAGCGAGTGCG
>NZ_JAWOUB010000826.1:0-544 GCF_033339195.1 Vibrio sp. 811
CTCTTTAACAAACACTTTAAGTTGCTCAAATGAGCCTGCAAATTCAAAGCTCAACATAGAACCAAAACCCGACTGCTGCTTTTTCGCGATTTCGTGACCAGGGTGATCTGGCAAGCTCGGATGGTAAATCTTCGCGACCAAAGCCTGCTGTTGTAGGTAGTTGAGTACGTGTTGAGAGCTTTCTTCGTGCACTCGCATACGGGCGCCTAAAGTGCGGATCCCACGCAACGTCATGTAACTATCGAAAGGCGTACCCGTGGCGCCAATACAGTTTCCCCACCATGCAAGTTCTTCTGCGTGCGCCTCTGTTTTGGTGATCACCACACCACCAATCACGTCCGAGTGACCATTAATGTATTTTGTGGTTGAGTGGATAACAAAGTCAGCACCGAGATCCAAAGGCTTTTGGTACACCGGTGTCAAAAAGGTATTGTCTACCGCAACCAAAGCGCCCACTTGTTTGGCTTTTTCGCATACCGCAGCAATATCAACCACACGAACCAAAGGGTTCGATGGAGTTTCTAACAAAATAAGCTTTGGCTTT
>NZ_JAWOUB010000827.1:0-544 GCF_033339195.1 Vibrio sp. 811
TGCAAGTGCATTTTCCTGTTTCGCGACATCTCATTCCGAGCCGAAGAAAGATCGTACAAGCCGTCAACGGCATCGATTTGGATGTTTATCGAGGCGAAACGCTCGGCATTGTTGGCGAATCAGGCTGCGGAAAATCCACCTTAGCACGTGCTCTGCTGCGCTTAGTTGAACCCACGCACGGTAAGCTCACTTGGAAAGGTGAAGACATGCGTGGCTTCAGCAAAAACAAGTTAGCACGTCGTCGCCAAGAATTTCAGATGATATTCCAAGACCCATCGGCGAGCCTCAATCCGAGATTGACGATTTCAGAATGTATCGCAGAGCCGTTACTCACACACCAGCCTCAACTTAAACGCGCCGAAGTCGAAAAACGCGTCATTGAGATGATGGACAAAGTGGGTCTGTTGGCAAGCCAACGTAACCGATATCCGCATGAGTTTTCTGGCGGTCAGTGCCAACGTGTTGGCATCGCGCGAGCCTTAATCCTCAATCCGGACTTGGTGGTGTGTGATGAACCCGTCAGCGCATTGGATGTATCGATTCA
>NZ_JAWOUB010000828.1:0-544 GCF_033339195.1 Vibrio sp. 811
ATCTTATCTATGCCGGTAACAACGGTAAGTCGTAAAAGGAAGTCATTATGATCGGTATAGTGATGTTTTTTGTGGCGCTCTTTGCGCTACTGCTCGGGTTTCCCGTCGCGTTCACATTCGGCGGTATTGCTCTTATTTTTGGTGTTTGGGCAGAGGGCATGGACATGTTTGCCTTCATGCCATATCGAATTCAATCCATCATGGAAAACACGGTGCTGATGGCTGTACCGCTGTTTGTTTTCATGGGGCTCGTGCTGCAAAAAACGAAGCTAGCAGAGCAGCTGCTGGAATCGATGGGGCGTCTGTTTGGTGGCGTCCGTGGCGGCATCGCAATTTCGACGGTGCTGGTGGGCGCGCTACTTGCGGCATCGACTGGCGTAGTGGGAGCATCGGTGGTGGCCATGGGGTTGATCTCTCTGCCTGTGATGCTCAAATACAACTATGACAAAGGCCTCGCGTGCGGAACCATTTGTGCTTCAGGTACGTTGGGGCAAATTATTCCTCCTTCTATCGTACTCATTTTGCTCGGCGATGTGCTTGGCGT
>NZ_JAWOUB010000829.1:0-544 GCF_033339195.1 Vibrio sp. 811
CACTGTGAAGCAAGCTGTCGCTCTCTTTTTGCAGCTGATTGATTTCTGGCTTCACCAGTTTCAATGTGCCGACTGCGATTTCTGCACCGCCGCCCGGTGGAATAACCGAGACAAGGCCACGCTCACTGATTTCGATTTTTTGATAATCAGGCACCACCAACGGACCGTTTTCACCCACAACCGGGAACCCGTTGATAGACATTGCGCCAAAGGTATCGATTTGAATGTTACCGGCACGCGTGTAAGCCTCATTACCCGCTGGCGTTTCTACCGCAAGGTAACCTTCACCCATGACGGCAACGTCGAGCGCACGACCTGTTTTCACAACGTCGCCAGAATCAAAACGCGTTGATGCAGAGTTTGTGACCACCATGGTTCGGCCATCAAAGCCCGGGCCTTGTAACTCCACGCTACGAACACGTTCCATATCCGCACGGAAACCTGCGGTATCCGCGTTCGACAAGTTATTCGAACGAACGTGTTGCGCTTTAAGAACTCGGCTTGCACCGGAGGTTGCTGTAAATAACAAGCTATCCATGCAGAG
>NZ_JAWOUB010000830.1:0-544 GCF_033339195.1 Vibrio sp. 811
CCATCTGAAATGATGTAGCCCAAGCCTCGTGCTATCTGCATAGTCGCCAAAGTGGTGATCAGTGCGTTGATTTGCAACTTAGCAATGACAAAACCGTTTAACAGACCAAAAGCAACGCCAGAAAGTAGACCTGCGCCCACACCAAGTACCACGCTGCTGGTTGCGTTAATTGCGACGGCGGTAACCACACCAGAGCAAGCAATGATGGACGCGACCGACAAATCCAGATCACCACACGCCAAGCAAAACAGCATGGCACACGCCACCATGCCACTCATAGAGATCGCCAAACCCAGACCTTTCATATTGATGAACGTCGCAAAGTAAGGCACAAAGAAAGCACACAATAAAAACAGACCAGCGAACACCATCAGCATGCCGAATCGGTCCCAAATCCCAGCAAAATTCCATGAACGCTTCGCGTCCTGTTGTTCTAGTATTTTCGTAGAGCTTGTTACAGACATAGGATATTCCTTTATTATGCAGCAGCTTGGTTGTTGCCTAGCATGGCTAAACTCAAAGCAGTTTGTTCTTTAAACTCATG
>NZ_JAWOUB010000831.1:0-544 GCF_033339195.1 Vibrio sp. 811
TAACAGGCAACATACACTTAGCTAAATGGTTCAAAAAGGCACCAGTTGGTGCCTTTTAATTCACTCTACTTCTCAAAACCTTATTTCGTAGTTGGCTTAAGCCGGAAAAACAATAAACTACTAGAGTTAAATGGATTGGATACAATATTTATTTTTGAGGGGAGCCTTCAATGTCACAAAAACCTGTTTTTAAGACGCGTACTCAGCTCGTTGAAGAAGCAATTCGAACTCAGATCCTGAAGGGCGAGTTAAAAACTGGTCAGCCTTTACGTCAGGATGCGTTAGCAAAAGAGTTCAATGTCAGCCGAATTCCTGTGCGTGAAGCACTAGTACAATTGGAAGCGCAGGGTTTAGTCAGTTTCGAGCCACATAAAGGCGCGACAGTGACTGAACTGTCTCCAGATAAAATCGATGAGCTATTTGAACTGCGTGCAGTTGTGGAATGCCACATTCTGGAACGTGCGATTCAAAACATGACGGATGAAGATCTAGAACGCGCTCGTGAAGTTCGTGAACGCTTCGAAGCGGTGGTAAATAGTGGCGA
>NZ_JAWOUB010000832.1:0-544 GCF_033339195.1 Vibrio sp. 811
AGTTTGAGGTGTACATTGATGAAAGCTTTGCCTTCTCTTTACGCGCCGATGGGTTGATTGTCTCCACACCAACAGGCTCGACAGCATACTCACTTTCTGGTGGTGGCCCTATTCTGTCACCAAGCCTGAATGCCATTTCACTGGTGCCTATGTTCCCTCATACCTTATCTAGCCGACCGTTGGTGGTTGATGGCAAACGTAGAATCAAACTGATTGTGTCACCAGAAAATCGCGGTACACAAGAAGTAAGTTGTGATGGACAAGTGTCGCTGCCAGTTTCTCCCGGCGATGAGATCCACATTTATCAAAGCCCAAATGTACTCAAACTCATCCATCCGAAAGACTACAGCTACTATCACGTATTAAGGAACAAACTCGGTTGGTCTAGTAAGTTATTCTAGCTTTCATGAACACGAATTTAAGCCAGTTACTGCTGGCTTTTTTCTTTTTTGGGATAACACGTAAAGACTTACTAATAAGGCGACGCGATATATCCTGCCGTTAAAACGAAATTTATAAACTTTGATCCTGTGTGCAAAGTTTA
>NZ_JAWOUB010000833.1:0-543 GCF_033339195.1 Vibrio sp. 811
ACGTTAGACAAAGCAGCAATTATCAACGAAATTCAGTTCGGCAACGGTATCAACCATGCTGTTCACGAAGGTCGTCGTGCCGATTTTTCGCTGATTTTGTCTATGTTCTCAAACGATGTTCGAGATGTCGTACCGGTTGAAGAAATTAAAGAAACGGCCACAAGCGACGAGATTCTTCGTCAACAGTTTGGGCTCTCTCAGCCTCAAGCTTTGCGCTCCGATAGCAGCAGCTACGAGCTCGCCGCATTACAAGCGAAACAATTCCATAATGCGGGTCTGCCATCTGCAAAGTTGAGCCACTACCTAAAACCAGACGCCCTAACCTACTTGCCAGAAGATACGTTCGATCTTCCTGAAGACGTTTATCATAATTTGTCAGGCCATGAGCGCCGCACTTTAGGTGAGCGCAACAAGAGCCTTATCCCTGATGCGGGCCTCTACAATCAGCTAGTGACGGCTCAACGTCAGTATCAGATCCAAGCTCAAGCATAGAGATCAGCTTTTCATCCAACAGCTTGCAGTATCAACACGTCAGAAATGTGA
>NZ_JAWOUB010000834.1:0-543 GCF_033339195.1 Vibrio sp. 811
TAGGGCACTGGGTTTTGATATCGAGGTTTTGGCGATTACAGATCACGACACGGTTGACGGTTTAGCGCGTGCCAAGCAATACGTTGAAGAGAACGACTTGCCGATAAAAATCATTAACGGTATTGAAATATCAACCGTTTGGCAGAATAAAGATATCCATATCGTTGGTTTGAATATTGATCCTGAAAATCCTGCATTAGCGGCATTGATTGAGCAACAAAAGCAACATCGTGTGGCTCGTTCTGAGCTGATCGCTTCTCGTCTGCAAAAGGCCACTCGTGAAGGGGTGTTAGAAGAAGTTCAGCAACTGGCTGGTGACGCGCCGATTACCCGAGCTCACTTTGCTAAGTGGTTAGTTGATAATGGTTATGCGAAAACCATGCAAATGGTGTTCAAAAAGTATCTCACTCGCAATAACCCGGGTTATGTACCGCCAAATTGGTGTTCAATGAAAGAGGCTGTCGATGCTATTCATGCCGCTGGTGGTAAAGCGGTATTGGCGCATCCGGGCAGATATCAGTTGACAGCAAAGTGGATTAAGCG
>NZ_JAWOUB010000835.1:0-543 GCF_033339195.1 Vibrio sp. 811
GCTTCTGAACGGTAGAACTCGTTAACCTCAGGAATGTCAGCTTTGTCTGGGTCTAAGAAGAATACCCAGAAGCGATCATTGATGACGTTAAGTGCAAGCTGACCACGACAAACAGGGCCTTTGATATACGCCATTATGGTGTTTTGCGCGTTATCAAGCATGAATTTGAAGCGAGACTTCACTGGCATATCAATGAATGCCGTCATCGGGTTAGCTGCAACTTCTGGCTCGTAGCTAGGTAGCTGAGTAACGGAGTAATCCGTTTCAATAAACCATTTTTTCCAGTTACTGATGCGCTGTTTGTTGAGCGCAAATGGCATGTGCGTTTTGTCAACAATAGTGCCTTGTTCTGGAATGATTCGGTAGTAAACGCGTTCAACGCCCGGATCGTCGTAAGGGCGACGAGTGGAAATGCGCTTCACTGGTTGTCCTGGCGGCGTTGCGGAGCGCACGAGGGTAAAGAAGCGCGGTTTTTCGCTCAACTCAGAGAAGTACAGGTGCGACAGGAACAAGTGCTCGTAAATGTAACGCGACATCAACTGG
>NZ_JAWOUB010000836.1:0-543 GCF_033339195.1 Vibrio sp. 811
AAAGCATTGTCGCGGCAAACACGGTGGACTCCGCCAAATCATGCATTTTCACACCACGACCCACGCCGTACATGCCTTCAAGCACAATCGAGTCAAAGTCACGGAAAACACGATCCGAACCATCTCCAAAACGAGCAACGGACGCTTTCAAGGCTTGGAATAAAGGTGTCGACCACAACTCGTCGCCCAATTCACCACCAACACTTTCATGCGCTCGGTATTCCGCTCCTTCAAAGTAGCGAGCACGTTGGTTCCAGAGACTGCGTGTTGCGCGGCGAACGCCAAACATGCCATCCCAGTTGAACACCGTATCAATCTCAAATTCCTGACCACGGCGAGCCGCATCTAAATATTGTGTTCGGTAGCTCGCACTGCCCGCCCAGTAATCACCGACACCTTCCCCAATCGCGCCAGTGTGGCCATACGCCCAGTCGGGAACGATTTGATAGTGAATCCCGTGTCCTAGCTCGTGCAAAATCACATCTGCATCCGCAGCATCCGGAGATACTCCGCCAACGCCCAACATCAGCGCACGCGAACCTG
>NZ_JAWOUB010000837.1:0-542 GCF_033339195.1 Vibrio sp. 811
CATTTACACTCAGCAGTACACCAATCGTATGATTGGCGGCTTTGAAGTACCTGCAGCTTGGTTCCAGTCACTAAACCCATTCTTTATCATTACGCTTGCGCCTGTCCTTGCGGTTCTATGGGTGAAACTAGGTAAACGTGAACCAAACTCACCAGCGAAATTTGCTTTAGCCATGTTCTTCTTGGCACTAGGCTTCCTATGCATGGTTGGTGCAGTAATGGAGCAAGGTGGTGATACTAACGTGAAAACATCCATGCTATGGCTAGTTGGCGCGTTCTTCTTCCATACTTTGGGTGAACTGTGTCTATCCCCTATTGGCCTGTCTCTTGTAACCAAACTGGCTCCGCTACGTCTTGCATCGTTGATGATGGGTGCATGGTTTGGTTGTAACGCTATTGCGAACTATGTCGCTGGTTACGTGGGTTCTCATGTGGGTGAACTTGGTGCAATGGCTATCTTTAGTGGCATCGCAGTAACTGCATTGATCAGTGGTGTGATTCTAATGTTATTCTCGAACACGCTTGTTCGTTGGATGCACGGTG
>NZ_JAWOUB010000838.1:0-542 GCF_033339195.1 Vibrio sp. 811
AAGCAAATCCTCTATCAAATTGCACTTATTACACAATGGGTGTTTAATACTTTCAGTCAAAATTTTTAGCCACTAAAGGTTCTATATGGCAACGATCAAGGATGTCGCGAAAGAAGCAGGTGTTTCGGTCGCAACGGTTTCTCGCGTGATCAACAAGTCCCCAAAAGCCAGTCAATCATCGGTAGAGTCGGTCACCAAAGCAATGAGCAAATTGGGTTACAGACCCAATGCCGCAGCTCGCGCACTGGTGAGTCAAAGCACAAATACCATGGGTGTGTTGGTGAGTGATGTGTCCGATCCTTTCTTCGGCACGCTGGTCAAATCCGTCGACAATGTCGCGCGCGAAAATGGCAAACATATCTTGATTGGCAACGGTTACCATAATCCAGAAGATGAACGTCAAGCCCTAGAATTGCTGATCAACAGCCGTTGCGATGCAATAGTCATCCACTCGAAAGGCTTATCTGATGAGGAGCTAATTGGCTATGCCCAAGAAGTGAAAGGTATGGTGCTTATCAATCGTCATATCCCAGAGCTTGCTG
>NZ_JAWOUB010000839.1:0-542 GCF_033339195.1 Vibrio sp. 811
AGAGCTTTTATCACAAGCGAAAACCTTGTTGGAGCGGCTTCATTTACCGACAAATTTACACTCTCGCCCAGTGTCGGAGCTGAGTATTGGACAACAACAGCGAGTGGCTGCAGCTCGTGCGCTGATAGGGCATCCTGCGTTAGTCATTGCTGACGAGCCGACATCTGCACTCGATCATGATAATCGCATGGCGTTCATCGAGCTGCTGATGGAACAGGCTAATCAAGCCAACGCGACATTAATCTTTGTCAGCCATGATCCAACTCTGGAAAGCTTGTTCGATCGCACCATTAATCTGCCAGAAATAAACCAAGGCAGCAACATGGAGGTGCTAGCGTGAGTGCTGTAATCAAACTCGCTTGGAAAAGCTTGATGAACCGCAAAGCGACAGCGGTGTTGACGATCATGACGGTAGCAATATCGGTAATCTTGCTGCTTGGCGTAGAACGTATCCGCACTCAAGCAAAAGACAGCTTTGCGAACACCATTTCAGGAACGGACCTAATTGTCGGCGGACGCTCAGGCCAAGTGAACTTACTGTT
>NZ_JAWOUB010000840.1:0-542 GCF_033339195.1 Vibrio sp. 811
ACATAGTATAGACGGTCGTTGTAGCCTTGCTGTTCGATCAATACGGAGCCGGCCAACACAGTCAGCCGACGTTCGATATGATTAAAGTAGCGTTCTACTAACGCATCTAACTTGGTTTCGTACATGTATTACCCAATATGCCCAACCGTATGAAGAATCCACACCATCACAAAGCTTAGCAGCACACCAACAATACCAAGTACCGCACCTACTCTCGCCATTTGGCTACTTTCTACATGACCAGTGGCATGCGCGAGCGCGTTAGGCGGTGTACTGATAGGCAATGACATACCAAGCGAAGCCGCGAAGGTCACAACAAGGATAAGCGTGACTTCACCACCTAATGGCGTCAAAGAAGCCATGGACGTACCAAGTGCAGCCATTATTGGCATCAGCAAGTTGGCTGTGGCCGTGTGTGACATGAAGTTTGCCATTAGTAAGCAAAGGAATGCCGCGCCGAATAGCACCACATAAGGCGAGAATTCATCAAACGGAATACTGTGTACCACCAGCTTCGCAAGCCCTGTTTTGTCGAGCGCTAA
>NZ_JAWOUB010000841.1:0-541 GCF_033339195.1 Vibrio sp. 811
CAATCGATTTACGTTTTGCCCACGCCTTGCGGGACAAGTTGGTTAAATCTTGTTGGAAATCATCAAAGTTTGCGCCTTCGATGCGAGTGGTTACGCCTTTAAAGCACAAGTCGACCACTTCCCGGCTCAACCCAACAGCTTCGAACAATTGTGAGCAACGGTAAGAGGCGATGGTCGAAATACCCATCTTCGACATGATTTTGTACAAGCCTTTGTTGATGCCATACTGATAGTTCTGCATAACATCGCGGTAGTCTTTATCTAGGGCACCATCGTCAATCAACTTGCCTAGCGCTTCATAAGCTAGATACGGATAAACCGCCGTAGCGCCAAAGCCTAGCAATACGGCAAATTGATGAGGGTCACGTGCGGTTGCGGTTTCCGCGACGATGTTGGCATCACAACGAAGGTTGGCTGTAACTAAGCGAGTTTGCACGGCGCCGACAGCCATGGCGGCTGGAATTGGCAACTTGCCTTTAACTAATGCGCGGTCGGAAAGAACCACTAAGACGGTACCTTCTCGCACCACTTGTTCAGCTTG
>NZ_JAWOUB010000842.1:0-541 GCF_033339195.1 Vibrio sp. 811
TGTGAAAATTGCGGAATCAAACGGTAAGCTAGAAGGTGACCGTGATGTCGTGCGATTCCAACAGACGAATCTAGGTCGTTTAATTGCAACGGCTCATATGGAACGTGCAAAAGCAGATTTCGCAGTGATGAACTCAGGTGGTGTGCGTGATTCTATTGAAGCTGGTGACATCACATACAAAGATGTGCTGACCGTACAGCCATTTGGCAACATGGTTTCTTACGTCGATATGTCTGGGCAAGAAGTCTTGGATTACCTAAACATTGTTGCAACCAAGCCAGTTGATTCAGGTGCTTACGCGCAGTTTGCGGGTATCTCTATGCGTATTGAAAATGACAAAGTCACCAATGTATTTATCGGTAACAAGCAACTGCGTTTAGATGGTCGTTACCGCTTCACAGTACCAAGTTACAACGCTTCTGGTGGCGATGGTTACCCTAAAATTGATACGCACCCTGGCTACGTCAACACAGGTTTTACCGATGCAGAAGTCTTGAAAGACTATCTAGAAAGCCATAGCCCAATTGACGTTAACGAATAC
>NZ_JAWOUB010000843.1:0-541 GCF_033339195.1 Vibrio sp. 811
ATGTCACGTATCACGTCGGTTCAGCTCGTGAAGAAATCGGTAAGTCGGGCTTTGCGCACTTCTTTGAACATATGATGTTCCAAGGTTCAGAGAACGTTGGCGATCAAGAGCACTTCAAAATCATCACAGAGGCGGGTGGTACGTTAAACGGTACGACCAATCGCGATCGCACCAACTACTTTGAAACCGTTCCTGCAAATCAGCTGGAAAAAATGCTGTGGCTTGAATCGGATCGTATGGGCTTTTTGCTTGATGCGGTTTCACAGCGCAAATTTGAAATTCAACGATCTACGGTGAAAAATGAGCGTGCGCAACGTTACAACAACCGTCCGTACGCTTTGATTTGGGAACGTATGTCTGAAGCGTTATACCCAGAAGGACATCCTTACTCATGGCAAACCATCGGTTACGTTGAAGATCTTGACCGTGTTGATGTGAATGATCTTAAAGCATTTTTTCTGCGTTGGTACGGTCCAAATAACGCGACGATCACGATCGGTGGTGACTTAGATGTCGAGCAAACACTGGAGTGGGTAAACAA
>NZ_JAWOUB010000844.1:0-541 GCF_033339195.1 Vibrio sp. 811
AAATGGCACACTGCTGCGCCAAGTGATTAACAAGCTCAACGAAATCGACTTTACTGACTCTAAAGAACGTCACCTGTTTGGTGATATCTACGAGCAAATCCTACGCGACCTACAAAGCGCAGGTAATGCGGGTGAGTTCTACACCCCTCGCGCAGTGACTCGCTTTATCGTCAATCGTCTTGACCCTAAACTAGGTGAGCAGATTATGGATCCCGCCTGCGGTACGGGCGGATTCCTGGCTTGCTCGTTCGATCACGTTAAAGAGAACTACGTAACAAGCGCAGCCGACCACCAAACGCTGCAAAAGCAAATCCATGGTGTAGAAAAGAAACAACTGCCACATTTGCTGTGTATCACCAATATGATGCTCCACGGTATCGAAGTCCCTGTGCAGATTAAGCATGGCAACACGCTCAATAAGCCGCTTTCAAGTTGGGATAGCAATATCAATGTGATTGCGACTAACCCACCGTTTGGCGGCACAGAAGAGGACGGGATTGAAAAGAACTTTCCTGCCGAAATGCAAACTCGTGAAACCGCC
>NZ_JAWOUB010000845.1:0-540 GCF_033339195.1 Vibrio sp. 811
TGTTGCCAATCTTGTTTCAATGAGGCCCATTGAGGTTGTGCGAGCAGTTTTTCGCGTTTCACCAACACATAGAAAGAGCCGCACAAAGCGCCTAGCCAACTAAAGGCACTCGCTATAGCAGCGCCCTGAATGCCAAGTTCTGGGAAGGGGCCGTAACCGAAAATCAGTAGTGGATCGAGCATGCCGTTGATCAGACCGGCCAACATCATGATCTTAGCGGGTGTCTTAGTGTCGCCAGTGGCACGGATCGCACTGTTGCCCGCCATTGGGATCACCAACAGCGGAATGGTGAGATACCACACCTGCATGTATTGTTCGATGAGTGGAATCAGATCGTCGGCCGCGCCAAGGAAACGAAACAGTGGCGCAATGGTAGCAAAGCCAATAGAAGAAGCGATAGCGACGAGCAACACCGCCAACAGCAAACCGTGAGTCGTAAATCGCGCCGCTTGTGGAGCATGACCTTGACCAAGCAAGCGGCCAATGTTGGTCGATAGCCCCATCCCGATCCCCATCGTGATGCAGTTAACCGCAAAGGTA
>NZ_JAWOUB010000846.1:0-540 GCF_033339195.1 Vibrio sp. 811
GCACCTTTAAACACACGACCGTTCGCGAGCTCTAATGCCAAACCACTGAGGTTATTGGTATACGGCGCATGGCTCATGTTCATCGCTTCGACGGCTTGTTGAATCAATGCGTCTTCATCATCACACACAAATTGGTGTTTTACTTCGGCCATCAAACCAGACTCAATACCAAGGTCTGCTGGACCAAAAGCTTCTGGTAAGTATTCATGTAATGACTTTTCGTCGCGCTCAGGTAGCTGAACTTTCAACTCTTTAGCAGTCGACAGTTCGTTCATAAACTGGCGGCAGTGACCACAAGGGCTAAAGTTGATGGTGATGTCTTTGACACCGTGTTCGCCTTTCATCCAAGCGTGGCTAATTGCAGATTGTTCTGCGTGAACAGTTTGGCCTAACTGAACACCAAAGAACTCCATGTTTGCACCAAAGTACAGACGGCCAGACAAGCCTCGAACAATTGCACCAACATAGAACTCAGAAATAGGAGCGTAAGAATATGCAGCGGCAAAAGGAAGTAGAGCAACACGCAGCTCTTTATCTGAT
>NZ_JAWOUB010000847.1:0-540 GCF_033339195.1 Vibrio sp. 811
TTATGTTCTAGCTCCATAACCTTATAGGTATTGGAAATCAAAAATGGTAGGGCGTCATAAACGCCCGGCGCGTCTTCATTTTCCAAACCGGCGCGCATGTATTTGTATGTGCCCACACCTAAGAAAACCGCATCGTATTCATCAAGCAGTTCTTGCATCTGCACATCTTGGCCGACTTCCACATTCATGCGGAACTCAACGCCCATTTCGGTAAATACCCGACGACGATTTTCCATGACCCCTTTTTCCAATTTGAAAGAAGGAATACCAAAGGTAAGTAGGCCACCAATCTCTGGGTAACGGTCAAACACCACCGGTTTTACACCGTTGCGAACTAAGATGTCTGCTGCTGCCAGACCAGCAGGGCCGGCACCGATGATTGCCACCTTTTTATCCGTCCACTCCACTTTGGACATGTCAGGCTTCCAGCCCATTTCAAACGCTTTGTCGGTAATGTACTTTTCTATGTTACCTATCGTGACTGCACCAAAATCGTCATTTAGTGTGCACGTCCCCTCACACAAACGGTTTTGCGGACAG
>NZ_JAWOUB010000848.1:0-540 GCF_033339195.1 Vibrio sp. 811
TCAAAGCCCAATCGTTCACGCAGGGCTTCGACGGCTTTGTAATACAAATCTTTTAAGGAATCAGGGTTGGAGATCTCGAGTGCGACTTGCTGAACTAACTTCATGTTTTCGATAAAACGTTCGCGCTGGCTAATTTCATCGACGTATTGAGCTTCACGGATGTCTCGATGTCGCATCTCTTGTGATGCATTTTTCTCGGCTCGAATGCATTGCCAACGCGCAGCCGCGAGCTGCATTGCGTCGTAGCTTTCTTCGTAAATATTGTGTGCGGTGCGAGCTTGGACAGATTGGATAAGTAAATAGGTGCGTTTTATTGGCGTGTTGTCGAGCATCATTATGTCGCTTTCGCCACCTAAATCTTGGGTGTGATTCCAGTTACAAGTGTTAATCGCCAGAGGAATAATGCTTTCGGATGTATCAAATTGGCAGGCCCAATCCCAGAAAATCTCAGGGTACTTTTGAATAGGGTAAAGCTCTCCGCGAGAAAAACTCACAGAACAACGAGGATTGGTTAAAGGGTCTTCAAAAATGGCGATCGCG
>NZ_JAWOUB010000849.1:0-539 GCF_033339195.1 Vibrio sp. 811
TTAGTTACATCTACGTACAGCTTAAGTTTTTGACCCGGTTTTAGGTACTTCTGCTTATGCAGCGAGTTCCATTTTACGATGTCGTTGCTCTTCACCTTGAATTTGCTTGCTATGCCACTGATGGTGTCGCCAGAGCGAACGTTGTAGAACACGGTACGAATCACGGCGCCTTGGTCTGATTTTTTCCAAATCACCAGCTTTTGACCGACGCGCAGGGTATCTTTTGGTCCCATGCCGTTCCATTTTGCTAGCGATTTGTGTGAAACCTTGTTGTCACGAGCGATAGACCACAAACTTTCACCCGATTGCACAACGTGTGACAGTTTCAGTTGGCCACGAGCTTGCGATTGCGTTTTGTTCAAACGGTTTTGCGCTGTAAGTGCGTACTTTGAATCGTCTTTGGTTGACGTCGGAATAAGTAAGTACTGACCAATGCGAATGTTGTTGTTCGACAGGCCGTTAGCACGACGAATCACTTTTGAGGTCGTACCGTATTTCTTCGCCAACATACTCAACGAGTCGCCAGATTTGACTTTGTA
>NZ_JAWOUB010000850.1:0-539 GCF_033339195.1 Vibrio sp. 811
GAACGAGAACGCCCTTTGTATTGGAAATAATCGAAACACGGATTGTTGTTTGGTCGATAGACACCCGTCCCAGATTTTTGAATGCCAAATGCGCGAGCACCTAATTCCAAGTTCATTGAATGGACGGCCAACATTAAGGCACCTTTACCGGACTTTTCTAACGCTTCTAAATGCTCCATTCCTTTAATCGTAACGTGCTTACTGACTCTTTTATCTGACCAAAACCATGCCATCGCTGTTTCGAAGAGTGCAATACCGGAGTTGTCGATATTATCTTTTAAAATCGCCTCGCGTTGAGATTCGCCCATGTGAGGAAAACAAAGCTCAAGATTGCGCCGTATCGTCACTTGACGCTTTTTCATTATTCGCATGGCTAAACGGCCAATACCGCGTCCTAGCGCTAATTGAACATTAAAAGGAAGAAGGCTCAATGAGTACATCACGCCGATGAGAATTAACGTACCCCAATAACGAGGTAAAAGAAATTTAGCCTTAAATTCAGGCTTTTTGTATTTATTCATGTATGAAATGTCAGATGC
>NZ_JAWOUB010000851.1:0-539 GCF_033339195.1 Vibrio sp. 811
AAGTTTGTGACGCTTTCAGAGCGATTTACAGGGCAAAAAGTTCGCTGTTCGATTGAAACAAAAAACGCCCTCTAAGGGCGTTTTTTCTATGTTTTCATCTTATCGATGGCATCTTTGGTGATCAGCTCGTTAGCTATCTCCAAGTTCTCTTTGTACTTCGTCTCTTTGTACGTCGCATATTCAAAGCGAGATAACGAACTTCTCGGATCGTACTCGTAACGCTGACAGAATTGCTCAAAAGTAACAGCTGCACTCATAGACACCTCTTAATCTTTAAACTGAAAACTTCGCATAAAGCTCTGGCTCTTTAGAGAGTAGAGTCAGGACTTTGCTTGCTAAACCTGTCGGATTTCTCCGTCCTTGCTCCCAACTTTTCACGGTATCAATACTCACATCCATCGCTTGTGCCAACTCTTTTTGGCTGACATCCAGTTGTGCTCGGATCGCTTTAACATCGGCAATCTCATAACGAGTGACATTCGCAGGAGTCTGCTCTCCTTTTGCAATCGCTTCGGCTTGCTTCATCGATGTATAAAGTT
>NZ_JAWOUB010000852.1:0-539 GCF_033339195.1 Vibrio sp. 811
CATGCTTGGCTTTGTTGCCACTGACATGTACTTACCTGCGTTCAAAGCGATGGAAATCGACTTTGCTACAGGTCCCGAACAAATCGCACTTTCTCTGACCGTATTTCTTGTAGGTATGGCTTTTGGTCAGTTGATGTGGGGATTGGCATCGGATAAATTTGGTCACCGCAATACGCTGGCCGCAGGTCTGGTGCTCTTTACCATTGCCTCATTCGGCTTAGCATTCTGCGATGAAGTTTGGCAGCTACTGACACTGCGCTTTGTGCAAGCAATCGGCGTGTGTGCTCCTGCGGTTATCTGGCAAGCGATGGTAATCAAGCGTTACTCCAGCAGTAGCCAGCAAATTTTTGCCACCATCATGCCGTTGGTGGCACTATCACCAGCACTTGCGCCTCAACTGGGTGTGGTTTTAGCGGATAGCTTTGGTTGGCACAGTATTTTTATCGCATTAACGCTTGTTGGTGGGGTGCTCGTTGCTGCAACCATGTCACAAAAGAACGAACAAGCCGAAATCAAACAAACCAGCATGTCTGCGGATA
>NZ_JAWOUB010000853.1:0-539 GCF_033339195.1 Vibrio sp. 811
TTTTAGCGTCACCAATTCTTCTAGATCCAACGTGAACTTACAGGCAATGGCATCAGGGACGGATTTCGCCTGATCTTTAAGTGATCTGCCTGCATCGGTAAGGTTCAATACGCGTACGCGCTCGTCGGTTTCACTTCTTCCGCTGCTCACAAGGCCTTTTGCTTCTAAGCGGTTTAGCAACGGGGTGAGCGTTCCTGAATCGAGGTGAAGCTGTGATCCCAGCTGTTTTACGCTTGTGCCATCTTTTTCCCACAATACCATCATTACCAAGTACTGCGAGTAGGTGAGATCAAGTGCGTCCAACAACGGTCGGTACGCGCGAATCACAGCGTTAGCAGCGCTGTATAGTGGAAAGCAGACTTGATTCTCTAGTAACAATTTTTCGTCTGCATTCAATGTACTTGGGGAGTAACACTGGCTCATGGGCTTAATCTCGATAAAGGCGATAAAAATAAATTGTGCACAATATAGTTGCAAACTATCGTTGTTTCGATGTAAGGTTGCAAGCAATTAAATTGCACACAACTTAAATTAAAGAG
>NZ_JAWOUB010000854.1:0-539 GCF_033339195.1 Vibrio sp. 811
AACGTGGAAGAAACCATCAGCAGAGGTCAATCGGTTTATCAACGACAGTAATCCAAAATAAAACACCGCCGCTATCGAGGCGGTGTTTTCTATCTGACTCACCAAGCACTATCTATTTGCTCGCCACTAGCTTCGCTAACAAAGTAGGAAACTTTTCGTATTTAAGAATAAACCACACCTAAGCAAAGGAGGATTAATCAAAATCAGAAGGTCGTTTTGAGAGCGGCTTTAACAGCCTGATTCAACTTACTTAGCACCAATTCAAACACCCAACGAATAAAGGAATAAGTAAATTTGATCGCGATATTTGCACCTTTCCCCGCAAATACCAACATGTGGCCAAGTAAACCTTTTACGCGTTCAGAAAATTCGCTAGAGAGTTCTGAAATCTTAACCATTGATCGAGCAATGGCATCATAAATGGTAGCAATCGCAGAGCTTACATTTTGCAGGGCAAAGACTGACGCCGCAGCCCCACCATCAACTAACAACGTAAGGAGCGCTGCCGAGATCTTATCTGCCCAATCAGCAGAAGGTGT
>NZ_JAWOUB010000855.1:0-538 GCF_033339195.1 Vibrio sp. 811
AGCGTTAGTTGCTAACTACTTCTTACTTCAGCCTGATGCTAATAATGCGGAACATAATGTTCAATTCGGTACTTCTGGTCACCGTGGCACAGCAGACAAGCAAACTTTTAATGAAAACCACATTCTTGCTATCGCACAAGCAGTTGCAGAAGTACGTGCCAAGCAGGGGACTACAGGGCCGTTGTTTGTGGGCAAAGATACCCACGCGTTGTCAGAACCTGCGTTTTCAAGCGTAATCGAAGTTTTGATTGCGAATGGTGTAAAAGTCATCGTACAGCAGGATAATGGCTACACTCCAACACCTGGCATTTCTCACGCTATCTTAACTTACAATCTAAAGCATGATGAGAAAGCGGATGGCATCGTTATCACACCGTCTCATAATCCACCACAAGATGGCGGTATTAAGTACAATCCAACACATGGCGGTCCAGCAGAAGCAGAATTGACTCAAGCGATTGAAGATCGTGCGAACGAGATCATTGCTGGTGGCCTAAAAGATGTGAAGCGTCTAGCGCTAGCAGAAGCGAAAGCATCT
>NZ_JAWOUB010000856.1:0-538 GCF_033339195.1 Vibrio sp. 811
CATTCGCAGTTTCCGCAACAGCTATATAGCCCTCATCTGAATCTTCGATAAAGCGTGCTGCCAAATCATCAAAACAGCTGGCTGTTGAAAGATCGTAATCAGCCGGAATTTGGTGTGAGTTGTTGTCTAACAGTTGACCAAAAGAAATCACTTTTTGGTTGCCTGCCGCATTTTCTATCACACATTGATGCTCTGGTGTGCGCAAGATATCAAGGAAGAACGCCGCGGATTTTTTCGCCCCATTCGCGTAATCACAGAACCATGAGTTATCGGCTTTGCCTTCGCTACAGTATTGAGGGTTTGAAGCAATGCGCAATAAGAAATCACCCGGCTTATCCGTTGACGAAGTGTAACCAAGATTGGTGTACAGGTTATCGATTCGCTCAAGATCTTCCATCTTGTCACGGATAGCGCTCATTTCCATGTAACGGCGCACTAAGTAACCAGGATAATCGGACGAGAATAATCCCGTCGTCCCATATAACTCCAAGTTGCGTCGATCATAGCTATCGAGATAGTTCTGCCACTCGTAAGAAAC
>NZ_JAWOUB010000857.1:0-538 GCF_033339195.1 Vibrio sp. 811
AGAAAGGCGTGATCGTAGCCACCAGCAGTTTTCTGATCTTGCTCGGCAAGAAATTCTTGGCCTATCGATTTTGGCTCGGTGAAGTCGAAACTGGTACCCAAAACTGGCTTTTGTTCACCGGTAGGAATTAACCCCGCATCCGTTGGCAAGTAATATCCAGCGTTAAGCTGTAAAGTATGATCCAAACTTTTTGCGCGGCTCGCCTCACCAGCCAAGTTAAAGTAGGCGTGATTGGTTAAATTCACTGGTGATGTTTTGTCGGTCTTAGCATCATAGGCGATAGCTAGTTCATTCTCGTCAGTGAGCGTGTACGTCACCTTCACATCGAGGTTTCCCGGATAGCCTTGGTCACCGTCCGGGGAGCGAAGTGAAAAAGTGACCTGTTGATCATTTTGCTCTTCAACCTTCCAGCGGCGTTTATCAAACCCTTCTAGGCCACCGTGCAGTGAGTTTTCACCGTTGTTGATACCAAGTTGATACTTCTCTCCGTCTATCTCAAACTGCCCTTTCGCAATTCGGTTAGCAAAGCGGCCAACAA
>NZ_JAWOUB010000858.1:0-537 GCF_033339195.1 Vibrio sp. 811
GCGCTGCTTGGTATTCAGGTAGTAGTTTTTCAAACTGTGCTACTTGACCTAATGCTTCGTTAGTTACACGCTCGTTGTAACCTTGAGCTTCTTTCTTCAAACGTTCAGCACGACCCGTTGCCTTCGGCAAGATTTCGTTCTTGTAAGCTTCTGCTTCACGGATGAAACGCTCTTCATCCTCACGCGCAGCAATCGCGTCATCAAACGCATCTTTTACTTGCTCTGGCGGACGTGCAGACTGGAAGTTCACGTCAACAATCACCAGACCCATATCATAGCTATCGATGATTTGGTTTAGTGTTTCTTGAGTGCTTTGACGAATTTGCTGACGACCACTGGTTAGAATGCTATCCATTAGTGAATCACCAATTACCGCACGTAGCGCAGAGTCTGTTGCTTGACGCAAGCTATCATCTGCATTGGTCACGCGGTATAGGTATTTGTATGGGTCAGCAACTCGGTATTGAACGTCCATTGCAACCGTTACTACGTTTTCATCTTTCGTCAGCATTAGACCAGATGCACGTAGTGAGCGAA
>NZ_JAWOUB010000859.1:0-537 GCF_033339195.1 Vibrio sp. 811
TCTGGATATCTTCCAAAAACGTACGCTGCACCGCCGATACTTTCTCTTGGCTTAAATCTTTTGCACGCGCCATTGCACTACCAACACGCTGTACTTGTTTCGGTTCTAAATGACGGATGATGCCAGCCGCATCTTGCTCATTCAGACTTAATAACAAAATGGCCGCTTTCTCTTCACCAGTAATGGTGGAGGCATCAAACTCAACTGGCATGCCTGCGCCGTTTTCATCTTGAGGTACGATATCGTTAGCCATTTTCGTTCATCCAGTTTTTCACAACTTGAGCCGCTAGCTCTGGTTCGTTCGCTACAAGTGCACGAACCGCTTTCAGTACGTCTTCATCTTTATGAAGGTTAGGCAGATCGATACTTGAACCAAATTCAAACAGCTCACTGCTTTCAATGTCGCTACCAATTAGGCTGGTTTCGCCATCGGCACCAATTGGCAAACCGTCTGGGCCGTACATTTCATCGTCGTCATCACCAGCTGGGTTAAGCAGTTTCTTCATTGCAGGGCGAACCAGTACAAGCACAACCACG
>NZ_JAWOUB010000860.1:0-537 GCF_033339195.1 Vibrio sp. 811
CACGGACCAAAGGGGTCTGGATTATTACAAGAACTGGGACTAACACAGATGGTGGATTTCGTTACCGTAAGTTTGGCTAAAACGTTCGCCTACCGCGCTGGTGCGATTTTAGGCCCGAACAAGCTAGCACAATCGCTGCCCTTCGTGGCCTATCCTGCGATTTTTAGCTCAACGGTTTTGCCACAAGAAGTCGTGCGTTTAGAAAAAACACTTGAGGTAATTAAAGCGGCTGACGACAAACGTGAATGTTTGTTCAAGCGAGCCAAAGAACTCGCCATCGGATTAAAACGTATTGGGTTTAAAATTCGCAGCGAATCGCAGATTATTGCTCTTGAGTGTGGAAGTGAGAGAAACACTGAACGAGTACGTGATTTCCTTGAAGAAAGAGACGTTTTCGGTGCGGTGTTTTGTCGACCGGCCACGGGCAGAAACAAGAACATCATTCGATTTTCTGTCAATGCCGACATGACAGCTCAACAAGTGGATCACGTCTTATCGGCTTGTCAGGAGCCATTTGACCATCCCGACTTAGAGTTT
>NZ_JAWOUB010000861.1:0-537 GCF_033339195.1 Vibrio sp. 811
TAGATATTGACCAAAATGAGCGCCTAACAAAAGAATGGTGGCAACAAGTATCAGTCCAAAGATAAGTTTTTTATTCATGTGTGCTCCGTTTCTATATCTAGGCTACCGCTTATAGTATTCATACTGAATGTTGTTTTAACAATCTCGTTATCGAAATTAAGTCGTGGCGCTGAAGATACGGGTGTTTTGGGATTTACAAAGGAGTAGACACGAGGGGAGCTAAAAAAATTTCATAAAAAAACCGCAGTTCGCACTGCGGTTTTAGTCGATAGATTAGAGCAGACTTCTGTTACGAAAGGCCATTCATTAATTCTTCACGACGAGACTGGGGAACTACACTCCAGTGTGTGCCGTTAATAACACCTTCTAAGGCCCAAAGTAGCTCAAGGCTAACTGTGGTGGAGTGCGTGTCTCTGATCGCTTTATAAGCACTTAGTGCGCCTTCTTCTTCAAGTTGAGCAACAGAATCAATACCCGCTTTCTTAAGCATTCTTTCTGTAGCCAATCTCAGATTCGGCAGATCTTTCAAGCGATTAG
>NZ_JAWOUB010000862.1:0-537 GCF_033339195.1 Vibrio sp. 811
TCGCCGTTTGCCCGTTTACTTCGGTGATACCCTCAATACGGCCGTTAAATAGGCTGCCGATGATGCTTTCATGCACGAAATCTTCGCCTGATTTGAGTTTTCCCTTCGCATGCCATTGCGCCATGCGTGCGCTCGTGCCGGTTCCACATGGCGATCGGTCGAGTGCTTTATCGCCATAAAAAACGGCATTGCGAGCCGTTGCGCCGTCTTGCGTTGGTTTCCCTGTCCAAAGTACATGGGAAACGCCGCAAACCGTGGGTTCATTTGGATGGATGCATTCCACTGCATTAGAAACGGCGGTGCGCACTTTGGGGGAGAGCATTAAAATCTCATCAGGGGAGTAGTGTTCGAGTCCCGCATAATTTTCTTGTGGATCAACAATGACGTAGTAGTTGCCGCCATAAGCGACATCTATCGTGATTTCTCCTAAACCTTCGATTTCAACCGCGACATCTTGATGCGCAAGATAAGCTGGAACATTAAAAATCTTTACTGACGTGACCTTGTCACCTTTGGTTTGGTAGTGGACTTCTATTT
>NZ_JAWOUB010000863.1:0-537 GCF_033339195.1 Vibrio sp. 811
TATTGGTGATATTTTGGTGAAGATGGAAGATTCTCCGACTTGGTGCACGGCATCGGCTGAAGACATCGTAGAACAATACAAACAGCAAGGCTTCAATGCGAAGCATATTGTTATCACTGGTGGTGAACCGTGCATTTACGATTTGCGTCCGTTGAGCAAAGCGTTTGAAGATATGGGCTGTCAGTGCCAGATTGAAACCAGTGGGACATCAGAAGTCGTCACGTCTGAAAAAACGTGGGTGACAGTGTCACCAAAAGTGGCGATGAAAGGTAAATTGCCCGTACTGAAAAGTGCTTTGGAGCGTGCTAATGAAATCAAGCATCCAGTCGGTACGCAAAAAGACATCGATCATCTTGATGAACTACTTGCAAACGCTGATATAAAGACAGAAACGGTGATCGCTTTACAACCAATCAGCCAGAAGCCTCGCGCAACTCAGTTGTGTATCGAAACGTGCATCGCGCGCAATTGGCGTCTATCTATTCAAACTCATAAATACCTAAGTATTGCTTAAGCTCGGAGAGTAAAATGAAAAAA
>NZ_JAWOUB010000864.1:0-537 GCF_033339195.1 Vibrio sp. 811
CAACCCAGACCACGCTCAAATCCAAGCGCTAACGGAAGAAGATCTACAAAACCGCGAACTAATGGTTTCTATCGCGAAATCTGTTCACGTTGAAGTAGAACCTTTCTGGACTTGTGGTCAGCTTCTTGAAGAGATCTTCGGTGAAACTGCAGAACCTAAACTAATGCAGCCTACGTTCATCACTGGCTACCCAGCGGATATTTCTCCACTGGCACGTCGTAGCGATGACAACCCATTCTTCACAGACCGCTTTGAGTTCTTCATCGGTGGCCGTGAAGTAGCAAACGGCTTCTCAGAGCTTAACGATGCAGAAGACCAAGACGCGCGCTTTAAAGCACAGGTTGAAGCAAAAGAATCTGGTGATGACGAAGCGATGTTCTACGATGCAGACTACATCACTGCACTAGAACACGGTCTACCACCAACAGCAGGTCAAGGTATCGGTATCGACCGCCTAGTTATGCTGCTAACTAACACGCACACTATCCGTGACGTGATCTTATTCCCTGCAATGCGCCCACAAGCGTAATTCTTTGC
>NZ_JAWOUB010000865.1:0-536 GCF_033339195.1 Vibrio sp. 811
GTTACTGTGATTGCAGTTTTGCGCGGATAAAATCGCTGTGGTCAACGTACAAGAGTTCTGCGGTTTTGCGAATTACGGCATCCTCAAGTGGGTCGATTTGTCCATCGGCATACGCGACTTCCCACATGCTCTTAATCAAGTTGTAGCGAGTCTCTTGTGTGAGTTCTCGAAGCTGGGAAGTAAAATCGTACAAAGAGGTAGCGTCTTGCGTTTTTTCTTTTGCCTGAGCAAGTAACTGCTCCGATTCTTGCTCGTTTAACTCGAGCAACTTCATCAGTAAAGAACGCTTTGTGCTTTCTTCTTTTTCATCAATTAGATGATCCGCACCAGACACTTCACACAGCAGACATGCGATCGCCATGTTTGGCGACAGCGCATTGTTTTTGCTCAAATCCGAGCCGTCGATAAGTTGTTTGAACAACGAAGTAAGAGAATTAAACATAGTAAGCACCAAGCTGTTTTCTTTTAAGATGGTAATAGATACGGTAAATCTCAAGGTGTCGTATCAAATTTAGCACCGCACTGACAGGTTATTT
>NZ_JAWOUB010000866.1:0-536 GCF_033339195.1 Vibrio sp. 811
ATCAAACTCGGTACCAATAACGAGTGCAGACGCATCAGACACATCTAACTGGTAGATGTCTGCCATTTTAGATTCTTCTTTTGAACGTCTAATGACAAAAACACCCGTGGCGTCTGCCGAAATTTGATTAATACCACCGACGTTACTCAGTGCTTCAGTAAGGCTCATACCACTGCGATCAATTTTCAGCAGTTTTGGATCATTGACTTCACCCATCACGAATACCTTTTGTGCGTCATTACGTGGGATGTGGACAATGTCGCCCGGTTTTAGAAGACGGTTTTGAGTGAGATCACCTTGTTGCATTAGTGCATAAAGCGAGATGTTTTCAACCACCCCATTACGTGTAAGAGTTGCATTGCGCCAGTCTGCCTCTTGAGCAAGTCCACCTGCGTGGTTTACTGCGTCTAGAAGTGTTAGTGGAATGTTAGTGATCGCTTGTTGGCCTGGCTTGTTCACTTCACCTGTAACATAGGTTTTTTTAGAGCGAAAAGCTGCGACGCTAACGTCTACTTGAGGACTTTCGATGTATTTTG
>NZ_JAWOUB010000867.1:0-536 GCF_033339195.1 Vibrio sp. 811
AAACCATGATATTGCCGTTGTTGTTGCAAGTGGCGCCATCATGGATGGTCAACAACCTCGTGGAACAGTAGGCGGTGACACAGTTGCAAGTCTACTGCGTCAAGCGCGTAACGATGAGAAGGTAAAAGCAGTCGTGCTTCGCGTAGACAGCCCTGGTGGCAGTGCGTTTGCGTCAGAAGTGATTCGCAACGAAGTGGAAGCGCTAAAAAAAGCAGGCAAACCTGTTGTAGTTTCGATGTCGAGCTTAGCGGCCTCTGGCGGTTACTGGATTTCAATGAGCGCAGATAAAATCGTCGCACAACCAACAACACTGACAGGTTCTATTGGTATCTTCAGCGTTATTACGACGTTCGAAAAAGGCTTCAGCAAACTTGGTATCAACACCGACGGCGTTGGCACCTCACCGTTTTCTGGCGACGGCATTACGACTGGCTTGTCTGAGGGCGCGTCTCAAGCGTTCCAACTAGGCATTGAGCATGGCTACAAACGCTTTATCTCTTTGGTTGGTTCAAACCGAGCTATGACGGTAGAAGAGG
>NZ_JAWOUB010000868.1:0-536 GCF_033339195.1 Vibrio sp. 811
CTTAGTCGCGATTACACCCTCGGCAGCCAAACCGTACGCGCGTTGCAAGAAGTCTCTGGTGAGGTGTTTGCCGGTGAAATGGTGGCGCTATGTGGGCCTTCCGGCTCAGGAAAAAGTACCTTACTCAATGTGCTTGGCATGTTGGATTCACAATATCAAGGTCAGGTAACGTTTGCTGGTCAACCTTACCCGAGCGGACAAATGCAGGCTGCGAAAATGCGCCGTGAAAAGCTGGGTTTTATATTTCAAAAATTCAACTTGGTGCCAGTGATGACGGCTTTGGAGAACGTCGCTTATCCGTTGCATCTCAACGGTTTTTCAAAAACAGAACAAACTGAACTTGCCTCACAGATGCTGGAACATGTGGGGCTGGGCGAATTTATCCATCACATGCCCGATAACTTGTCTGGTGGTCAGCAGCAGCGTGTGGCAATTGCGCGCGCCTTAGTGCACAAACCTGCATTGGTGATCGCTGATGAGCCAACCGCAAGTCTTGATAGCCAAACTGCCAACAAGGTCATCGACATTATGAAAGG
>NZ_JAWOUB010000869.1:0-536 GCF_033339195.1 Vibrio sp. 811
CCAAACTAATTGCGCAGGAATCTAAACTGCATCCTAACAAGTTTCATTTGGTTGGGATTGATAGTGGTAAAGGAATCGCGTATGCAATTAGACATGGAAGAACCAGTGACTTGAGAGTGTGGAGGCTTGATATCCTGGTAAATCAGGTTAGAGACATGGGGTTTGAGAATATAGAAGTACAACTCATAAACAAAACCCACGCATGAAGCATGGGCTGATAGTCTTAACATGCCGAAAGGCACTTATTTTTCAAGAATATAATCACGAAAGTCGTGGTTCTCAATTTCCAACTTCCCACGCTCTGGGCTGTAAATTAGCTCAAGCGACTTCAATCGTGTGACTGCATTTTTCACCGACCATTTCGTAACGTCTGTTTCTGGGTCGCCAGTGAAAGCTTTCACTTTGTCTAGTCCTGTTTTGGTATAAAGACCTTTTGACTCATTGGCAGCAACAAGCTTTAGGATCGCCACTTCGATAGGTTTCAGTTGTTCGTATGTTTTTGAAAAGTGGTCCTCTGACTCGATACGATCAACGTC
>NZ_JAWOUB010000870.1:0-536 GCF_033339195.1 Vibrio sp. 811
TTCCATCTAGGTTCCTTAACCATGTGAGTGAATGTGAATGCAAACGAATCAGCCCTCCACCGAGGGAGGGCTGGGCACTTTATTCAATCGCTAAAAGCGATTACTCATTTACAAGCGCAACCGCTTCGCGAGTTAGGCGTGCAAGCTCTTCCCAGTTGCCCGCTTCGATCAGTTTCTTGTCTACCATCCAGGTTCCGCCACAGGCCAAAACGCGTGGAATCGCTAAGTAATCTTTGATGTTCGCAGGGTTAATGCCACCAGTAGGCATCAGTTCGATGTCGGTGTAGGGCGCAAGCAGTGATTTCACCATGTTGATGCCGCCAGAAGCTTCGGCAGGGAAGAACTTCAAGGTAGTTAATCCCATTTCCAACGCGGCTTCAACTGTGCTTGGGTTATTCACACCCGGTACGATATCAATGCCGATTTCTTGGCACGCTTTAACGGTATTTGGGTTAAAGCCAGGCGATACAATAAAGGTTGCGCCTGCTTCTTTTGCTGCAATTGCTTGCTCGCGGTTTAGCACCGTACCGGCGCCA
>NZ_JAWOUB010000871.1:0-535 GCF_033339195.1 Vibrio sp. 811
TGTCTTGTACGATGATCGCAGAGCTTTCTTCTTTTAGCCCCCAAGTGTTCGCCACCAAGCCATTTTCATCCAATACCATTGATGACCAAGGAAACTCTTTTTTACTGTCTTGTGCAGAAGATTTCACAAATGAGCCAGTGCCCCAAATCGCATCATCTTGGTTGATGATGGTGGTGGTCTGGTAGCTATCTTCTGGGAATTTAGCGGCGGTAATTGCAGTCATCAGCGGTGCGTTCATCTCTTTTGAACTGCTGCGACCAGCAATCGCTTGAATTACGCGGACTTTACCTAACATATGCTGTGTTGCCCAAGGCTGGTAAGCCACACCTTCACCTTGTAAAACAATTTCACCGTATGCGCCGACTTGTGCAGGTGGAACGGTTTCACCAACCGACAAGTTATGTGCGAAAGCCAAACTTGGAGAAAGAGCAAGCAGTAGAGGTAGGAGAGTCTTAGTTTTCATATTGTTATATTCCGTTTGGGTTTGGGAGTTAAGCCAGTATATATCCAGTCCCGGCAAATTTGTAGAATTGTT
>NZ_JAWOUB010000872.1:0-535 GCF_033339195.1 Vibrio sp. 811
CTCCAATCAATTTTCTGTGCGCGGGCTTGTGCTACACCTGAAAAAGCATAAGCACCAACACCAGCCACAACGGCACCCGTTGCGCCTTTAAGAAAATTACGTCGGCTGCGATTAGTCTGAATAGAATCCTTGTCGCTCATTTTTTCGATCCTTGTCGGAAATTAGCCGTATTATTAATTTTTAAACGCGTAACTATCTGTTACTAAAACATTATTACCTATTCAAACCAGACTTTAATTTTTTACTCTGCTATTAAGTGACTTTAGTTCCACTTTTTTAGCTTATTTGATGACATAAGCAACAGTTTCGCTTCCAACCAATAAACAACTGAATACATATTAAAATATTCATTAAATTGACTATTTTTATGATAAACGCTTAATAAGAGTTTTATCTATAAACAAACAGTGAGCTTTGTTATAAATTCATTAAAAATTTAACTTTGTATTAATTAGAAAATTCAGCGTCATATTTGTTCAACTGCGACTATTCTTTTTATAACCAAGTAATCTCAATATGTTAAGTTTCATAAAAT
>NZ_JAWOUB010000873.1:0-535 GCF_033339195.1 Vibrio sp. 811
TGAAACAAGAGAATCTGTCGGATTTAATTATTAAATTATTATTTGTTTTAGATCATGCAAGTCCCAGATTAGCCTCGTGCCACAGTTAAGAATTCTGTAAATTCCTTGTCATAAATTGAAACAGAATCTTTCTTTTTTTCATAACATCTGGAGACCCCTATGCTAGAGCTCTTAATTGGCTTGGTAGTAACCATTGCGGTGGGCTATTTCATTGTCAAAGGTTACAAGGCAGCTGGCGTACTTTTAACCGCCGGTATCAGTTTGCTTCTTATGACTGGCTTTTTGGGCCATGACGTTCTGCCATCAAGCATCACCTCAACCGGTAACATGGTGACAGACTCGCTAGAATACGTGAAATACATGCTGCAATACCGTGGCGGCGGCCTTGGTATGCAAATCATGTTGCTATGTGGTTTCGCTTCTTACATGACTCACATCGGCGCAAACAACGTTGTCGTGAAACAGTTCTCTAAACCGCTTTCTGTTATCAAGTCTCCTTATGTCCTTTTGGTAGCGGCTTACATTGTGGCGTGTT
>NZ_JAWOUB010000874.1:0-534 GCF_033339195.1 Vibrio sp. 811
GATGATTTAAATAAACAAGCCTTATTGGATCAAAACCAGCAAGACTACGGCTGGGATACCGACCAAGTAAAACAGCTAACCCGAGCAATTGATGTCGTCGTCGACACCCAACGTTTGAATGAATTAATCACACTCAAATACCTTCCTGATTATGGCTTATGGGCGGCGTCGTCGACCGATTTGGGCTTCATTAAGCGCGGCTTTTACAGCCAATTTGCGTTTTACTGCATCGTCTTTCTGAT
The DNA here is from genome assembly GCF_033339195.1 of Vibrio sp. 811. NCBI lineage: Bacteria > Pseudomonadati > Pseudomonadota > Gammaproteobacteria > Vibrionales > Vibrionaceae > Vibrio > Vibrio sp. 811. The sequence goes on from NZ_JAWOUB010000874.1 coordinate 243, forward strand.
CGTTCAAGCAGCGTTTTATGCGCTGTTTCGCTCAATCGCTAACAATGAACACGAAACCAAAGAGCGTTTGCTTTACCAAGCTTGTCATGATCATCTAACTCGCCTACCTAATCGTGAGTATTTACGTTCCAACATTCAACGTTGGATGTGTGGCAGCAGTAACCCGTTCACCTTAATGTTCATTGATATCGATAACTTCAAATCGGTCAATGACACACACGGCCACGAATTTGGTGACGAAGTTCTAAAACAGATCTCGACTCGCCTTAACCACTTTTCGGGCGAAGGTCGT
>NZ_JAWOUB010000875.1:0-534 GCF_033339195.1 Vibrio sp. 811
TTGAAAAAGTAGGGCAGTATTCCGGTTATCCGGCTGAGGGAATCCACAAATACTTCCTCCAAAAAGAAATCGCAGATTAGTCGCTACTGATGTTTAGCTTGTTAGAAATTCAGAAAAAGAGGCGCGAATAGCACCTCTTTTAGTATGTAGTCATGAGCTTGTCATGACTACTCGTTGAGAGGGTTACAAGCTTTTTTGGTGTGCGTCGATCAGCGCGTTCATTTTGGCTTCCGCAGCTTGTTGCGCTTGCTCGTAGCTCATGTCAGCAGGGAAGTCACTGATGACTTCGTAGTAACATTTCAACTTAGGCTCAGTACCAGAAGGACGAACGATTACGCGAGATTTATCTTCAAGATGATAAATCAGCACATCACTTGCTGGTAAATTAATCGTCTCTTCTGAACCATCCTCAAATGTACGAACGGAAGTTTTCAAGTCCTCAGTAACCGATACTTTCTTGCCTGCAATTTCGCTTGGTGGATTTGCACGTAACTTGTCACCAATTGGTGGCGAGTTTGGATCCAACGCAATACT
>NZ_JAWOUB010000876.1:0-534 GCF_033339195.1 Vibrio sp. 811
TGGATGATGTCGTAGTAGAACTTCATCAACGCGAAAGCGATCTTCTCACGCGAACCGTTTTTGACTTTCTCCAAATAAGCCGCTGCTTCTGCCTCCCAGTCGGGCATAACTCGCTCTGAGTAAGCCTGAACGGCCTTGATGACCAAGCCAGCAGCGCCACCTTCAAGGAATCGGCGGAGCTTTGTCAGGTTGGGACGATCATGAGTGATGACCAAGCCCTGAGCGATGTTGTTCAGTGCCTGCCATCCAAATGATTTGAACGGGTCGGCCCCTGCTTCGGACGGGATCAACGCTGCCAAACGACTTGCAATTTCAGTCACGCGGGTGAAGTTACGCAGAGGGTCGATACGCACCGACTCTTCCGGGAATGCTGGATGAAATGAGACGAATCTTTCCGGCTGCCCCATAGCTTCACAGGCACGTCGGGCATTGTCCCGCATCTCCTTATCCCCTTTCGGGTCTATGATGATCACGGCTTCCCCACGCAGAATGGCCTGTGAAATCAGGATGTCGAACATACGGGTCTTGCCCGAG
>NZ_JAWOUB010000877.1:0-533 GCF_033339195.1 Vibrio sp. 811
AAGAACGACCTAAAAATCAACCTAACGGACAGCTACGGCCAAGAGCAAGAAATCAACATCAGCGCAAAAGCGGGTGACGATATCGAAGAGCTTGCGACTTACATTAACGGTCAAACTGACCTAGTGAAAGCCTCTGTAGACCAAGACGGTAAACTGCAAATCTTTGCTGGCAACAACAAAGTCGAAGGCGAAGTCGAGTTTTCAGGCGGCCTATCTGGTGAGCTAGGTTTGGGCGAAGGTAAAAAAGTAACGGTAGATACTATCGACGTAACCTCAGTTGGTGGCGCACAAGAATCTGTTGCTATCATCGATGCGGCACTGAAATACGTAGATAGCCACCGCGCAGAGCTGGGTGCTTTCCAGAACCGTTTCAACCACGCAATCAGCAACTTGGACAACATTAACGAGAACGTGAATGCGTCGAAGAGCCGTATCAAAGATACAGATTTCGCGAAAGAAACGACGGCAATGACCAAATCACAAATTCTATCGCAAGCGTCAAGCTCAATCCTTGCGCAAGCGAAACAAGCGCC
>NZ_JAWOUB010000878.1:0-533 GCF_033339195.1 Vibrio sp. 811
TGCTTGCTTTCGCTCCTTTTAGAACCTTCCCATCAACGCTGATTATGGGCTGAGCATGCTTTTCTCTGTGCAAATTGACCCAGCCTACCATCGCTTCCAAGAGCGTTTCTGGTACAACAGTTCTCATTATCGCGGCAATATTATGCCGAGTGGGGAGACCATTGTCGTAGGGGAGATACTCACGCAACCACTCGATATTTCCTTCGCCGAAATCCTTAATATCAGTCCACTTATTTTGACCACAAATCATGGCGGTTATGACCAAGAAAGCCACTTCCATAACAGGATACACTTGGTTGATATGCGAACGGGTATCTTTCACTTTTTTTAGCTGCTCAATGATAATCATGTACGAGTTTCTCATATTTTTAACTTCATGATCAGATCGTGATTACCTTGAAAAGTTCCCAATAACATAAAGTCTTTTATTTTCAGTGGTTAAAGTTCGATCCCGCCCTTTCACACTTACACAGTTAGCAAAACTGAGCGAACTCGATTAATACAAAAAATGGCTATGCACTACGCATAGCCAT
>NZ_JAWOUB010000879.1:0-533 GCF_033339195.1 Vibrio sp. 811
AAACGGCGTGCCTTATCAGGAAATAGCGAAGCAAGGTGGCGGTATCCTTTCCAGCGTAAAGGCCACTCGAGCAGCTACTGAAGAGCAATTAATTGAGCTCGCGTTGCCTCGTTTAGATGGCTTGTTGGCAAGTGGGGTTACGTCGGTTGAAGTAAAATCAGGCTACGGCTTGACGCTCAAAGACGAACTAAAAATGCTGCGTGCTGCAAAAGCCTTAGAACAAGAGCGTAAAGTCAAAATCACAACTACCCTTCTTGCCGCTCATGCTTTACCGCCTGAATTTGAAGGTCGCGCAGACGATTACATCGAACATATTTGTCAAGAAATCATCCCAATCGTCGCAGAGGAAAACTTGGCCACCAGTGTGGATGTGTTTTGTGAGTCTATCGGTTTTAATTTGGAGCAAACCGAAAAAGTATTTGCGACAGCGAAACAATATGGCTTACACGTAAAAGGCCACACAGAGCAGCTATCGAACCTTGGTGGCACTGAATTGACTGCACGGTACGGAGGCCTTTCGGCTGACCATATCG
>NZ_JAWOUB010000880.1:0-533 GCF_033339195.1 Vibrio sp. 811
TATGACCTAAGCAATATGAGTGATACTGACTTTCAAAACGAAATCAACGCAGTACTCAGTGCTAGCGGCTTGTAATTAAGTTAACTAACGTCATCCACGATAAACATTAAACTCAAGGTCGAGTGTTGTTTTGTCAGTGGCTTTTGTCTCCGGCTTGTCTCACTAAGGAATTATCAAGTTTTATGTTCTCAGGGATGCTATTCATTTTTGCCCCTCTTGTAGTGGGGTACTTAATTCCTATTTCTCGCGCAGCTTTACTAGAGAAAATTAACCAATCAACTTCATACCTTATTTACGTCATTCTTTCGTTGATGGGTTTAAGTTTAGCTGCCTTAGACAACTTGAGTAGCAACTTGCAGAGTATACTGCTGTACGCTGGTACTTTTTTCGTCTGCTTGAGTGTATGTAACTTACTCGCTCTGCCAATAATCGATAAGATTATCCCGTTGCAGACCAATCACAACCAAAACAAGCTTCCACTTTCTTCTATGGCATTAGAATCAGTAAAACTGATTGTTGTCGTTGGTGGAGGC
>NZ_JAWOUB010000881.1:0-533 GCF_033339195.1 Vibrio sp. 811
CAGTAGAAGATGTCAGCAAAATGCTGCGTCTTAACGAGCGTATTAGCTCCGTTGATACCCCAATTGGTGGTGACGGTGAAAAAGCGCTTCTGGATATTATTCCTGACGCAAACAACTCTGATCCAGAAGTGTCGACTCAAGATGATGACATCAAATCGTCTTTGATCCATTGGTTGGAAGAGTTGAATCCAAAACAAAAAGAAGTGCTTGCACGCCGTTTTGGTTTGCTTGGTTATGAGCCGTCTACGCTTGAAGAAGTGGGACGAGAGATTGGTCTTACCCGTGAGCGTGTACGTCAAATTCAAGTGGAGGGTTTACGTCGACTTCGTGAAATTCTAATTAAACAAGGCCTAAATATGGAAAACTTGTTTAACGTCGAAGACGATTAATACTAAGCTTTCTCGAAACACAAAGGGCTATGGATAACCATAGCCCTTTTCTGTTTTAGGGGAGATTAGATATTCTCGTTAAAGCATTTTCTTCAAACGATACAGCTCTTCAAGGGCTTGACGAGGTGTTAAGTCGTCTGGATC
>NZ_JAWOUB010000882.1:0-533 GCF_033339195.1 Vibrio sp. 811
CTTGCGTCCTACGTTGAGCGCATGAAAGAAGGCCAAGATAAGATCTACTACTTAACGGCAGACAGCTACGCGGCGGCGAAGAACAGCCCTCACTTAGAGCAGTTTAAAGCGAAAGGCATCGAAGTCATTCTGATGTTCGACCGCATTGACGAGTGGTTGATGAACTACCTGACTGAGTTTGATGGTAAGCAGTTCCAATCGATTACAAAAGCTGGCCTTGACTTGAGTAAGTTTGAAGACGAAGCCGATAAAGAAAAGCAAAAAGAAACCGAAGAAGAGTTCAAATCGGTTGTTGAGCGTACCAAGTCTTACCTGGGTGACCGCGTGAAAGACGTGCGTACGACCTTTAAACTTGCATCTACACCCGCAGTCGTTGTGACGGATGATTACGAGATGGGGACTCAGATGGCGAAGCTGCTTGCTGCCGCAGGTCAAGCTGTGCCAGAAGTGAAATACATCTTTGAAATCAACCCAGAGCACGAACTTGTTAAGCGCATGGCGGATGAAGCGGATGAAGAAGCGTTTGGCCGCTG
>NZ_JAWOUB010000883.1:0-532 GCF_033339195.1 Vibrio sp. 811
CGATGTTCTGCTCCCACCACATATTGATGCTGACCACGATCCTGTGACCAAAACGTACTTGCCGCTATAGACCGCTTATCAAGAAGCGTGTGACCGTGCAGGTCTGGTCGACTTTGCAGAAATTCTGCTTCGCGCTCATGAGCTACTGCGCGATAACAAGTTTGTCCGCGAGCACTACCAGGCACGCTTTAAACACATTCTGGTTGACGAGTTCCAAGACACCAACAATATCCAATACGCTTGGCTACGCATGATGGCGGGGCCTGAGTGTCATGTGATGATTGTGGGTGACGATGACCAATCTATTTACGGGTGGCGCGGAGCAAAAGTCGAAAACATTGAGAAATTCACCCGTGAATTCCCAAGCGTAACCACCATTCGCCTAGAGCAGAATTACCGTTCCACCAAGACCATTTTGGAAGCTTCCAATACCTTGATCGCCAATAACACTGAGCGTATGGGTAAAGAGCTGTGGACTGACGGCATCGTTGGTGAACCGATTTCGGTTTACAGTGCTTACAATGAGTTGGAC
>NZ_JAWOUB010000884.1:0-532 GCF_033339195.1 Vibrio sp. 811
AATGCTGACGGAAGAGTGTAACCTGCACACGATTGTTCGCTTACCTAATGGCGTGTTCAACCCATACACAGGTATTAAGACCAACATTCTGTTCTTTACCAAAGGCCAACCAACCAAAGAAGTGTGGTTCTATGAGCACCCTTACCCAGAAGGCGTGAAGAACTACAGCAAAACCAAACCGATGAAGTTTGAGGAGTTCCAGCAAGAGATCGATTGGTGGGGTAACGAGGCCGATGGGTTCGCTAGCCGTATCGAGACCAAGCAAGCTTGGAAAGTGTCGATTGAGGATATTATCGAGCGCAACTTTAACCTTGATATTAAAAACCCGTATCAGGACGAAGTCGTCAGCCATGATCCTGAAGAGTTGCTGGCGAACTATCAGCAGCAACAACAAGACATCAAAGCACTGCGTGACCAACTGAAAGGCATTCTCGGCGATGCTCTTAGCTCTACTGTGAAAAGTGGAGAACAATAATGGCAGTCGAAAATCTAATCACCGAGCATATTGATGTTTGGACGTCGGCAGTAAAGA
>NZ_JAWOUB010000885.1:0-532 GCF_033339195.1 Vibrio sp. 811
CACAGGCACAAGAAAATAAACAACTCAACCAATACGCAAAAGAACTGGATGATGCGGATGCCTACTTCGGCGAAGCATTCCGTAAACTTGCTCATAATGCGAATGGTCTACGCCCTGTTCCTGAGATCGCGCAAGACCCAGAAGCATTAAAAGTTGGTCAACGTTTGTTCTTGCAAAACTGTTCACAATGTCACGGCTCAGATGCTCGCGGTCAAAAAGGTTTCCCTAACCTAACTGATGACGCATGGCTATATGGCGGTGAGCCAGCAGCAATCGTAACAACCATCATGCATGGCCGTATTGGTCAAATGCCAGCATGGAAAGATGCGCTTGGTGAGCAAGGTGTCCAAGAAGTAGTAAGTTACACATTAAGCCTATCGGGTCGTAAAGTTAACGCACGTGAAGCTGCAGCAGGTAAAGCTCGCTTTGTTGTGTGTGCAGCGTGTCATGGTACAGATGGTAAAGGTAACCCAGCAGTTGGTGCCCCTGACCTAACTGACCAAGACTGGCTATTTGGTGACTCGCGTGCTGC
>NZ_JAWOUB010000886.1:0-532 GCF_033339195.1 Vibrio sp. 811
GACTTACATGAACATTGGTACAACAGGCTCAATGCCGAAACATGTTCTTGAAGGCTATGAAGACAACAACAAATTAGTGGCGAAGTTCCCATGGGACATGAAAGGTAAGTTTGGTAAGTTCCCTTACGTTTCAGACATGATCGCAGAGATTGCACCAGGTTTTGGCGCAAATGCTGACGAAATCATCCTAAGCCGCAACACGACTGACGGTCTATGTTCGATCATTAATGGTCTGCATTTCGAGCCGGGAGACGTGATTCTTACTACACACCACGAACACATTGCAGCGACATCTCCGCTGAATGTTGTAAAACACCGCTTTGGTGTAGAAGTCGTGGAAATTCAGTTACCAGTGTTTACAGGTACTGAAGACGTTTCTGAAGAAGACTACATTCAAGCATTCCGTGACGCTATTGAAGCGCACAACAATGTTCGCCTGATTGTGTTCTCTCACATCACATACAAGACCGGTACTGCTCTGCCAGCAAAGGCAATTTGTTCTCTTGCAAAAGAGCACCAAATTCCAACGTTA
>NZ_JAWOUB010000887.1:0-532 GCF_033339195.1 Vibrio sp. 811
CGTGAAGTTCTACCTGTAGGTAAAGCAAAAATCGCTCGTAAAGTTGAAGCAGTCGCAGCTTAAGCGTTAAATCGAACTCATTGAAAAAGCGGGCCAATAGGTCCGCTTTTTTATTTCATTGAATTTTATGAATCTTTTGGGCTTTCAAGTAGGAATATTCCGAATAAGACATTGTTGTGACCAAGGGCGAATTTTTTCTTCGAGAATGCTCCATTATTAAACTCCCCTATATAAAGAGTTTACAACTGATGAAAAATTACCTCTTGAATGTTTTTACGCTCGCTGTCGCGGTGATTTCATTTCCGCTTTTGGCGCAAAATAGTGACCCATTGCCTTCGTGGAACGACGGTCAAACCAAACAAGCAATTATCCAATTTGTCAGTGATGTTACTGACGCTAACTCTCCCAATTTTGTTGCTCCTCAAGATCGTATTGCCACTTTTGATAACGACGGAACGTTATGGTCAGAAAAGCCGATGTACTTCCAAATCTTGTTTGTGCTCGACCAAATTAAAGAGCAAGCAGCTAGCCA
>NZ_JAWOUB010000888.1:0-532 GCF_033339195.1 Vibrio sp. 811
CAGTAGCTCAGGCGGTAAACCCGATTCTTCTAATGGACGTAAGCCTGACGACTGGTTAAGCAGACGCATTACGACCGATTCACCGTACTGAGTCGGTAACGTCGACATACGAATATCAATCGATTGACCACGAACTTTGATGTTGAAGCGACCATCTTGTGGCAGACGCTTCTCAGAAATATCCAAGTGCGCCATCAACTTAAGGCGTAATACCAATGCAGAAGCGATGTTCACTTCGTTCAGAATGGTTTCATGTAGCACACCGTCGACACGCTGGCGTAAACGCAGGACTTTATCGTCTGGTTCGATATGGATATCCGATGCACCAACTTGCACCGCGTCTTCAAACATCGAATTAACCAGCTTTACAACGGTGACTTCTTCACTGTCAGCTTCATCGATGCCATAGTCAAAGCTTTGTACGTCTTGGTGCTCGGCTTGTAACTGCTCAGCAAAGGACGCGATCTCTTTGGTACGGCGGTAGTAACGGTCGAAACTGCTGATCAACTGACGCTCAGAGGCAATGATGAAC
>NZ_JAWOUB010000889.1:0-531 GCF_033339195.1 Vibrio sp. 811
TAAAGCGTTCGCAACGCTCATCCACTTACCAACGCTGGATGAACGCAAAGAAGATATTGGCCCACTTTACAAACACTTCGTACGTCATGCAGCAAGTCGTTATCAGCTGCAACCACCGCACATCAGTTTGGACGAAGTACGCCGAATTACAGAGCTTTCTTGGCCAGAAAACGTTAAACAACTGCGCCAATTTGCGGAGCTGCGCGCTCTCAAACCTGAGACTTTTCGCATGGAAGATTGGGACAGTGAAAAGAGCATCGAAATTCAGAGCATGACTCAACGCACAGAACACTTTGAATATTGTCTGTTATTTGATGCATTGCAGCGACACAGAGGCAGACTTAAAGAGGTTCAACTAGAATTACAGGTGTCACGCAAGACCTTGTACGACAAACTAAAAAAACATCAGTTGGACAAATCGAAGTTTAAGGCTCAGTAGCAATACCTCAAAATCTCTTCAGCCTTTCAGCGAGAACGGGCTGAAGCCAGACGGGTAACCAGAGCGAATGTCCTCTGTTACTTATTTTTATT
>NZ_JAWOUB010000890.1:0-531 GCF_033339195.1 Vibrio sp. 811
TCGATTAAAGAACCGCTGATTGTTTGGCTCACTGTGCCACTGGCATTGATTGGTGTCACCACGGGCTTGTTGGCACTCAATACGCCGTTTGGCTTTATGGCGTTGCTGGGCTTTTTGAGCTTATCCGGTATGGTACTTAAAAACGGCATTGTTCTGCTCGACCAAATTGAAATTGAGATGAAGTCGGGGAAAGAGGCATATGACGCAGTGGTTGATGCGGCAGTCAGTCGTGTTCGCCCAGTGTGTATGGCAGCGATCACCACCATTTTGGGTATGATTCCTCTTCTACCTGATATCTTCTTTAAACCGATGGCGGTAACGATTATGTTTGGTTTAGGTTTTGCCACCATCCTGACACTTATTGTCGTGCCAGTGTTGTATCGTCTGTTCCATAAAGTGTCGGTGCCGAAATAGGCTTAATGTAAAGTAACGATGTAAAGTTCAGCGCCTCTAGCTGGTGAGTTAGAGGCGCTTTTTATAAGGACGAAAAATGACAGAACACAAAACGTGCGCGTGGGCGATGAACCACCC
>NZ_JAWOUB010000891.1:0-531 GCF_033339195.1 Vibrio sp. 811
CGCGAATGAAGCCAAGAATGCCATGATTGAAGGCGATATTTACGCTTTTGCCGTCATTCCATCTAAGTTTGACCAAGACATTTTGCTGCATCGCCAACCGCAACTTTCAGTTTTTTTTAACAGCCAATATATTTTGGTGGCAAAGTTAATTAATTCAGCTGTGGCACAAGCTCAAGGGTACTTTGATGCTCAGGTGCAAGTGATGGGCAATCTCGCCAAAGGCAGTACAACGACGTTGTCCGCGCTCGGCCAAGCTGTGCCAGTGTCGACCCAAATCACCGCGCTGTTTAATCGCAACACTAACTACGCGCAGTTTTTGGTCACCGCTATCGTGCCTGCGATTTGGCAAATTTGTATCGTCGTGAGTACGATTTTGATCCTTGCGGCGCACTTTCGCATTTATGGGGGCAAAAATGGCTTTGAGTTTTTGGGTAATAAACCATACACAAAACTCAGCGCAATTTTGAGCCAATACATCCCAGTGTTTATGTTGCAAGGTGCCTTGTTCCTCTACTGGTTTTATGTGTTATT
>NZ_JAWOUB010000892.1:0-531 GCF_033339195.1 Vibrio sp. 811
CGTGATATCGAGTACCTACAATCTCAAAACCTAGTTTTGGGTGGTAGTTTCGACAATGCTATCGTATTGGACGATTACCGAATTCTGAACGAAGAAGGTCTGCGCTTTGAGAATGAGTTTGTTACTCACAAGGTGTTAGATGCAATTGGCGACCTTTACATGTGTGGTCATCCAATTATTGGTGAATTCCGTGCTTATAAATCAGGTCACGGTTTAAACAACCAACTTCTACGCGCAGTATTGGCGGATCAAGAAGCATGGGAATGGACAACTTTCGAAGAAGAAGTCGGTTCTCCAGTCGCTTTTGCAGAGCCAAACATGGTGCTAGCATAAGTTAGTCAAAGAATATTAAAAACCAGGTTTCGACCTGGTTTTTTTCTATCTAAATTTTACCGAACTTGATGATGGTGGATGGTTATTGGCTAGATTTTTCTGCCATATCTGCGAGCCTTTTTAGTCGCTCTTGGATTTTTGGTGGGGCCATATCAGCGATGGTCATCAGTGATTGAGCTGCTGACTCAGTGAGTGGCG
>NZ_JAWOUB010000893.1:0-531 GCF_033339195.1 Vibrio sp. 811
ATCTACACAACACCAAGCCAATCAACACTAGCTTGGCAGTACTGCGTTCGCCACAAATTCCATCGGTCCTTGTAGAGACTGGATTTATCTCTAACCCAACAGAAGAGAAACTGCTGTTCCAACGCGCACACCAAGATAAGTTAGCGCAGGCTATCTCTAAAGCGGTGGTTAAATATCTAAAAGATAACCCACCTGAAGGCACGGTGTTCTCACCTTCCTCTAAACCAATGGTGCACATTGTTAAGCGTGGTGAATCGCTGTCTGTGATTGCAAATAAATACGGTACTAACTCGAAAGCGTTGATGGCTGAGAACAAGTTGAAATCGACCAGCTTAGCGGTTGGACAAAAACTGCGTATTCCGTCAGCTGGCAAGATCCAAGTGCCAAGCAAGCCTATTACAGTAGAGACTGAAACGATTACTCATACCGTTAAATCGGGTGAGTTCTTGGGTAAGATCGCAAGTCACTATAAAGTGAAGCTGTCGGATATTCGTCGTGAGAACAACTTAAAATCCGATACCTTATGGGTTG
>NZ_JAWOUB010000894.1:0-531 GCF_033339195.1 Vibrio sp. 811
GAATTTGCGCCGCGTTTGCTTGGCGGTCAATGCGCCCAAACAGATCAACTTCCCAAGCGATACTCGCGCCTGCAAATACGCCATCGTGCTGATTATCCATTAGGGTGACGTTACCAATTTGAGGTGGCAGACCCGACACGGAATCACTGAGTGGATTCAATATCGGACCGAGTGAAGAGTCATTTTTACTGAACTGATAGTTCATGTAACCCGCACCGAGATTAATTGTCGGTACCTTGAATGACTCCACCATGGTTTTATAGTTGTTGGCCATTTTTACCCGCTCGGCCGCCACTTTCAGCGGAATGTTTTGGCTCTGCATGTCTTGAACCATTTGATTCAACACCGGATCGTGAAACTTAGTCCACCAAAACTCAACGGGTTGTGAATCGGTACTCAACCCTGCATTTTCGGCGTTCAAGTAGGTTTCTGCCATGCTGGTGGTCGGTGCTTGGTAGTCTGGCCCCACTGCACAGCCCGCTAAACTTAGGGCTAGAACGACAGGCGTTAGAATGAATTTTTTCACGATGA
>NZ_JAWOUB010000895.1:0-531 GCF_033339195.1 Vibrio sp. 811
CTGACAAAAGTAATTGGCAGTCGCAACGACCGAACACTGCGCCGCCTTAGAAAAATTGTAAAAGAGATCAATAACTACGAACCAACATTTGAAGCACTTTCAGATGAAGAGCTTAAAGCGAAAACTGTTGAGTTCCGTGAGCGCCTAGAGCAAGGCGAAACTCTTGATAAGCTACTTCCAGAAGCTTTTGCTACTGTTCGTGAAGCGTCTAAACGTGTATACGGTATGCGTCACTTCGACGTGCAGCTCATCGGCGGTATGGTTCTAAATGCAGGCCAAATCGCAGAGATGCGCACGGGTGAAGGTAAAACTCTAACGGCAACTCTTCCTGCTTACCTAAATGCACTTCCTGGTAAAGGTGTACACGTTGTTACGGTCAACGACTACCTCGCTAAACGTGATGCGGAGACAAACCGTCCGCTATTTGAATTCCTAGGTATGACGGTGGGTGTTAACGTGCCGAACATGCCTCCTCAAGAGAAAAAAGAAGCGTACCAAGCTGATATTCTATACGGAACAAACAACGAGTTT
>NZ_JAWOUB010000896.1:0-530 GCF_033339195.1 Vibrio sp. 811
CACTGACAGCACCGGTTGATGTCTCAGCATGCACAAAAGCCAGAATTTTTGTATCAGGATGTTGCTGTAGTGCTTGTTCAACTTTATCTACTGAAACAGGCGCACCCCATTCATCATCGACTAGCACCACTTCGCCACCAGCACGAATAACGTTTTCACGCATGCGCTCGCCAAAGACACCGTTTCGACAAACGATGACTTTGTCACCTTTCTCGATCAAGTTAACGAAACAAGTCTCCATCCCAGCACTGCCTGGAGCAGAAACCGCAATAGTGAACTCATTTTCGGTTTGAAAAGCGTATTTCAACAGCTGTTTAAGCTCATCCATCATCGCGATAAACAAAGGGTCTAGATGACCAACCGTTGGACGGCTAAGGGCTTGCAATACCTGCGGATAAACATCGGAAGGACCAGGGCCCATTAAAATTCGGTGAGGGGGAATAAAGCTTTGGATCGGCATGTCAGCTCCTTGATTGCAGTCATTTAGCCTGAAAGAAGTCATTTTTAGAATTATTTGCCATCAAAACATC
>NZ_JAWOUB010000897.1:0-530 GCF_033339195.1 Vibrio sp. 811
GCTTGGAGCTGTTTGCTCAGCGAGTGATGAATTTGCAGTCGCCAGAGTCGCTGATGTATTTTGAGATTTTGGTGCGTATTCGTGACGCGCAGGGTAACTACGTCTCTCCGGCGATTTTCATTCCCGCTTCCGAGCGTTATAACATTGCGCATTGGATTGATAAGCAGGTGATCAACCAAGCGCTTGAATGGTTTGAACAGCGACCAGACGTAGTGGAAAAGTTGGGGCGTTGCTCGATTAACCTTTCTGGTCAATCCATGGGGAATCAGGAATTTATCGATTTTCTCTTCGAACGATTGAAAAACTCGACCATGCCGTGCGAAAAAATCTGTTTAGAAATCACAGAGACGGCGGCCATGGGCAATTTAGATCAAGCCATCGACTTTTTCACCAGAGCCAAATCGCTCGGCTGTATGATTGCGCTGGACGATTTTGGTTCGGGCTTGTCGTCTTTTGGTTACTTGAAGAAACTTCCTGTAGATATCGTGAAAATTGATGGCCTTTTCGTGCGAGATATCGACGTGAATGAA
>NZ_JAWOUB010000898.1:0-530 GCF_033339195.1 Vibrio sp. 811
AGGGTTCAGTGTTGCACTCGGCCATGCGCTTTCATCTCAACAGTGGCTTGGTTTTGTGTTGATCACCTTTGGCTGCATTTTGGTTCCGTTGACTCATGTTCGCCAAGTTTCTTTGGTGGCGTATCTAAATGTAGGCGTGTTTTGGGCGTTGATCGCGGCAATTGGCACGACAGGTTACTCTGTGGTGGACAAAGAGGCATTAACGTTACTGACTCAGCAAGCATCAACTATTTTCAACGATCAATACAGCGCTATCTTCTATCTTGGTGCGCAGTTTTGGGCGATGGGCTTACCCGTTTTACTTTGGTGTCTGATCACCAGAAATGAGCAAGAGTTGCAAGCGGCTTGGCGAATCCGAAAAAGTGCAAGTATGGCTGGCATTATGATGGCATCGACTTATGGATTGGTTCTGTTTGCGATGACGATGACAGACAACGTGAGCTTAGTTGTCGCGCTGCGCCAGATCAGTATCGTATTTGGTTTATTGATGGGCATTTGGTTGCTTGCGGAAAAATGGTATCTCACCCGAG
>NZ_JAWOUB010000899.1:0-530 GCF_033339195.1 Vibrio sp. 811
GCCAGAGGTGACGCCGCCGGAGCCTGCTGATCCCGTTATTCCCGAGCCGCCAGTACCAGACAAAGTGGTGTCTCGTATTGCACTAAACCAAAGCCGCGTGTCACTTGCAGAGGGTGAGCTGGCGCAGGTGAAAGTCATCGGCTTTTATAACGATGGCACTCAAGACGACCTTACATCACAAGTTGTTTGGAACGTTGATAATGCTGATATCGTTAACATCGACGAACGCGGTGTGATTACAGCGCTTAAAACGGGTGTTTCGGTCATTCGCGCAGACCTAGATGAGTTCAGTAGCGAAATGACTGTACAGGTTGTGGACGCGAAGTTGACCAACATTTACTTCGATGTGCCACATAAGGCGATTGCCAAAGGGCTAAGCTTTCAAGCGAAAGCTTACGGTGAATATACTGACAAGCAAACCCGTGATATTAGCCATCTCGTAGAGTGGGACTCCACAGATTGTAGCGTTGTCATGCCAGGCACAAATGGCATTTTCACCGCACAAGATGAGGGTGACACGGATATCTGTG
>NZ_JAWOUB010000900.1:0-530 GCF_033339195.1 Vibrio sp. 811
TCAATCGAAATGTCTTTGCTTTTTGCCTCGTCTTCAATCGCTTGTTCAATTGCAGGTGACTTTAACAGGCGAGCAAATAGCACTTGGCGTTGCGGTAGATTTGGACCTGATGCCGCCAATTTTTGACGAGAAACGTGGATACGTGCCACGCGCGCTAATTTATGCGCAATAGCACTGTCTGTACCGTGAGAATCCGCCATATAACGCAGTGAAACCACCGGGCTAAAGCGCACCAAACAGTCACGACCTGCTGCCATTACAGCTTTCGCTTTTTGTGGCCCATTCATTGGTTGCAGGTACGGGCGATGGTTCTCTGCTTTACCTGGTTTGCGTCCCCAAAGTACGGTCGCTGGGATCATCTGCACATCAAGCTCGCTATCAAGCTTGTGCAGTTCCAGCAGCTCAGTAAATAGAGAAACAGAATCTGTCGGGATGTCGTTGTCATTACCCATCACGGTTGGACGTGAGGCAATAAAGACGAAACGATTAAGCGTTTTGCCATTGATTTCCAGCGGGCTGAGCGGGTCTGG
>NZ_JAWOUB010000901.1:0-529 GCF_033339195.1 Vibrio sp. 811
TTCGATAAACGAGGCGCCTGTCGACTCACCCTTCAGCATTTTTTCAAACTGGAAACGGATGTCTCGTTCCGTATTGTTTTTTATCAGCTCAACCTGATCCGCAGAGATTTGCGTTTTTTGGATATCGGCAATCGCTTTATCGTTGTAAAAAGCATCGATTTCGGTGTGAATAAGACTTACTGCAAAATTCGCAAACAAGCTTGAAAGCGTCAAAGAATCCGAGCTTTTGATGATGGCATCTAACGCTTTTCGTAAATTTTCAGTCCCAGCGGTTTCACCGTAAGCCGCAGTAAACTGACCTTTCACTTGCGTCGCCATTCCGCTTAACACTTCGCTAAGCTGCTGTTTAGAAATGCCTGGCGTCCACGTAATTCTTTTCGCTAATTGGTCCGCGTCATCTTTAGTTAAAGTGATACCTATCTGGTTAAAAGCGTTCTGCAATTGCGTCGAGACGTTCGTAACAAAATTCGCTTCGGTTAGCAGAAAATCAGATGCTTTGAGCTGGGCCAGATTCACCGATGGCAAATGA
>NZ_JAWOUB010000902.1:0-529 GCF_033339195.1 Vibrio sp. 811
ACTGGGTTGGTGGTTTGAGAATAAAGTCAGACACAGGCCGCTCACCTTATGATGTGTCCATTGAAGATGGTAGCAACTCATTTAGTGATGTACCTACTGGCTCTGGTTTTTGGAGCTTTGAACCAAATTTGTCTCTTATTCATCCTGTTGATCCTGCAGTTTTGTTTGCTAGCATCAGTTACATCTACAACTTAGAGGATACTGTTAAGGTTGGTGACACAAAAGCTGATGTTGAACTAGGAGACACTATTTCTCTTTCGGGAGGGATGGGATTTGCTGTAAACCCTGATCTTTCCTTCTCATTAGGACTGAGTCATAAAACTATCTTGAAAAGCAAGGTGAATGGAAGCTCAGCAGATGATGCAAAATTGCTTCAACTAGATGCACTTACTTTTGGAATAAATTATGCGTTTAGCCAAAGATCGTCTATCAATATCAGTGCGCAGGCTGGGCTAACTGAAGATACTCCTGACTTTCAATTGACGGTTAGAGTACCGTTCAATTTATGATACTTAATTTCTGATAGCGT
>NZ_JAWOUB010000903.1:0-529 GCF_033339195.1 Vibrio sp. 811
TGAGTCGTAGGTGCTAACGCCAGAACCAAACACGGCAGAACCATGTGCTCGATGACACTTTGCAGTGCGTGAGCTCGGTATTCACCTTTCGCCATAAAGGCGTCAATAATGGCAAATCCAGTCACATGGTCGATTTCGTACAGCAAGTCGTAGCGTCCAGCAACAGGGAAGATATGGTATTCCAACGAGAAGACCATGATCAGCAGGAGTGCCAGCCAGAAAAACGGAGCAGAGAAACCCGACATCGAAAGAAACGAGATACCAGTGTCTAGCCACTTACCCTGTTTCATCCCTGCAATCGTACCAAGCGGGATACCGATTAAGAGCGAAACCAGGAAGGCGAAAAAGCACAATTCTAATGTGGCAGGAAAAACAACGGCGAGTTCGTCGTAAATCGCATTGCCGTTTTTGCTCAAACCAAAATCGAGCTGAGAAAGGTTAATTAAGTAGCTTTGCCAGCCAGACCAGAACTCAACATTTGCCCAATGTGAAAGCGGGTCAAGGCGCAGCAGAGAAAAGCCCACCAAAG
>NZ_JAWOUB010000904.1:0-528 GCF_033339195.1 Vibrio sp. 811
ACTTGCATCATTCACAGTAGCTTGGTTTGGACGGCCATCAGAAATGAAATAGCTTAAATTCGTTGCGCCACTATCAGCACTATCAAACCAATTCAATGCTGATTGGAAGCCTGCTTCATAGTTTGTGTTACCGTCGCCGCGCTTCACAATTGCGTCCAATATTGATTCTACTTGAGACTTAGCATTGTCAGAGCTCAAATCCAATTCGAGCACCTGTTTGCTCTCAGTGGAAAAAGTGGTTAATAAAACGTTCACTTTGCCCGAATGAGGTCCACTTGCACTTTCGATCAGAGTAGTCAGCACTGTTTTTAGTTCAGTTACCGCACGGCCAACGTCGTAACCCATACTGCCAGACGTATCGAGCATAAAGGCAATGTTGTAATCCTGACCTTCGACAATTTGTAACCCTTGAACATCACCAACGATCACGTCGTTATCATCGGACCCAACTATGTTGTTATCACCATGCGTACCAGAAACAAACTCATAATCACGGACTGAAACAGAAGCCGTGTCCGCTCCCATTTG
>NZ_JAWOUB010000905.1:0-528 GCF_033339195.1 Vibrio sp. 811
TCTAACCCAGCTGGTCGATTTCGCGATAACAGGTTCAGGCAGTTTTTTACGGCTGGCTATTAACATACCGATCGCTTGCATAACGCGTTGAACGCCTAAAACACCAGCACTGATAGATAGCGGATCAAAGCGAAGTGCTTCACCAGCTTCGTAAGTCAATACTGGGATATCACACTTCTCGGCTTCGCTACGTAGCGAGCCATCACGCAATGCAGAGTCAACGATCACTGGCGTGGCAAATGCTTTAGCAATGCGTAGTGTTTCTGGATTGCTCAGGTTAGCGCGTATTTGGGGTAGGTTAGTACGATGAATCGCACCTGTGTGTAAATCTAAAATGTAATCACAACGTTTCGCTATATTATTGAAGAATCCATACGCCATACGCGAGGCGAGTGCGCCTTTTTCACTGCCAGGGAAACAACGGTTTAGATCGCGGCGATCGGGTAAGTAACGAGACTTATGGATAAAGCCAAATACGTTTACGATTGGCACCGCAATAACCGTACCTTTTAGCTTTAATGGGTTTAA
>NZ_JAWOUB010000906.1:0-528 GCF_033339195.1 Vibrio sp. 811
TCTGTCGAGATAAATACTGGTTTTGGCAATCGCACGATGGAAGCATTGTTCCTTTTCGTCACCATCGGGCGTGCTGTACTGACATTCCGCCCATTTCTTTTGAACCTGTTGCAGTGGAGCATTACCTGCCAACGCAGCGGTCGAAGCTAACGTTGAACAAACCGTTAAAGCGCAAAGTAGTTGTTTGGAATTCATCGTCCATGTCCTCTTCAATGACTGACTCGGTTTACGTATTGGTGAATGGTTTCTTGTTGCTTACGAATCGCAGAAGAAACCACGCTTGGAAGCAGCTGATTGATGCGAGCAAAAAGTTTTTCTGGCCAACCAATCCATTTCGCGGAAATTTCTTTTTCCAACATGGTGACAACGTGATTGGCAACAACTTGCGGCGAGTCCGTTTTGTTACCCAGTTGTCGATTCATTTCATTGACGGCATCGCTATTGAGTGAGGTTTCTGTCGCTCTTGGTGCCAAATACAGCGCACGGATTCCGGTTGCGAACAGCTCTCTGTCGAGCGATTCGGTAAAC
>NZ_JAWOUB010000907.1:0-528 GCF_033339195.1 Vibrio sp. 811
TAACAAGTGGGTAAAGAACACTAATTAGAAACAAATAAGATATAGAGATCGTATTTTCAAAATAGGCATGATTTGAACATATCTAAAACACTTTGAGGTCAAAGTGACATTTCTAAAATCTATTAATCAAGCTTTACTTATCAGGCCTTGAGCAACTAAAGCCAGACAAGAAACCACTATCGATATCCTTGTAGATTTAATGGTTAATAAGTTTGACCACTATCAATTTATAAATGGCACGATGCGTAATCTTATATTTCATTTTACGATTTTTTATTAATGAAATATGAATAGGTCAGAGCTAGGTAAAATAGATAATATTTACTAATTAAAATTGAATATATAAATACAAAAATAGAATACAGAAGAATAAAAATAATAATGGTTATCAATCATTGGATAATAAAAAAGCCCTGTAGGATTACAGGGCTTAATAATGTATTTAGAATTCGTATTGGAAATAAATCGTGTTGTAGTTACTTCCGCCTTTAATTCTGCCGAATTGAGAGGCGTTTTCGAAGATCGCAG
>NZ_JAWOUB010000908.1:0-527 GCF_033339195.1 Vibrio sp. 811
TGGGATGAGTCAATGTAAGAGGCGTAATTCATCCGGAACGCTGCCTTCATCGTGAGGATGGTGTTCTCAGAATAGCCGCCGTCATAGAAGCTATCGCGGTACAACTGCCCCCACTGTCCGAGAGCGGCAGGGGACTTGTCTGGGTCAGTTATGGAGATCATGGCCGCACCGGGAACCGGCTCCAGTCTTTCGGCCTCCGCTTGACTAATGAAAAAGACTTTTTTGCTAAGCATGTCCCATCATCCCCTTACAAGGATGTGTTGCGAGTAGCTCACGCGCCTGACTTTGCCCCTCTTGAGTATCTACAGGAGCGGTCGTATACACACCTCCATGCCGCAAGTCCACAATACTGGTCCGACAGCAAGAACCTACGTTCTGAACTTTATTGTCCGAATCCAAACCAGCAAAAGTATGGCACGGTCCAGGGAATGGTTTCCTGCAAATAGAGCAGCGCTCAAAGTTCTTATCGAGGATTCTCTTTAAAACTTTCTCAAATTTGTTTTTGTTTAACATCGAGTTCTCCACAC
>NZ_JAWOUB010000909.1:0-527 GCF_033339195.1 Vibrio sp. 811
GTTTTGCTAGCGCAACGGCTTCTGCACTGTTTGCTGCGTGAAGCTGAGTTGGCTTAAAGAGCGGAGCTTGGTGCGACAACATCATGTTGTTACGTTTTGAATCGTAATCGTAAGAGAAGTTACGAGTAACAAACAAATCACTGGCTGAGTTCAGCGTCACTTGCATCCCTTCATGGCGCTCTAATGCATCACGCAAAGTTTCGCCTTCTTTGATCACAAGCGGCGTCACCAATGAAATGTCTGACGTGCCAGTTTTTACATAGCTGGTTGCGTCAGAAGAAAGCTGAGTATTGCTGTAGTACTCCTGAACCTTACCTTTCACACAAACTACGTCACCAGGCTTTAGCTCGGTATCTGCGGCGTTCGTATGAATAAATAGACCTTCTGACGTCTTATCGTTGTTATCGTTCTCGATAGCTTGCAGGTAGAAGCCTTTCGTCAAACCGCTAGTAACAGCGCTCACGACACCAGTAACAAAATGCTCTTCTGTCGTAATGTATGGGTAACCATCGATAAATGGCGAAGAA
>NZ_JAWOUB010000910.1:0-526 GCF_033339195.1 Vibrio sp. 811
TTTGTTCAGTTCATCAAGATCTGCTGTTTCGTGTGTTGCACGGAACAATACCGTCGACAGTGAAGGCTCAGCTAGTAGTTCAAATTGATCGTTTGTACGGATCATGTCAGCCACTTCAAGCGTTTGAGCGAGTAGATGATCGTACATGTCACCCAGTGCCTTCGGACCCACGTTTTGCATGGTCATAAAGACTTTCAATGCATCGAAACGTTTGGTTGTCGCGATGGATTTATCGACCAAGTTTGGTAGCTCATCGTGCTCACGGTTCAAGTAATCTGCGTGATGAAGCAAGAACTTAAAGTTCGACTTGTCGTTCACCAAAAGTGCGCCACAGCTGATTGTTTGGTAGAACAATTTGTGGAAATCGACACTGATAGAGTGAGCGCGCTCAACGCCTTTCAGGCGAGACTTATGACTGCTAAGGATCAGCGCACCACCGTAAGCACCATCCACATGCATCCACATGTCGTGCTTGACTGCCATGTCGGCGATGAAGTCTAGGTCATCAATTGCACCGTGATCCGTC
>NZ_JAWOUB010000911.1:0-525 GCF_033339195.1 Vibrio sp. 811
GGCGTTATGTGCAGGAGGTCAAATGAGCAAATATGGTGATGTTGCTGTAGAAGCTACTCACATCGCTCAAACTGGAGTCTGTCCAGTTGAAGCTTGGAATACAGCTGCAGAAAAAGAGTTCAAGGAAAATGCTGCTTCCATCAAAAAAGGGTGTCCAAAAAACGCTTTTCTAGGTTTAGTTGAAAGTGGCTTTGTCGTTGGTGTGCCCAGAGGAAGCTATACAAAATCAGTTCTAAATAAACAATATGCATTAGAGGCAGTTAGGCTGCTAAACGAAAATCCAGACATGCAAAACAATATCAAAAAACTCTGGGTTCAGTCATGTGGCTCCGAGTCTAAAGTGCATAATAGCCAAATGGATGTTGTTGTGTCGTTGTGGTCTCGTGGGTTGCTGGAGTAAGCACATAACAAACTGTTCAAGAGGGATTCGCAACGCGTGGCATTTTCACTATGCGTTGGTTTAAGTGATTAAGGTGGTATGCGGCGGCTTTTGCATTGCGTTGCTCACCCCTTAACAGGGCGTTA
>NZ_JAWOUB010000912.1:0-525 GCF_033339195.1 Vibrio sp. 811
ATCATAAGCGAATCTTACTGACAAACTTTGAGCGCGCTTTTTAATCCATGTCTCTTCCAGTTATCGATCCTAAACAACCATTTCAACCAGAGTTTGCTCCTTTAATCAAAGAGGTGTTGATGTGCCTAAAAGGCGGTCTAGGGCAAAATCTTCACAGCGTTTATGTGTACGGAAGTGTTGCGCGAAAAACGGCAATAGCAGGAAAGTCCAACCTGGATTTAGTTGTGGTGACAAAGTCGACGTTTGAGAACAACCGAGCGACGCTGCTCAATACTATAAAGTGGCGAGCTCAGCAAAATCACCCGCAAGTCAAGGGAGTGGCGATAAGAACGGCACTTGTTAGCGAAGTTGCCAATCTTGATAGCATTTTTACTTGGGGCTTTATGCTCAAGCACTGCTGTGTTTGTGTGCATGGCGATGACTTGGCTGATTGTTTTGGCGATTATGTGCCGAGTTGGGAAATTGCTAAGCACTGGAATATGGATGTTGAAGAATGGCTAGCGGTGTATCGAGCTAAGATTGTTC
>NZ_JAWOUB010000913.1:0-525 GCF_033339195.1 Vibrio sp. 811
ACCGCGCTCTACCGTCATGGATGAGACTTACAAAGTCGCTATGACTCGATTTGATGACCGCATACGAGTGGCTGGCACCGCTGAGCTTGCCGGTTTCGACCCATCCTTGCCACAAAAGCGCAAAAACACGATTGAGATGGTGGTTCGCGATTTGTTCCCTCGCGGCGGTGATTTCAGCCAAGCAGAATTCTGGACCGGATTTCGCCCAATGACGCCAGATGGCACACCAATCATAGGTGCAACGCCATACGACAACCTCTTTACTAATACTGGGCATGGGACGTTAGGGTGGACAATGGCATGTGGTTCAGGGCACTTATTAGCCAATATCATGACTGGTGAAAAAGCCAAAATCATGGAGAACTCAGAGCTCAACTTACTTCGTTACGCGTAAATAATCGCACAAAAATCAAACAGACCTTTATTCCACATACTGCATAGTAGTTAGCATTTTTAACTCATCGAATATGCAGCACATTAAAATGACAACGTGCTGCATATTTAATCAAACCAATTAATTCCCCA
>NZ_JAWOUB010000914.1:0-525 GCF_033339195.1 Vibrio sp. 811
TTATCGCTCGATCCAGTGCGAGTGTAGACACTTTCAAACTCATCATGACCCAGCATGACCTTTTCAATTTCTCGCATTACGATATCTTTCTCATTAATGGAAAGATCCCCGTAAGAGCGTACTTTTACGGTGAAAAATGGCGGGTCGACTTCAGGGAAAAACTCAGCTCCTAACCCCGCTTTACTGTAAGTAAATCCAACACCACCCGCCAGCAATACCGCGCTCAGCAGCACTTTCCAAGGATGTTGAATCGCCACAAACAAGGTTTTGTAATAAAGCTTGGTAATTCCTGTCGCTTTCTCAAAGTTTCCGTTGTGTAGCTCCACCATTTCTTGTTGGGCTTTAGGATTGATAACCTGAGGTTTACCAATAATGCCGCCAATAACAGGCACAAATAGCAAAGCCATCACCAATGACGCCGCTAACGTCGCGATTAGCGTTAACGGTAAGTACTTCATAAACTCACCGGTAATATCCGGCCAAAAAAGAAGCGGAGCAAATGCCGCCAACGTAGTCGCGGTAGAG
>NZ_JAWOUB010000915.1:0-525 GCF_033339195.1 Vibrio sp. 811
ACCAAGTTCTTGAGCAATTTTGAATGTCGCGATTTCCTTGTTCTTTTCTTTCATTGTTTCCAATCTGCTCGAGAAGTTCGTCATACGAGTGTAACGTATCCATCGTGCTTATTTTTGTACAAAATTGCTATTCAGTATCGTTAAAAAGGTTAATTGTTTTCATATGAGTGAATTGGTGATTTATCCTTTCTAAATATGGCTGGATTTAAAGTTATTTAATCTGGTCGAGTTTGATTTATTGGTATAAGATTCGCCGCCTTGTTGTAGAAAACCTGTTCCATCATGATCGATTTAGCTGTACTTCCTATTTATCTCACGGCGGTTATCGCCTTATTGCTTTTGCCGGGCCCTGATATGTTGCTGATTGCGAGCTCAAGTATGAGCTACGGCAAAAAGGTTGGCCTATTTGCCAGTCTGGGGAACGCGACGTCTGGCCTTATCCTTACTTTACTGGCTGCGATGGGGGTTTCAACCCTGATTGCGATGAGCCCTGTGGCACTCAAAGTACTTCACCTTTTAGGTGGC
>NZ_JAWOUB010000916.1:0-525 GCF_033339195.1 Vibrio sp. 811
ATTCCGCAGCGTTGTTTTCCTTGAACTTGAATTAGTGACAACGCTCTGAACTCTACATCTTGAAGTCACTTGGGTATATACCTTGATACGTTGTCGAAGAGGAGTGTCGCGATGGATTTAAGCAATGTAGGCAATCTGGATAGCATCATTTTGTTGGGTATCGTCAACGAAAAACTACGCTTAGAGTGCGACAGTTTTGACGAGTTGGCTTCGGTCTACGAAATGGATGTTGAGTCGGTGGTGGGCAAACTTGATATGCTTGGTTATCAGTACGACCCACTCACCAATCAATTCAAAGCGTACGAACGCTAGTCTTAATCGATTCCTTGTTGTTAAGCCATCTTGATGCCGTCAAGATGGCTTTTGCATTGTTGTCTCGCCGTCGCAAAGAAGGCTTGCAGATAACGCTTATCTTTTTCAGAGTTACGCGTTGCTGCGAACAGACGACGCCACAAACCTTTGCCAAATGGTTTACTGGTGATTAACCCCTGACGAGAAAACTCGGATATCGCCCAGTTTGGTAGC
>NZ_JAWOUB010000917.1:0-525 GCF_033339195.1 Vibrio sp. 811
CCGCAAGGAGGCAATGATTTCTATTGGATTCAATGTGGCTTGCTGCCTAAACCAATGCCACTTGCCAAAGCCAAACCCATTTACAGCAAAATCACCACCGATGTTTGGATGAAGCCCGAAACAAAGGGCTATCGCTGTCTTATTGGGCCTTATACAGAATTTTCTAAAGCGTCTGCTGATTTGCGAGGAGTCAAAACCTTGTCGAACTATCGCGAGGCATTTATTCGTGTGGTTGGCAAAGGGAGTGACAACACCGTGAAGCAAACGCAGCCGTCATCAAAGCTGGCTCCTGTCGCCAAACCAAACGTCGCACCGAAGCCTGTTGCGCCAGTCGTGGCCAGTCGTCCAGATACCGAGGCGTTTAAAGCTTCTGCGACAAAAACGACAGCGCAGCCAGTTACGGCAAAAGAGCCGAAACCGAGCACGACAACAAAACCGGTAGCGAAAGCAAAACCAGCACCGCGCGTAAAAGGCAATGGAGAGGTGGAAGTGCGCTTGCGAGCGTCTCTACATGGCAAAACGTAT
>NZ_JAWOUB010000918.1:0-525 GCF_033339195.1 Vibrio sp. 811
CTAAAAAAGCCATCGTCCTGATGGCTTTTTTGCTTTCTAGAATATGATGATGCGATTGGCATCAAACGGGCTAACTACTGTGAGCAATCCAAAGTCGGTGTAAGTCGCTGTAGCCTGTATTCTTAACTTGCACGCCCCGAACTTGTTGGGTTTTTGTCACTTCTTCGTAGCCAATGAACAAAGGCAAATAGACATATTGCGCGCGCAGCGCTTCTTCAATACCCAGCAAATGAGAAATCGGTTGTTCATAGGCAATGGCTTCTTGAAGCTGCTCGCGGTGACGCTCCATCTGGTTTTGTTCGAAACTAAAACGTAAGCCAGTCGCCACCGATAGCCATTCAAATACCCCATATTCAAATGGCGCTTCCATGACCTCTTCAATGAACAATAAATCCGCCAAGTGTGAAACTGACTCGGGAAAACTAATGTCTTCCACTTTGATGACCTCTAACTCTAGCCCCGTGCTACGAATCACCTCATGCAACCATTCAGAATGTCGCATCAAGTTCGGGATAGTCCATATCG
>NZ_JAWOUB010000919.1:0-525 GCF_033339195.1 Vibrio sp. 811
TCAGTGCTACGTTATTACCTTCCATAGCCAAATCGTACTCTAGCGTCTTATACTTACTGACAAACAAGCGAGCGTGTTCAGATGAGTTGATTGAATCAACTAATTTAATAGCATGGTTCATGCCTTCAAGTAGATGTGAATCGTGTGGAATAAAGTCGACTTCTTTATCAATGGTTTCATCTTCATTTTCTTCGCTAGCGACTTGGATAGTTTGTTTCTTTGGAGGGTCTAGATCTGTAACGCCAGCACAGCGAACTGGTATATTTAGACCTTCTTGATCTTCTTCATCTTCGAGGTCAGTTAAATTGCAATATAGTCTTATGAAATGCTTAAAATAAATGCCATTAAGGTTGATGGTTGAAACTCCCAGATCTTCTAAATTCTTTTTCCCGTCACTTTGCTCTTTTAGAACCTCCTTCGCCAGAATGGGAAACAACATTTGTTCTGCAATTCCCTCAACAAGAATGAGACCACTTGCGAACAACAAGTTTGACTTAGTTACATCCAACCATCGGTTGATAAACT
>NZ_JAWOUB010000920.1:0-525 GCF_033339195.1 Vibrio sp. 811
GAGCCAAACCGACATGTTGGCTGGTAATGCCAGCAACAACTTTTTGATTTGGTTAATCACGCCGCCAGAGATGCTGTCGAGCTTCGACATTGCGATTTCGGATTGGGGCATGATCATGAGTGTGGTGGCGAACGCGGTGTGTTTTGTCGCGGTGTCTCTGGCGACGCGTCCAAGCCTAAGTGAGCGCTTACAGTCGGCGTCTTTTGTCGGAACACCGCTGCCTGAAAGCGAAAACATCAGCTTGTATCAAAGTCGAGTTACCGTGGCTGAGTTGGAAATGCTTGCCTCGCGCTTTGTTGGCCGCACTCGGGTGAAAGTGGCTTTCCAAGCCTATTGGAGCCAGCAGCGAGAGGAGTTGTTACCGAACCAACAAGCGCCGTCTTCGTTGATTCGTCACACTGAACGCGTATTGGCTGGGGTGTTTGGTGCCTCTTCTGCTAAGTTAGTACTTACTTCTGCGTTGCAAGGCAGAAATATGCAGCTTGAAGAAGTCGCAACCATCGTTGATGAAGCTTCCGAGTTGTA
>NZ_JAWOUB010000921.1:0-524 GCF_033339195.1 Vibrio sp. 811
CGAAAAAGGCAGCTATCAGCTTTCTGAGTGGGATCTGATGTCGATTCGTCACTGCTTAGTATTGTGGCTTCCTACCCATCAAGCGAGTGACCATTACTGGGGGCGCTGGCTCAATCAACACCATAACAATCGACTATGGGTTGCGATTCAACGTCATCTTGGTGGCGACGATGATGCCTACACAAATCACTGCGAGAAGCTAGCTCACGAATTGCAACTGCCTATTACAGCTTGTGGCGGCGTACTCATGCACACGGCTGAGCGCCTGCCTTTACAGCATATACTCACCGCCATTAAGCATGGTTGCAGTGTTGATAAGCTGGGCTTTGAACGTCTTTCTAATGCTGAACGCGCATTACGACCACTGAATAAGTTGATTCGTATCTACAAACCAGAGTGGCTAGAGGAAAGTAAGTACATCGCGGATTTGTGCGAATTCAAATTGTCTGATCTGAAATACGAATACCCTACAGAACTGATTCCTAATGGCTATACACCAAATTCTTACTTACGAATGTTGGTGG
>NZ_JAWOUB010000922.1:0-524 GCF_033339195.1 Vibrio sp. 811
TCTTCGTTTACTGCGAAAGCGAACATGTTTACCCAGTCAACAACAGACATTGGGTCGTTCGTTGTTTTCTCAGAAGTAAGCAGTTGCTGACGAAGTGCTGCAGCACGACGAGGTACACGTAGTGGACCAGGCAGGATGCCTTCTTCGTTCATACCGCGATCCATACATTCGCGCATCGTGCGCCAGATATTCGCGAAGTAAGTACGAGTTTCTTCGTCTGAGTGAAGTGCTTGTTCGTTCTTCATCACTAGCGCGCTGATAGAAAGACCGCTTTCTTTACACTGGTTAACCAGCTCTTCAGCTGTTGTGAATTCGTAAGGAACCTTGATTGGGTTCTCAGCTTCTTTACCGAAGTTCTCTTCATCAACGATGAAGCCACCACCGATAGAGTAGTAAGTTTTTGAGTACACTTTTTCGTCATCAATCCAAGCGTGGATCTGCATGCCGTTTTCGTGTAGCTCAAGGTTCGTTTTGTTGAAGTTCATTCCACCTTCACGTGGGAACGATACTGTATGACAGTGCAT
>NZ_JAWOUB010000923.1:0-523 GCF_033339195.1 Vibrio sp. 811
CCAAAGCCTGCACGCGAAATCGTTTTACGTTTAGATTTGATAGTACGCCAAGACCAAACGCAGCTGTTTTACCCGAGCCCGTTTTACCCTGACCAATTACGTCACGCTGATTCAAAATCGCCGGTAAGCTTAACGCTTGAATTGGCGTCATATGGGTGTAGTTCAATGAATCCAGCGTTTCTAGTAGCGCTGGGTTCAGGCCTACTTGGTCAAAAGTTTGTTTGCTCACAGGGAAATATCCTCAGGTGGGATGAAAAAGAGGGCACATTATCGCCAGATTTTCTGGGAAGACCAGTGAAAATTAACCATTGTTAATGAGTATTGAAACAAAAGCGAGTACATTCAGGCACTCTACTATCATTATGGACGACGGACATGACCACTTGGATCACTTTGCCTTTTGCTCAACTAACTACCTTACAACTGTATGAGATGCTGCGCTTACGCGTCGACGTGTTCGTCGTCGAGCAAACTTGCCCGTACCCGGAGCTAGATGGTAAGGATATTATTGACGGCGTTCATC
>NZ_JAWOUB010000924.1:0-523 GCF_033339195.1 Vibrio sp. 811
TTCTTCAACTAATGCCATCAAGCTTTCAGTTTGCGCGCTTGGCACCATAGAAGGTTTGTAAGCTTCACGAACCAACTCGATGCTAACGCCATCAACGAATGGTGTTTCCAGCATGCCGTTTAGCTTGCTATCGACATCATCGTATTCTTCATTACTCCAGAAACGCACATCCACGATCGCTTCAGCGTGCTCAGGGACGATGTTTGCGCCGTTACCGCCAGACACAATACCCACGTTTAATGTGGTACCAGATTCGAAGTTCGTCATGGCATTGATTGTGAGAATCCAGTTCGCCATCTCGGTAATTGCACTGCGGCCATTTTCTGGCTCGTTGCCAGCGTGGGCTGCAATGCCATTAAACGTGATTTTGTAACGCGCCATGCCTTTGCGCGCTTTGACTAAACCGCCGTCTGCGCGTGCTGCTTCTGCCACCAATACGTTTTTCGCGTTTTTTGCAACAGATTGAATCCAGTCGACCGAATCTAACGATCCGGTTTCTTCGTCTGGGTTCATACAGATACAA
>NZ_JAWOUB010000925.1:0-523 GCF_033339195.1 Vibrio sp. 811
AGATTACTGGCGAGATCCACCCCAAGCATCACTTCTGGCTCAGAAGTGTCGTAACGAGAGGCATGAATGTTGGAAAGCGTCTGCCCATCACGCACGTCCAAAAACGGCCCTTTCATATCGAACTCGCGTTCGTTAACGCCGATACCAATAAAAATCGAGGACTTGTTGCCGTTAGAGATCAAACCGCTGAATTCCACTCGTGGCTGTACGCCTCGCACCTCACTCAAACCAATCAACTGTTTGGTGATCGCATCAGCATGGCTCAAACCATTGCTCAATGGCATCTCTTCTTCTTTAGCGAAATAACCCGGCGTGGTTAATGTCAGATGCCCCGTGTCACGCGCTGTGGATTCTTTCAAGCTGTCGTAAGTATAAAGGCCAAAACCACCTGCGCTGGTCAGCGCAAAAACTGCAATGGCGATGATCAGCATCGACAACAAACTGCGTCGGCGATTACGTTGTAGGTTCAGCCAAGCAAGGCGAACCGAAACGGGAATTAGCTTGCCCATGAGACCTCCTCCAC
>NZ_JAWOUB010000926.1:0-523 GCF_033339195.1 Vibrio sp. 811
AGAACGCGATTACCGTGGGCCAAATATCTCTGGCGGTACATTACCATCTAGCATTGGTGGGGAAGGCATGTTGAAGCAACACATTGAAGGCTTTTTGAAAGAGAATCCAGTTGCGGACAAAGACCTCGGTAAACATTTGTTTGCTGGTGTGATTGGTTATCACGGCTTTACCGATGGCAACGGACGCATGGGGCGCATGCTTTATGCCATCGCTGAACTGCGTAATGACTCGTTCAATCCTCTGGCGATGAATGCCGAAAATAGCCTTCACGGTATCAAATAACTCAGCGCACCAAATAACTCAGTGATTTTCGGTGTTGGTATTTGTATGTTGGTAAGAGCGGCGAGCGCCGCTCTTTTTGTTGCCGCTGTTCATGCGATTCAATCTCATCGACTTTTAAAACGGCCAATAGCAATAAAATTCGGACGTTTAAATAAAGTCCAACTTCAAAGCTCACCCTAAAATGTCCCTCATCGTTATGCGCTTACTTCAATAAGCCGTCATCAAATTTAACAGGACACA
>NZ_JAWOUB010000927.1:0-522 GCF_033339195.1 Vibrio sp. 811
CGTTAACCGGTAAGGTGGTGAGTTTCACGCAACTGATGGCGAAGTTTGTCTCAGGTGAGCACTATTACGAGATGGAACCACAGTATTTTTGTCGTTGCTGCAACCACCGAGCGATCGGTGAAGTGGTACCTCACCCGGCAAGACACGTATCGGCCGCTCTGTAGTTTAACGTTACGCTGCTAAAGGCTCTTCGTTGGAGTAGGGCGATCCGTCGATCATCACTGGCCAGCCATAAGATGCGTATTCACGTGCTAAAAACTTAGCGACTTCGTGAGAAACCGTGGTGTATGTCCATTCGCCAACACCAAACGGTTTGTACGCCAGTTGTAAGGTTAACATTGCTTTTTCCTCAATAATTTTTCCTATTATTGCCTTACTATTTGGCTCATTTCTTCTGTTTATAGCTCACTTTATTCTCTGCAAAGTTCATCGTTTCACTTTTTCATTCACACCGATTTTTCTCTTATAAAAGCCGTGTGAGTACCTTTGTTATTTATAAACCTATGTTAACAACTAGGATGT
>NZ_JAWOUB010000928.1:0-522 GCF_033339195.1 Vibrio sp. 811
GGTTGAGCATCAGTTGGATGCGTTCAAACTTCGTGACACCGTCACCCACAACCAAGGTAATTACGCCGCAATCATTGCTGATACAATCTCCCGCTACAAAAAAGGTGACCCAATTCTTTACTACACATGGACGCCGTATTGGGTAAGTGGCGTACTTGTTCCGGGTAAAGACGTCGTGTGG
Source organism: Vibrio sp. 811 (assembly GCF_033339195.1). Lineage (NCBI taxonomy): Bacteria > Pseudomonadati > Pseudomonadota > Gammaproteobacteria > Vibrionales > Vibrionaceae > Vibrio > Vibrio sp. 811. Next base: position 182 of record NZ_JAWOUB010000928.1, read on the forward strand.
CTAGAGGTGCCGTTCTCGTCTCTTCCTGGTGAACGTAACGACATCGACACCACACTGAAAAACGGCAAAAACTACGGTTTTGAAATGAACTCTATGCGCATCGTCGCGAACAAAGAGTTCACAGAGAAGAACCCATCGGCAGCGAAACTGTTCGAAATCATCAAACTGAATATCAATGATGTCAGCGCTCAAAACATGATGATGAGCCAAGGTAAAAATAGCGCGGCAGACATCGAAGCGCACGTAAATGGCTGGATTAAAGCCAACCAAACAACCTTTGATGGTTGGATTGAAGAAGCGAAGAAAGCGGCAATGTAACGCCCAAAAACCTTAAGAAACCG
>NZ_JAWOUB010000929.1:0-522 GCF_033339195.1 Vibrio sp. 811
TACTGGAGAGCCAGACAAATCGTGATGGTGATGCTCGTGGTCGTGATGATAAAACGCGAGTGATTCTCTCGCTGCGTTACCAAACAATGCTATGTAAGAAGGATGCTGAGTGATCGTTGCTGGTGATCCCGAACAACAAACGTGGTGGTGCAAACAAATCACATCGTCTGTTTTTGCCATGACCAAGTGCAAATCATGAGATACCATAAACACAGCGCAATCGAAGCGGTGACGGATGCTTTCAATCAAATCGTATAGATCGATTTGTCCCTGAACATCAACACCTTGAGCTGGTTCATCAAGAACCAACAAGTCAGGGCGTTGTAGCAGCGCGCGGGCGAGTAGGACACGTTGGTTTTCACCACCGGAAAGGCGGTGCATGTTGCTCTTAATTAAGTGCTCTGCACCAACTAGTCTTAATGCATCAAGGCATTCTTGTTTGCTGTACTTTCCTGCTAAATTTAAGAAACGGATAACGTTTAGCGGCAAAGAGTCGTTGAGTTTCAGTTTCTGAGGCACATA
>NZ_JAWOUB010000930.1:0-522 GCF_033339195.1 Vibrio sp. 811
GTGTCCTCAATGTGGTAACCCATGACCTAATATCAGCTCAAACGGCGATGTATATTGGGTACCTGCTGGTTTGCTGTCCGAGCTTGTCGATGGCAAGGTTGCTGCTCATGTGCATGTCGGTTCCAATGCAAACGGGACCTGCGAACGCTTCCACAAAACCATATTGAATGAGCTCTATCAAGTTACGTTCAGAAAGAAACTGTATGGCTCAATGGAAGAGTTGCAGAAAGATCTGGACGAATGGATGGACTACTACAACAATCATCGTACTCATCAAGGAAAAATGTGCTGTGGCAGAACGCCAATAGAAACATTAGAGGATGGGAAATCAATCTGGGCTGAAAGGAATCTATCCCAGATATAATCTGACAGGCACCGAATCAAAAATGGGTAACTGTCAGATCAGGTCTGAATTAGTACAATTTATATCAAATACATTCTACTTATGGTCTTCGTAAAATTACGTACTGGTCTAACAAGCTGTCTTTCGACACACAAGTATTCAAAAAGAGTCTCTATATC
>NZ_JAWOUB010000931.1:0-521 GCF_033339195.1 Vibrio sp. 811
CAGCTTAGTTGTTGGCTGGTTTTTCCTGTTTCAGCCAAGATAACTTCCTCATAAACTGAGACGGCATACTGTAGATAGCGATATGGGCCCACTCGAACCGGATTATGGTGGGCGTATAAACCAATGATCGGTGTGTTCATGGCGCTTGCCATGTGAGCTGGCCCGGTATCAGGCGCGATGACCATGTCTACTTTGTCAATCAGAGCCAGCATTTGCAGGATTGAGCTTTGCCCAACTAAATTTAGACATGGCTCTTCCAGTCGAGATTGAATGGCATCTGCCAAATCCAGTTCGACTTGAGCTGGGCTGCCAGCCAGAATTACATTCCAACCTTGTGCTCTCGCATGGTGGATGACGTCTATGTACCCTTCAGCATTCCAGTTTTTATATGCTTTACTGGCTCCTGGCACAATCAGTAGGTTGGGTTTGTCGCAAGAAATATGACTCTCTGCCCACTCTTGGTCTTGTGTGGAGTAGGAAAGTGCCCAGTCTAACTCATTGTTAGGGATACCAATTTGATG
>NZ_JAWOUB010000932.1:0-521 GCF_033339195.1 Vibrio sp. 811
GTTCGAAGCGGGGCAGGGTTAACAGCAAGTATTACGCACCCAGATAGTTTCATCCCTCTGCAGGTCAGTTGCCCAGAAGTGATGAGTCAAAGCATAACCACGGATTTACTCAGAGATACGGAAAACGCGCTCACTAAGCGTATTCGCTGGGCGGATGTTTTGGTGTTTGGCCCCGGTTTTGGCGACGATGAGTGGGCGTATCAAGCTTATCAATACCTATCTCAAGAACAAAAACCGAAAGTTGTGGATGCGGATGGTCTAAATATTCTGGCAATGTTAAGTCAACGATGTGATGGCACATTGGTGTGTGACAACCAACGCGTCATCACTCCTCATCCGGGAGAAGCCGCTCGCTTGTTAAATGTGACCACTCAACATATTGAAAGTGATCGATATTCCGCAGCACGCCAACTGCAAGAACGCTATGGTGGCGTAGTGGTGTTAAAAGGTGCAGGAACGCTGGTTTTTGATGGTGTCAGAATGTATGTGTGCCTCGCAGGTAATCCGGGCATGGCGACGGG
>NZ_JAWOUB010000933.1:0-521 GCF_033339195.1 Vibrio sp. 811
TACGATGTGGTAGAGGTGATGTGTCATCCTGCTTATGCCGACCAGCCCCTTATTATGAAAAGTGGCTATGCACTGCAAAGAGAGTTAGAGCTACAAGTGCTCACATCTCCCATTCTAAAAGAGCAATTGGCGCAGCATGGTATAGCCGTCACGGATTACTCCGCACTCGTTTCTACCAGCCAAGTTGTAGGTGTATGATTAAGGCTGCCAGATTCGACCCCTATAGTTACCTTACGAATTGCTGGCAGCCATTTTTCGAATAAAAACATTCATTATTTATTAGCAGTTGGATTCATTAGCATTATGGCAAGGATTAAAGATGTCGCCGAACTCGCCGGTGTAAATCGTTCTACCGTTTCTCGCATCATTAATGGGGAAGGAAAGTTTCGTGAAGAAACTAGAAAAAAAGTAGAACAAGCCATGGCGCAATTGAATTACCGTCCAAGTGCGATCGCCCGTTCTCTTGCAACATCGTCAAGTAATATGGTCGGTTTGTTGGTGACTTATTACACCGGTGGATT
>NZ_JAWOUB010000934.1:0-520 GCF_033339195.1 Vibrio sp. 811
CGAACGACTTACACACTTTAAGATTGGCAATACCGATAGAACCAAAACGGATGGTTAACACGGGATCATCATCAAAGGTTGGTTGAGCCCAAGCACTAGGCATGAAACCAACGTCATTCTCCTCATTGCCGCTGGCTTCATCTGTGTCCTCACCAGCAGAACGTTTGATGGTTTCGTCGAAGTTGGTTTGACATGCTAGAGCGTTTGCAAAGCCTATATGCAGATCGCCATCTTCGAACGTCGGTGCAAAGTCTCTTAAATCTGCGAAGGTTGTGAAGTGAGTGAATGGGGTGTTCATTGCGGTAAAGCCAACTTTTTTCGCCCACCACATGAATTGGTCTAAGCTCCATTGATGGTCTTCAACCCCAAAAACACTAAACGTGATTGGCTCGTCAGGAGAATCATTGGAAAGTTTAGTATTACGCATACCGCCCATCTCCATCGCTAAGTCACGAATACCGAACTCCCAATTAGGAATAACTTCATCGATAATAGGATCATATTGGCAGTTCAGGTTTCT
>NZ_JAWOUB010000935.1:0-520 GCF_033339195.1 Vibrio sp. 811
GTGAAGCGTACTGCGAGTACGATCCTGATGCTGTGATTAAAACGTGGGGAGAACCAGTAGGGAATCACCAAAACTCTGGGGCACGTGAGTTCTTCGGTGGTGATCTAAAAGGCGTTGAGCAAAAGCTTGGATACCTTGAACAATTGGGTGTGACCGCATTGTACTTCAATCCGATTTTTTCCTCGCCAAGTAACCATAAGTACGACACCACGGATTATTTCACGATTGATCCTATGTTCGGCACTAACGAGCATTTTGCGTCATTGTGCGAAAAAATCCGCAGCAAAAACATGAAGATCGTATTGGATGCGGTCTTTAACCATACTTCTGTGCATCACCCTTGGTTTGATATTCAGCAGAAAGGGAAAGGCGCGTACGGGAATCCTCAATCCGATTTTCGCGACTATTACTTCTTTGATGGGGAGAGTAATCACTATATTGGCTGGAAAGGTATCGACAATCTGCCGGTATTGAATTTTGAGAATCACGAAGTCAGAGAATATATCTACCAAGGTGAGGC
>NZ_JAWOUB010000936.1:0-520 GCF_033339195.1 Vibrio sp. 811
GGATGCTGCGCTGCCTTGCCCAGTAATTGCCCTTATGCAGCAAATAATGCTTCGTGACCCAGGCTCAGGGAGGCTTGTAGATAGAAAGCAAACCCCGTTGCGGTACACAACTCTTGGATGGCAGGAGGTGCAAACGCAAATACCATGGCTTCTTTGATGGTTGAGAAGTAACCCATAGCACGGCCTGTCAAAGATGCAGCATCCGAACCCGGCGCTTCGCGCTCAGACCAATCTTTCAAGCCAATAAACGCCATACCCATGTTTTGACCTTGACCAGCAAAGCTAAAACCAGCCACGGTAAACACGGATCTCACGTTGTCTTTTTCTTCTTCCAAGAAATAGCTACGCACTTTATCGAGTGTTTTTTCTGTCTGCTCTTGAGTCGAGTTCGGCGGCAAGATTGCCATCGAGAACACCGTACCTTGGTCTTCATCTGGTAGGAAAGACGTCGGCAGATTCATAAATAACCAACCCGCACCAGCGCTCATTGCCACAAACACCAACAACATGCGCCCAGTGC
>NZ_JAWOUB010000937.1:0-519 GCF_033339195.1 Vibrio sp. 811
AATCAAAGCGTTGAACTGGTATTGGCAATGTGGTGCTGAATCATACGGCAGCGCGATGCCGATAAGCTCTGGCATGGCATCAATGACTTGCTGAGTTGCTGCTGGGTCATCAAGCTTCCCCCCGATCAGCGCCTTACTTTCACTGTGAGTTACACAGTATTCAATCGTGTCGGCCCCTGCGGTAGGGAAAATAGGTACGCTTACGTAATCCCCTAGCATCATGGCCAAATCGCAGATAAACCACTCTGCGCAGTTTTTCGATACCAGTGCGACTTTATCGCCAGGCTGAATACCCAGCCCACGTAGTGCGCTGACGAGCTTGAGAGCCTGATCGGCGACTTCTGCGTAAGTAAACTCGACAAACTGTCGGTTAATGATTTGTTTTAGGTAGACCTCATTCGGGCGCTCCGCTGCCCATTTAAGAATCATTTCATTTGGTGGTGGGAGAGCGCAACCAGCAGTGCTATTTATTTTCGGCTGATTCATGTTTGGTGACTCCATGTCTTCTCATTGTATTTA
>NZ_JAWOUB010000938.1:0-519 GCF_033339195.1 Vibrio sp. 811
AGTTATTACTTTAGAAATGAAAATCCGGAACATGAATGTATTTAGTATTTTGTTCTAATTTGTTGCTTGTTTATGGTTTTATAATCTGACCATGATAGTGGAATGAAAAAAACTCAGCGAACACCTGTGAGGTCTAATTGTGATTTTTAGATACACGTGTTCACTCAAATTGAGCGGACGATAAGTGTTAGATAAGAAAAAAGGCTGGAAATCCAGCCTTTTATATAGAGTTTACTTACATTAAATATAAGGAATTTTCTTAGAAGCTACGGCTGTATTGTAAGCCAAACAGGATAGCGTCTGCGTGCGTTGTAGCTGTTACACCTGTAGAAAGACCAGGGGCCAATTGAGTATTCTCATTGACTTTTACATCGTCACCTAGCAAGTATGTGAAGCCAAAATCAATGTTTGAGCTGTTGTCGATATGGTAAGAGAAACCTGTTGAGAACCACTGACGATCTGAATCTGGTACCGAGATAGATGTTACCTTATCTTGAGCGCTGGTGTCGTACATGTAAC
>NZ_JAWOUB010000939.1:0-519 GCF_033339195.1 Vibrio sp. 811
TGGCATAGTTCGTTGTTAGGTTAATAACGCACTGAGATTATGTTCATGCCAACGTATCAAAGTGCATGACGCGAACTGTCACGCACATGACAACGTTAAGTATTGTAACGGCTAATATCGAAAGAACATAAGCTTAATTCACTGATTTTCTCCATCAACTTTGATTAAAACCCATGAAGAGATTGAAACAAGCCACCATGATGCTTCCGCTCGCTGCGGCTGTATCAACGGCTTATGCAACAGATGAGCAAACGTGGGGCATTGCCGCCATGTATCGCACGGCCTCGATTCCTTTTTACACTGCTAACGATGACTCTACGGTGAGCACCTTCGTGCCGATGATGTTTTTTGAAAATGAACATTTGTACATTAACGGACTCGAGGGCGGCGCTTTTCTGTTTAACGAAGAGGATTCTGACTGGCGAGTGAGCGCGATTACGCGCCTTCGTTTTGTCGACATTCCTAAATCCGTTCAAAACGCGTTTGAAGGTGATCGCGTCGATTTTGGTGGCCAACTGC
>NZ_JAWOUB010000940.1:0-519 GCF_033339195.1 Vibrio sp. 811
TGCTGCCGACCCGCGCGGGGCTGGTGCCGTTTACCCTCCACAAGCCATTGCTTGAGCAGCTGCAGGTCCTCTCCGGCGTGTCGGTGCCGTCGACCATTACCGCCGAGAACGGCACTCTGTTTCGCGAAAATCTGCTGTTCACCCACCGCGGCCTTTCCGGACCGGCGGTGCTGCAAATTTCCAGCTACTGGCAGCCCGGCGAGTTCGTCACCGTTAATCTGCTACCGGACTGCGATCTTGATGACTTCCTTAACGAGCAGCGCAGCGCGCATCCCAACCAGAGCCTGAAGAACACCCTGGCGATGCAGCTGCCGAAGCGGCTGGTGGAGTGTCTGCAGCAGCTGGGACAGATACCTGATGTGACGCTCAAGCAACTGAACGTTCGCGATCAGCAGACGCTGGTGGAGACGTTAACCGCCTGGCGCGTGCAGCCGAACGGCACCGAAGGCTACCGGACGGCGGAGGTGACCCTCGGCGGCGTGGACACCAACGAACTCTCGTCGCGTACTATGGAGGCGC
>NZ_JAWOUB010000941.1:0-519 GCF_033339195.1 Vibrio sp. 811
TGGTAGGCTCATCTCCGCGGTAGAACTGAATGAGGTTTCGTTGGTGAACGTCTTCGTCGGTAGAGAACGAGTAATGCGGAACTCGGCATCGCGGTCATTACGGATCGCCCAGTTGTCTTTCATCTCGCTAAAGTTAATTTTAATGCCGTTCTCGATGGTCGAAATCTGGCGCTTGTAATCTGGGTAGTACTGCGCCACGGTTTGGTCTTTGCGCGTCGACAGTGCGTATTTCACCAACTCGCCGTCCCACTCCAACGCCAAGTTCATATCACGATCAGTTTTGTTAGTGATGAGCGTTTCCACCAGCGAAGAGCGGTCAGTCACGAAGCGCAGCACCATTTGCACGTGAATATCGTCCAAGTCCAACACCTGCACTAACGCACCTGGAATGGAATAGACTTTCGCTTCTGCGTTCGATAAATCGTAAGTTTGGCCACTCACTTTGTCGGTCAACGTGAGCTTGTCAAACGTTTGGCCAGACATAAAATGCGCGTACTCTTGCGTCACTTGCATAATACC
>NZ_JAWOUB010000942.1:0-519 GCF_033339195.1 Vibrio sp. 811
GTTAAACTCAATCTTTGGCTTATCATTCGGGTTAGAAGAAACCACCTCTACAGTGCCCCGGCTCTCTGGTTTATTCGGGCCGACGTGAACCTGGAAACCATGGCCATCGAATGCTGCTTGCCCGTCATAACGCATAGCTGCAGGTAGGAAGTGATATTGAATATTTGGCCACTTCAGCCCTTCACGCGAGCGAATAAACGCACACGATTCAAAATGGTTGGTTGCGCCAAGACCTTTTCGAGTCAGAATCCACTCGGTACCGATTAGCCCTTTGCTCACCAAGCCTAGTTTACTGTTCAGTGTGATTGGCTGCTTACAGTGGTATTGGAAGTACACTTCCAGATGGTCTTGCAGGTTTTTACCTACCCCTTCCAACTGGTGTTTCAACTCGATGCCCGCTTTTTCCAGTACGTCTTTGGGACCAATACCTGAAAGTTGAAGTAGCTGTACCGAACCGATCGAGCCTGCACTAGAAATGACTTCATTTTTCGCGAAACACTGCTGAATTGAACCTGCTTT
>NZ_JAWOUB010000943.1:0-519 GCF_033339195.1 Vibrio sp. 811
TACCTTCATCGATGGCAAATGCCAAACCGACGAGGTTCGCCACCATGTAATCAAGGCTGTCCGTTTCGGTATCAAAGGCAAACAGCTCTACCGCTTTGAGTTTTTCTAGCCACGCATTGAAAGAAGCTTCGTCCAAAATGGTTTCGTACTGACTGCGATCAATCGTTACCGCTGAGGTTTCCATTTCAGCATGCGAAGAAGATGATGATGCTTGCGCAGAGCCCGCAAGTTCAACCGCTTCGACAGTGCCTGAGCCGCCTTCAAGCAGTTCGTTCAACCAAGACTTAAACGTCAACTGACCATACAGTTTGATCAATTCGTCTTTGTTTGGCTCTGCTTTCAGTAGCGACTCTGGTGTTTCTTCCAGTTCCACATCCAGCTTGATGGTAGCCAGCTCATAAGACAGCATAGCGTTGTCTTTGTTGTCGACCAGCTTCTTCGCCATGGTTTTCGAACCGCGGAAACCAAGTGCCGCGATATCATCCAGATTTTCGTACAACTTAGTCAGGCCACCAATGC
>NZ_JAWOUB010000944.1:0-519 GCF_033339195.1 Vibrio sp. 811
GTGGTTACTACGCAAGTTCCGCGACTTCACGCTGATGTTCTTAACTGGTTTGATGATCGGTACACTACCTAAAATCTGGCCTTGGAAAGAAACCCTAACATGGCGTACGAACTCGAAAGGCGAACAAGTACCGTTACTACAACACAACTTGTCTCCATTTGAATTCGAACACATTACCTCTCAACCATCACAGTTAGTGATTGCAGTCGTAATGATGCTGGTTGCTATCGCGTTAGTTTTAGGTCTCGAAAAGTTCGCAGACTCTGACAAATAAACCGCGCAGCACATTCATAGAAAACGGAGCCATTGGCTCCGTTTTTGTTTTTAGGGCGTAGAAAAAGCCGACAATTCGGTGGTTCGGCACACGCTCTCAACCCAAGTCCGACTCACAATGAGTCGTTAACTCATTCATCTCAAAATCATTTAGGTATAACGCACAAATTGTCGAGGAGACGCCTTGGCGAGTTACACATATGTGCTACGATGCGGTTAATGTTAAGTGATAAATGCTGAACCTTA
>NZ_JAWOUB010000945.1:0-519 GCF_033339195.1 Vibrio sp. 811
TGTTAGCTTTGGTTTCTGCACCCGTCACACCCGCGCGCGAAAGCAGGTAAGTGTAGCCGCCGCCTAATTCAGAAACTTGTTTTAGTGTCTCGTCACTTGCCGTGGGTGGTGCGATAAAGATTGGGTGGATTCCAAATTTCTCTGCCGCGGCTACGAACTCTGCGCTTTCGTTAGTCGGAACGTCTGCAATGAGAACGGAATCGATGCCCGCTTTTGCACAGCGCTCGTAGAAGCTCTCAATACCGCGTGAGTATACAAGGTTGGCGTACATCAATAGACCAATTGGCAGGTCTGGGTACTTTGCTCGAATTTTTCCGATTTGCTCAAAACAGATATCCGGAGTTGCACCCGAATCTAACGCTCGAATGTTGGCACCTTGAATTGTTGGGCCGTCCGCCAATGGGTCTGAGAACGGAATACCAAGTTCAAGCGCATCAGCGCCAGATTCAACCAGTGTTTCCATAATCTTGTACGATTGCTCGGCGTTTGGATCACAAACCGTCACGAATGGTACAAATG
>NZ_JAWOUB010000946.1:0-519 GCF_033339195.1 Vibrio sp. 811
CGTGCTTTTTGTGGGTTTAGCGTGCCTGATGCAACAAAGCCGTATTTATCATCATCAATTTCCGCGTCCAAAGTCGTTGAGCCAGTTGGCGTGCGAGAGCTTCTGACGACAACAATGCCATCTTTGCTCGCTTTTTCTAGCTCATCAAAGACCGTGTGGTACAAGTTACCATTACCCACACCAGCACTCACAATACCGTCAAACTTGGCATCAACCAAGGCTTTGACTGGCAAGCTCGACGCATTCGCATAATTATAAACAATGCCTACTTTAGGTAGTGTGTTGAGTTTTGATACGTCGAATGGGGTTTCTGTGGTGTGTTTACGTTCAGGGCTTCTTTGGTACTTTGCATCGCTGTTGTGAATGTAGCCAAGAGGGCCAAAATTTGGAGATTGGAACGTACTTACCGAGGTGGTGTTGGTCTTCGTTACATCTCGCGCATCGAAAATGGTGTCATTCATTGCCACTAGTACGCCGCGGCCTTTTGAGTCATCATCGGTTGCAGTAACAACAGCATTG
>NZ_JAWOUB010000947.1:0-519 GCF_033339195.1 Vibrio sp. 811
TTCTAAACCAATAAAACCGAAAAAAGCACTCATCGTTGTTTTGGCGACGTTGCTAGGCGGTATGGCTGGCGTTGCATTCGTATTGATTCGCGCAGCCTTCCACCGTGGTGTAGAAACGCCTGACCAAATCGAGCAAATGGGCATTCCGGTATATGCAAGCGTGCCTAAGTCTATTCAGCAGCTAGAGTTTGCAAGCAAACGGAAGCGCAATAAAAGCAAAGGCAACAATGAGTTGGTTTTACTTGCTGAAGCGAACCCTGCAGATTTATCTATCGAAGCTCTTCGAAGCCTACGTACCAGTTTGCACTTCGCAATGATGGAAGCGAAAAACAACGTGCTTATGATTTCCGGTCCAGCGCCTTCTATTGGTAAGACATTTGTCTCGACCAACTTTGCAGCCGTTGCTGCGAAAACAGGTCAAAAAGTGCTTCTTATTGATGCAGATATGCGTAAGGGTTACCTACAACAATGCTTCGGCCTACGTTGGGATAATGGTCTTTCAGAATACCTGAGCGGTAA
>NZ_JAWOUB010000948.1:0-518 GCF_033339195.1 Vibrio sp. 811
TACCTGCGATAGCAATACCGATCTTCTTGCCTTTAAGGTCGCCAAGGTTGTCGTTCTTGCCGTTATCCAACACCATCAATGTGTTGAGGGGAGTAGCAATCAAGGTCGCAGAGCGAATTAATGGCAAGCCAGCCGCTACGTCGATGGTTAAGCTCGGCTGGTATGAAATCGCCATATCGACTTTGCCAGCCGCAACTAGTTTGGGTGGTGTGCTTGGGTCGGCGGGTTCTTGGATATTGACCTTCAAACCTTGCTGTTTAAAGTAGCCGCGCTCTTGTGCGATCACGATAGGGCCATGGTTCGGGTTAACGAACCAATCCAGCATTAAAGTAAGCTCTTTTTCGGCAGCAAGTACGTTAGTTGAAACCATTGAAGCGAGCAGAGCGGCAGCGCTCATGAGTTTGTTTTTATTCACGGGGTTCTTCCTTTTTCTTTCCCTATTTGTTTTCCCAGGGAATGGCTTTTTTCAGTAATTTGTCAGTGGTGAAATAGAGTGCGATAGACAGCGCGGCGAGAAT
>NZ_JAWOUB010000949.1:0-518 GCF_033339195.1 Vibrio sp. 811
TTGTAAAAATTGCTGCTGGATGTGTTTTGCCATCAATTGATACGAACGAGCAATCGGCACTAGCTCCGGCACTTGATGTGCAAAATCGGGTTGTAGGCGAAAGTCGTGTTCGGCTTGTTTTTGCAGTTGATCGGTCACACGTTCAATCGGGTTTAACAAGCTGCGCTTAACCAAGAAATATGAGCCAAAAGCGAAACCTAAAATCGAAATAAGCACTAAACCCGCAAGCGCCAAGTACGGCGAATCCACTTGAGCATTGGCAATGGCCGTATGACGAGAACTCCCGATCACCACGTACAAATAACCAATGGTTGAACCAAGCTCCTCTATCGCTGCGACAGAAAAGACTTTGTGTTCATCACGATTACGCGGGTCATCGCCTAGAATCGGGAAAGGTTCTCCACTGAGAAACTGACGAATAGGAGCCAGATTCACCGCGCCCATCAATTCCGTCCCTTCTGGCGCAGCGTGCGTAGTAATGTTGCCTTGGCTATCAAGAAAATAGATTTCGAAATCCG
>NZ_JAWOUB010000950.1:0-518 GCF_033339195.1 Vibrio sp. 811
TAGTTTGCAACAGCCCGTTATACTCACGCAGCAGCTCAATATAACTAGCGCACAGGTGTTTGAGTTCGCTTTGCCAATCTTCATTCGCTTGCGGTTGATAAATGTCTTCCACCAGTGATGTCGTTAACGCTTCAAGCAAAGCATTTTTGTTTTTGAAGTAGTAATAGATCGCCATAGGATCCACATCCAATTGGGTCGCTAGCAGACGAACACTTGGTATCTTTCCGTCTTTTTTCATCAATAATTTAGCCGACTCCAAGATGCTTTCTGCACTCAGTTGTGACTGCTTTGCGGTCGGTCTTCCGCGTTTCTTTTCGTTGACAGACATTTGATCTTCTCGATAAACTCAGAGTTATTCTACATTGTAGAATTAATTTTAAACCAACCTTTAACTTGGCTCAAGCATCATTACTTTGATGAGGTACTCATGGCAAATATCATATTTATTGCAACTAGTCTGGACGGTTACATCGCAGATAAACAAGGCAAACTCGACTGGCTACAATCCGTACCAAATC
>NZ_JAWOUB010000951.1:0-518 GCF_033339195.1 Vibrio sp. 811
AGGGAACGCTGATCTTTCCTCTTGCCTCGATTCCTTTGACGGATATGGGTGTAGAGCAAGCTTATGCATATTGGGAATACCAACAAGCCATTGAACTCGAGCGCTTGGATGAAGACAAGCGAAGAGCGCGAGTAGATCAAGGCGCAATTGAATTGTCGCGTATCACTGACACGGTGAAATCAACGTCAGATGAGTTTTACCAGTCTCTGATTGCAGATCTCGAGTTCGCTACAGGTGCTTTTAATGAGTTCAGTCAGCGACTTGATGACGCTGTAGGGGATGTAACGCCTAGCTCATATATTTCAAAAAGACTTGAATCAATACACGCGGCACTTAAGCACTTGTTGGGTAATCGTTTTAAGGATAAGGCTGAGGTCTCCATTTCTGACGAAAATGGTGATGAAGAGTTGGAAGAAGCAAGTCAACAAGCAGTTACTCACAACTCATCTGCGTTATTAGTTACAAACATGCAATCTCGAGAACAAGCTATTCAACAGTTGCAACATGTGGCGGACTTT
>NZ_JAWOUB010000952.1:0-517 GCF_033339195.1 Vibrio sp. 811
CTAGCGAGTACACCAAACCGCCCACCGCAAGCAGCGTAAGTCCACCGATATCCAGATTGATCGCCAACTGATAAATCACAATCAACGACAGCCATCCCATCACCAAATAAGTCATCAGCGACAACTTCTTAAAGCGATAAACAAATGCGACCTTCATGATGATGCCGAGCAGAGCAATGCTCCAGATAACTATCATCAAGCCAAACGCAAGTGGCGTGCGTAAACTCACCAACAAAAATGGCGTATAACTGCCAGCAATAAGCAGATAAATAGCGCAATGGTCGAAGGTTTTCAGCCAGCGTTTCGCTTTAGGATGAGGGATCGCGTGGTACAGCGTTGAGGCTAAAAACAGCACAATAATACTGGAGCCGTAGATCGCCATGCTTGTCACGGTCAATGTGTCAGCTTGGTGGTTTGTCGCTTTGATTAACAACAGGATTAACCCGACAATGCCGAAAATCATCCCAATACCGTGCGTGATGGTGTTGGCAAGCTCTTCACTTTGACTGTATTGAGG
>NZ_JAWOUB010000953.1:0-517 GCF_033339195.1 Vibrio sp. 811
TCAAACAAGACGATTTCACCGGCGGATGGCAGGTGCGCGACATAACGTTGAAAGTACCATTGTGTCTTTTCTTTTTCAGTCGGGGCGGGCAATGCCACTACGCGGCAAACACGGTGATTTAACTTTTCCGTAATTCTCTTAATTACGCCGCCTTTGCCTGCGGCATCACGGCCTTCAAACAGAACGACGACTTTTAGTCCTTTGTGTTTAACCCATTCTTGCAGCTTTACCAATTCGACCTGCAGCTTTTTAAGCTCTTGTTCGTATTCCTTTTTCTTTAGCTTAGACATTATTCGTTCCTCACTCCTTGATGCTCAATATGTTAGCACTCAACGTAGGAAGTGGGGATTTCGAGTGTGTTATTTGAGAGCTGCTGCGACGTTGGCGATGGCTTGAGTACTGGTAATAGGAATCGCAAAATCATCGACATCTGAAGCGCCCATTTTGCTTTGTTCAGCAATAAAGGTCATTTGGCTAGGGCGTGTGGTTTTGCCTGAAAGATGGACGTCTTGCACGT
>NZ_JAWOUB010000954.1:0-517 GCF_033339195.1 Vibrio sp. 811
GGACTATAGCGGGGACAAATGGGACATGGGCAATTCATGGGAGAACCAAGCACTGTTTGATTTTGAAGGTAACGCACTACCGTCATTGAAAGTATTTAAAGGTCAATAATGAACAATAAAAAACACATCATTCCAAAGATAAAAGGCTTGCTCCATGGAGCAGATTACAACCCTGAGCAATGGTTAGACAGACCTGATATTTTAGCGAAAGATATTGAACTGATGAAGCAGACGAATTGTAACGTTATGTCTGTCGGTATCTTCAGTTGGTCTGCTCTTGAGCCTGTTGAAGGTGAGTTTCAGTTTGAATGGCTCGATAACGTACTGGATAACTTGGCAGACAATGGGATTTCTGTATTCCTGGCGACACCGAGCGGTGCGCGTCCTGCCTGGTTGTCTGAACGATACCCTGACGTCCTTCGAGTCAACAGCGCACGTGTTAAACAACTGCATGGAGAACGTCATAACCATTGTTACAGCTCACCGAATTACCGTGAGAAAGTGAGCATCATGAACG
>NZ_JAWOUB010000955.1:0-517 GCF_033339195.1 Vibrio sp. 811
TTGACTTACCGGAATTACTTTACTCATATTACGCTCCAACCCTCCCACCTGGGTCCACTCAAGCAACACAGATATCCGAAATAATATTGCCGATCAGCAGCAATACCGCGTTGATAGCAACGATGCCCATCACTACTGGGTAATCACGCTCCATAATGGATTCGTAACCTAATAAACCAATGCCGTCGATGTTGAAGATAACTTCGATCAAAAATGCCCCTGTCATGAAGAACAACAGTGAGTTGCCAAAGTGAGAAGCAATTGGAATCAAACTATTGCGTAGCGCGTGTTTGCGTACCGCTTTCTTAAACGGCAAGCCTTTTGCGATCGCGGTACGGATGTAATCCGATGATAAGTTTTCCATCAGGTTATTTTTCATCGTCATGGTGAGCGTTGCGAAATCACCAATCAAGTAACAGATCAGCGGAAGCACAGCATGCCACATCACGTCTTTTGCGCGTTCAACGAAGGTTTCATAGTCATCGAAATCATCACCGACAAAGCCCCCCATAGGGAA
>NZ_JAWOUB010000956.1:0-517 GCF_033339195.1 Vibrio sp. 811
GTTCGTGAACGCATGCTCGAAACGGGCGTGGATATGTTCTTAGATGTTCATGGTGATGAAGCGATCCCATACAACTTTGTTGCAGGCTCTGAAGGCATCCCTTCGTACGATGAAAACTTAGCGGCGCTGGAAAATGCATTCAAACAAGCACTGTTGACTATTACGCCAGAGTTCCAAGATGAAATTGGCTACGACAAAGACGAACCAGGCAAGGCAAACCTGACGGTTGGTTCAAATTGGGTTGCCGAGCAATTTAAGTGCTTATCGTACACAATTGAGATGCCATTCAAAGACAATAACAACCACCCTGATCCGTTGTACGGTTGGTCTCCTGAGCGCAGCGTGATGTTTGGGCAAGATGTGCTTGCAGCAACACTTGCGGTGACTGACAAAATTTAAATGCAATAGTTCCACAGCATTGATTCATTACCGAACAGCTCATCTTTGATGGGCTGTTTTCTTTCCTGTTATTCGCATTTCTTATTGTAAAAATTAGTTGCCATTCATCCATTTACTG
>NZ_JAWOUB010000957.1:0-517 GCF_033339195.1 Vibrio sp. 811
TCGAAAGCGTTGCTTAGTTTGGCGTTGATGTCCCAACTTGAGTTTACAGCGTAAGAAGCGGTGAAGTTCCATAGGCTGTAGCTCGGTAGTCTTGTACTACCATTAAAGCGCTCACCTTGGTAAAGATACTGCGAGCCCAACGTCCATTGGTCAAATGTCGCATAAGCATTCCACTTAGCACCGCGCTTGGAGCGGTATGCTAGTTGGGTATCTTCTGCACCAGACTTGTCGACAGGATCTTTGTAATCTAGGTAGAACTCATGAGAGACAATATCAGTATCGAGTTTAACTTCTAGTTCGATACCTTTAATCTCAGCTTCACCAATGTTTTGCATGCCCGCACCTTTCCAGATCAGCATGTTTTCAATTTGGTTGTAATACCCAGTTACAGTCCAATCAACAATCGATGCCACACCAGATAACGACAGTTCCGTGTTTTTTGACTCTTCTGGCTTTAAGTTCGGCATTTCATAGCCAGGGTAATACAAATCAACAAAGCTAGGCGCACGGAATGCAG
>NZ_JAWOUB010000958.1:0-517 GCF_033339195.1 Vibrio sp. 811
TTTTAATTCATAAATGTAAGGAAGACTCAAGGATGACAGACAGTCCAGTACTGGCACTTGCAAAAGACCTGATCAGCCGCCAGTCAATAACACCTGAAGATGCAGGTTGTCAGGACCTAATGATCGAGCGTTTAAAAGCGCTCGGTTTTGAAATTGAAGTTATGGTGTTTGAAGACACCACCAACTTTTGGGCGCGTCTCGTTAACTAAGCGCCATTGTTTGCTTTCGCAGGTCACACAGATGTTGTACCCGCAGGCAAGCTAGAGCAATGGGATACACCACCGTTCGAGCCAACCATCATCGATGGCTACCTTCATGGTCGTGGTGCAGCCGATATGAAAGGCTCTTTGGCGGCGATGGTAGTGGCCGTTGAACGCTTCATTGCCGAGCACCCAGCTCACAAAGGCTCGATTGGCTTTTTGATCACTTCTGATGAGGAAGGTCCTTTCATTAACGGTACCGTTCGCGTCGTAGAAGCGCTGATGGAACGTGGTGAGAACATCGACATGTGCATCGT
>NZ_JAWOUB010000959.1:0-517 GCF_033339195.1 Vibrio sp. 811
TCTTCGGTCAAGGTGCGATTCGTTGTCACCCATACGTGCTTGAAGAAATGAACGCAGCTTACTCAGAAACGAGCGACGCGGTTCAGAAATTCGCCAAAGCGCTAGCTGGCCACGTGAGCTTTACCATGAGTAACCTCGTTCGCAATATTTGGTTTGGTTTGAGCGATGGTCTCGGTTCATCGGCACCGACTAAAGATGCAACGAAACGCTACTACCAACAGCTAAACCGTTACAGTGCCAACCTAGCGCTTCTGTCTGATATCTCAATGGCTGTGCTTGGTGGTTCGTTGAAACGTAAAGAGCGTTTATCTGCGCGTTTAGGTGACATTCTCAGTCAGCTATACCTAAGCTCCGCGACGCTAAAACGTTTTGAACAAGATGGTCGTCCGGCTGAAGATTTGGCTTTGGTTCACTGGGGTCTACAAGATAGCTTAAAACAAGCAGAAATCGCCGTTGATGAGTTCCTAGCAAACTTCCCGAACAAAGTCATTGGCCGCACACTTCGCGTTCTGATTAT
>NZ_JAWOUB010000960.1:0-516 GCF_033339195.1 Vibrio sp. 811
AATGCGCCTGTGGGCTTGTCAGAAATGGCCAAAACAATTTGTCCATTTCGATATGTGTAACGTCGAGCTTCTGAGCTAAGGCTTTTGCGAAAGTAGACTTACCACTGCCGCTACTACCGATGACATTTATCCTTTTCATATAACGCCCTCCATGGCGCTGGCAACAAATTGACGAAGAACGCTGCAGTTAGTCAAAACTACAGCTTATTTTTACAGGTCGGTGATAGTAGTGTTTTGTATGATTGATAAGAAATTCAAACGCCAAACATATGAACTATGACTCATATTAAATTTGATTTATTGCGCTTAACGCTGCCCCAACTCTCGATTAAATTGAGTCTTCGCAGGCAACAACATCACGAGTTTTTACACTGTAAACTGATTTATCAAGAACAGAGTGTTTGATTTATCGTGCTTATTTTCTATGTAAACTCGCTCCAATTCCTCATCGAATTAACTTTGTGCATATCAAAAGTTTGCACAACATAGACAATGGTGTGATCTCATCACCACTAT
>NZ_JAWOUB010000961.1:0-515 GCF_033339195.1 Vibrio sp. 811
GCGAAGCCATGGACATTGACTTCCAACTTACCCGATTCCAAACGCGAAATATCCAGCAAATCTCCGATCAAATCTTCCGCCGCGCCTAACGCACTTTCGATGTGTGCCGACAACTTGCGGGTTTCGCTGTCTTTGGCTACTTCAGAAAGTGAAGACGCAAACAAACGGGCGGCATTGAGCGGCTGCATCAAGTCGTGACTCACGGCCGCTAAAAAACGCGATTTCGATTTCGATTCCAAATCCGAACGCTGCGTCGCTGCCACCAACTGCTTGTTGAGTTGCTCCAACTCTCTGGTGCGCGCGCGCACTCGTTCTTCTAACGTTTCATTGGCGTCTCTCAGTGCTTGCTCGGCATCGCGGAATACGGTGATGTCCGTAAAGCTCATTACAAAACCACCGCCGGGCATCGGGTTACCCTGCACTTCGATCACTCGTCCATCAGGGCGCACACGGGAAGAGGTATGTCGCGTGCCTTGCTCAAGGTGATACACGCGGCGGCGTACATGGTCTTCAGG
>NZ_JAWOUB010000962.1:0-515 GCF_033339195.1 Vibrio sp. 811
GTGCAATCGACGTGATTGCTACCAGTGTAAGCAACGCTTTGACAGTATTGAACTTGGATGAGCAGATGCACGGTAACACGGCATCTGAGAGTTAGCACAAATAATATGCAACTTATGTAATCAGGCTGCGAGGATTTATAAATGACTCGCAGCCTGATTTCGTTTTCAAGTTAAAAATATTCTCTAGGAGTAGCTTTAAATTTGTACACCTACTCTGGAGAAAACAATGAAAAAGACACTTCTTGCTGCACTAATTATGGGGATAACTGGTGCGGCGCACGCCGAGCAAAAAGTCGTAGCGGGTTACTTTGCGGATTGGCAGTACGCGAATGCAGAAAACCCATACACGGTGAAAGATATTCCCGCCGATAAACTGACACATGTGATTTACGCGTTTCTCAGTATGTGCGGTCCTCATACCGGTGCTTCTGAAACGGTGCAAAACCTAGTAGCTAAACAATGCGAAGGAAAAGATCCCTATACGGCGATCATTGTCGATACCGAAGCGGCACTGG
>NZ_JAWOUB010000963.1:0-515 GCF_033339195.1 Vibrio sp. 811
CTTGAAACTGCTGACAAAGTTGCCCCAGTTGCAATTCAACTAAGCAACGGATTAGGTATGTGATTTCATACGTAACAGTACTTTGTAAGTACTTGATATAACGGGCAGTTGAATATCTCAACTGCCTTTTTTAAGATTGAAAATCAGGAAAAAAATCATGGAAATCACAAATAAGGCTAACAATAAAGCCAATCTTCTTTTCTACGTCGGTTTAGTAATGATCGTTGGACTTATGTTTGCGAACCAAGCTCACGCTGGTACTGGTGGTACAGCGTTTGACGACGTATGGGTAACTCTCAAGGATTGGACCCAAGGTACTTTGGGTCGAATCGTTGCGGGTGCGATGATCCTGGTCGGTGTTGTTGGTGGTATCGCTCGCCAGAGCCTCATGGCTTTCGCTATGGGTATCGGTGGCGGTATGGGCCTGTACAACTCCCCGACCGTAGTGGAATCCATCATGTCTGCTACTCTGGAACATGCAGAGAAGGTCATCCCGGCTGTTGTGCAACTCAGCA
>NZ_JAWOUB010000964.1:0-515 GCF_033339195.1 Vibrio sp. 811
GTCACCGAAGTGAATGATTGGGGTATCTTGTCGGTAGTAAGAGATTTCAACGCTTTCTGTCACTTTGGTCAGAGTTTCTTCTGGAAGTTCGTTGAAAGGGGGGTACTTGGCGAGAAAGTTATATATCTCGAGAAGTTCTGCATCCATTCGGGTGCCTTTTGTTTCGCAAATAATAAAGTAATCTTAACGCAGTTTTAAGACAGAATCTTATTGGATCACGCTTTTTCGTACTGAGTCATAAGATTCGGACATCTCCCGCGACAAGGTTTTGTTAATTCGGCTAATATGGAAATTGCCAATTGTAGTTAAGTTTTTAGGTGACTCTCATGAAAGGAAGTAAGATGGTGAGACAGTTATTGCTTGTGCCTCTTGTAGTTTTGCGCGCAATCAGTATCGCTTCGGAAGCGGAACAAGCTGCAAAATTTGGGTATGAGCACATTTATTTGGATGTGGGGTCGGGTACGACCAATAAAGATTGGCTAGACAACTCGAATGCGACCACGCTGGGATTGGGT
>NZ_JAWOUB010000965.1:0-515 GCF_033339195.1 Vibrio sp. 811
TTCGTGATGAGAAGCGTAACGTGCTCACTTTTCAAGAATTTGCGGAGCTGCACTACTTACCCTACGCCATGATGAATAAGCTCACCGCCAAAAGTGATGCAGGTAGTCTAAAGCTCCATTTCTATCCGAAATGGGGTAAGAAACCTCTCACTGATATCGGTCAGCAGGACATTCAGAAATTACTTGATGGATTACTAGAGGGAAGAAAGCCTGCAACGGTGAACCGTCTACGTTCCTTAGTGCTTCGTATGTTCAGGCTGGCAATGGAATGGGGTTATGTCGACTCTAATCCCGGTCAATACATCAGGAAGTTGAAGGAAAATAACGTACGGCAACGTTTCCTGTCACGGGCCGAGGTTTCTGCCTTCATCAAGGCATGCAACGAAGAACCTAATCGCACCCAATCTAACGCATTGAAATTCGCTCTGCTTACTGGGATGCGAATCGGGGAAATTACCAGTTCAAAATGGGAATGCCTTACCGTCGACGACGACGGCAATTGGAGCCTATTTCTA
>NZ_JAWOUB010000966.1:0-515 GCF_033339195.1 Vibrio sp. 811
GTCGCAACGTTGACCTAGAAATCTTTGTCGATAAAGGCAACTTAGACCGAGCGGGTCACGCGATGACATCGCTAATCAACTCAATGAAGTGGGACGAAGAACGCTTTGGTCTAGAATACGACCTCGATATTTATATGATCGTGGCGGTTGATTTCTTCAACATGGGCGCAATGGAAAACAAAGGCCTAAATATCTTTAACTCTAAGTTTGTTCTGGCGAATGACCAAACGGCGACAGACCGAGATTACTTGGGTATTGAAGCTGTGATTGGCCATGAATACTTCCATAACTGGACAGGCAACCGCGTGACTTGCCGCGATTGGTTCCAGCTGAGCCTAAAAGAAGGTTTGACGGTGTTCCGTGATCAAGAGTTTTCTTCTGACTTAGGTTCACGTGCGGTAAATCGAATCGACAACGTGCGCATTATTCGTGGCCCTCAGTTTGCTGAAGATGCAAGCCCAATGTCACACCCAATTCGTCCTGACAAAGTTATTGAAATGAATAACTTTTATACG
>NZ_JAWOUB010000967.1:0-515 GCF_033339195.1 Vibrio sp. 811
AGTCCAGTGTAATTTTTAAGTGCATTCAAAGCGTTGTGGTAATCAACACCTGCAGCTTTGAGCAGAGCCAACACGACGAGAGCGTTCGCTAAGTTATGTTTGCCGACAAGTTTCAATTCATCGCTGGCGATGACGCGCTGACCATGATCAAATAACCATGTGCGAGAACCATCGACTTCAAGGCCGTAAGCTTGCTCATCGCTGCCAAACGTAACCACGGGCATCTCAACCTCTGGGTACGTCTCTTGATCATCACGGTTAACTACAGCTAACTCTGCATGATCAAAAATACGCAACTTAGCAGCGCGATAATCTGCCATACCTTCGTAGCGATCCATATGATCTTCGGAAAGGTTAAGAAATGCCGCCGCTTTGAGTTTCAAACTCGACGTCGTTTCCAACTGAAAACTTGAAAGTTCCAGTACATACAAATCCGCATCTTGCTCAAGCAGCTCCAGTGCAGGCACGCCAATGTTACCGCCGACACCCACCGTCAATCCTGCCGCTTTTGCCAT
>NZ_JAWOUB010000968.1:0-515 GCF_033339195.1 Vibrio sp. 811
CTAGCCACCAGCCAGGAAGTTCGACGGGCCCACACAAATGCCTTTACCGCCGACAATATCCATCGCGCCGATGATGCATAGTCGAACGCGGTGGGTACAGTCGTACTTCACAATTGCGGAAATAACCGATGGCTTTTCACCTAGGTCGATACCTGCAACAGTTAGATTGCTGGCCGCATCCATGACGTATGCATTACCGCCAAGACGCGCCAATGGCTCTTCAACGCCTTCCATGTGACCGATTGGTTGTTTGAACTGACGAGGAATGCGAGAGTATGCACCCGTTGCCATCGCAGCCGATTTGATACCACCCGTCGAGTTAGAAGGTAGCGTGATGCCACGACCGACCGACAGACATTCCACCAGCATGCGCCAGCCTTGCCCTGCCATTTTCTCACCACCGATGATGAAATCGATAGGAACGAAAATGTCTTTACCACGGGTTGGACCGTTCTGGAATGGTACGTTCAGTGGGAAGTGACGGTTGCCGATTTCTACACCTTTCACATCCGTTG
>NZ_JAWOUB010000969.1:0-514 GCF_033339195.1 Vibrio sp. 811
CTTTTCGGGATCGTATTCATGTTGAGAGCGAATACGATTGATGAGTTTGCGAGCACGTTGTTCTAGCTGGCGTTTTGAGCCGCGTGCTTTATCCATGCTGACCCGATTGGTCTGCTCTTTGAGCATTTTCAGTGCATGTTTTCGGTATTTTTTAAACGCATTAAATGCCGCTTCGAAATCGCCTTGCTCTTCAGCAACGCGAGATTGCTGAAAACAGATCTGACTTAGCAGTTCGCCGTTATCGAAATTAAGCGCGGATTCTTCTGCGGCAAGCAACAACTCGGCTGCGCTGTCCGTGTTTTTACGCAGTAGCTCTAGTCTTGCTCGACTGATGAAAGAGTGTGCTTTCATCCACGTTAGATCGTGCTCAATGGCCAGCTTGTGTGCTTTTTGGGTTGCTTCTTCCGCTGCGTCTAGGCGTTCTAAGCCAAGGAGTGCCAAGCCTTTAAAGTCCCAAATTTCGGCCTGCCAAGTGCTGTCTTCATGGTCTTTGAGCACTTCTGTTGCGCCATCA
>NZ_JAWOUB010000970.1:0-514 GCF_033339195.1 Vibrio sp. 811
CTGAGTAATTCGTAAATACTCACATTTGGCGATAGAATACGAGGGAGCCGCATTGGCTCCTTTTTCTTTTTTAGGTTAGTGGAATGAACATAAAGCTTTACTACGTACATGACCCTATGTGCAGTTGGTGCTGGGGATACAAACCAACCATCGAAAAACTAAAACAACAACTGCCAGGTGTGATTCAGTTTGAGTATGTGGTGGGTGGGCTTGCACCAGATACTAATTTGCCAATGCCGCCAGAAATGCAACAAAAGCTTGAGGGGATTTGGAAGCAAATCGAAACTCAGCTAGGCACCAAGTTTAACTACGATTTCTGGAAACTGTGCACACCAGTGAGAAGTACGTATCAATCATGCCGCGCTGTTATCGCCGCGGGATTCCAAGATTCGTATGAGCAAATGCTCGAAGCGATTCAGCACGCCTATTATCTACGTGCAATGCCGCCTCATGAAGAAGCAACGCATCTTCAATTAGCGAAAGAGATTGGCCTGAATGTGCAGCAGTTTAAAAA
>NZ_JAWOUB010000971.1:0-514 GCF_033339195.1 Vibrio sp. 811
GTCTCCTTGCCTCACTCTATCGCCAACCTTCACCAACACCTCCATCACCGATGCCGTTAACCGTGCAGCTATATCGGCGTGTTGTTCTGCAACGACGACGCCCGGAAATTCTCGAACAACCGGTTCGCTGGTTAACATCAGTTGATGTGTCTCTGCGTTATTTACATCAATCTGGTTGGTTTTCGCGTCATGTTCTGTCGGCAACTTTTCTGTAAAAAATCCAGCCATATAGAGAAAAAGAAGCGCGAGTATGGCAAACAGAATCACGCCTAACCATTTGGTATCTAGTTTCATTGCTCTTCCTCCAACTGAGGTAATCCATGTCCTTTGGTGTTTTGGTATGCAAGGTTGTAAACCACCGGAACCACAAGCAGCGTAAAGATGGTCGAGGCGGTAATTCCGAATATGATTGCCCAAGCCAAACCGTTAAAAATTGGGTCTAACGTAATCACGACGTTACCCAGTAACGTTGTACCCGCAGTCAGCAATATTGGCCGCATACGAACAACACCAG
>NZ_JAWOUB010000972.1:0-514 GCF_033339195.1 Vibrio sp. 811
TTCAGCTTCCTCATCCGCATACCCTACTTTGGTGAAACGATAGCGATCCATAGCTGCGAGGTTCTGCATCATCACCCCCTGGTACAAACCAGAAGCATCACCGGACCCCGTAGAGTTACCAGTAACGACCACACGAAACATCGGGTGCGGCTTGATGATTTCCCCGCCATTCTGAGCGATCACAAGGGGACGCCCTTCAAGGACATCGTTGAGACCAGCCAGCTCGGCAGGGTCGGCCAAATCCACCTCGTTGATGAGGAGCAGATGACCTTCACGCATAGCGACTGCCAGAGGTCCATACATGAACTTCATGACAGGTGGTTGACCAGGCTTTTCCGCGACCAGAGCGTGATGTCCAATCAGATCTGTCAGCTCCATCCGCCCGTGGGCAGTGATTTGCTGAACAGGCCAGTTGAGACGACCAGCGATCTCGGTGATACCTGAGGTTTTGCCAGACCCGGTAGGGCCGGTTACGAACAATGCGTCACCGCCAGGCTCTTTGAGATAGGCCAAG
>NZ_JAWOUB010000973.1:0-514 GCF_033339195.1 Vibrio sp. 811
ACTTGCCCTTCAAGCAATTTCAGCTCTTGCGGGATATCCCAGCGCAGTTTGGGTGTGCGAAAAACAAATGCCTTAATCGTTTGTCCAACCATATGTGGACTAATACCCATCCGGCTTACTTCAACTTCTGGTAATTCAGGCATTTAATTCTCCTTAAAACACTCAAAGCCTTACTGAAAGGCAGTTAGCATAATCGAAAAGTACAAGCGTAAACACTGCTTACCTACGAGGTTATTGACCACCTCTCACTTAGGCATGATGTAATTGCTCTCAACAGAAATCGCGATCCACTTGTTTTGCCAATTCTTGAACAACCAAAAATCATGAAGACGATAAAGAGTAATTCGCTGCGGTTCTTCGACGCCTTGATACCAGACTTCGATGGTTTCTGGTGTGCCTAACTTATCTTTAAGAGTGTCGTATTGCTGCGCAGATAACTCCGTACCTTCGAGCGCTTGCCAGCGAGCAATAAGTTCAGATAGAGGGAGAGGAACATCTGCATTCGCATGCCATC
>NZ_JAWOUB010000974.1:0-514 GCF_033339195.1 Vibrio sp. 811
TTTTCGACATAATTGCATGAGGAACTAGATCAAAAGCCGTAAGTAACGAGCAATAAAAAACCGCAGGCATTGCCTGCGGTTTTTTCTAACTTTGCTCACTCAATGCTTAGCTATCATCTTCAGTGAAGTTGGTTGGTAGTTGCTTTTTCATCTCGTTCCAGATTTGAGCACTTTCCATACCGTAGTGGCGAATTACAACTGGCAATTGTTCACGCTGGCCCGTTTCACAAGTTTCTAGCAGTTGACGATAGAATCTTAGCGCCAAATCACGTGAGGCAGGGTTAGAGAAGTAGTAACTGCCAACTCGGTCATACAGCTTCTTCAAGCCATTGAAAATCAAACCGTAGATTTGGTTACCAGAGTGGAATGCTAAGCGTTGGAACAACATGTAATCGTAAAAGTTAAATGTTTTCGCGATCAAGATTTCCTGACGCTTTGCTTCATCTTTTTCGTTGTCTTCTTTAACGCTTTGAAGCACCTTATCCGCATACGGAGAAGAGGCAATGAAATCATC
>NZ_JAWOUB010000975.1:0-513 GCF_033339195.1 Vibrio sp. 811
CTTCTAGTGATTCAAGCTCACTTTGCGAGCCCTGCAGCTTGTCTTTTAGATCACTAACCTGCTTTTCACCTTGTGGTGACGTCGAAACTGGTGGCACGTTTGCTGTCGTTTCAACGGGTTTAACTGGTTCAGGTTTTGGTGGAGTAACAACTGGCGGTTTTGGCGCAGTCGGCTCTGCAACAGGTTTAGGTTTAACCTCTATCTGTTTAACTGGAGCTGGCTTTTCTGGCTTGGGTTGTTTTAGTCGTAACTCATGCGCCTTCATAATGGCAACAGCTTGCTCAGTCGTCGCACTGCGAACTTGCTCTAATGAAGGAACACGAAGACGGCTGCCTGGGATCAGCTCGTGGATGTTTTGATTGTCAAACGCTTGAGGGTTGATTCGATAAATGGCGAGAAGCGTTTGTTGTACCGAGACATTACGTGACGGTCTTAGCTCAGAAGCAATCGACCACAGTGTTTGGTTTTCACCTGTAGGGCCGAAAAAGCGCGAAGGCTGAGTATTCTCAGGTG
>NZ_JAWOUB010000976.1:0-513 GCF_033339195.1 Vibrio sp. 811
ATAATCGCCTTGCGATGTGATCGTCAGGCTGATGCCGTGCTCTTTTGCTTCACGGCTAATGCGGTCCAATTCATTTTGCTGTTTGTTTGCCAACTGGTTTTTCAAACGATCAGCACGGCTAAAGTACATTTCGTTATCAAAAGCTAATGGCAGCGCGTTAAGCAATTTCCCCATTAAGGCTTCAATATCAACACGCAGTTTGTTACCGATTCCACAAGGGAGCTTTAACACTTTAGGCGTGCGTGTATCTTCAAAATTCGCGACGTAACACCAGTCAAATAACGCATCGGCGTCATGCTGGTGACGATTCAAATAGCGCAGAATCATCGTGCGCTTACCTAGCCCGTTCTGACCGATGGCGTAAATGTTGTACCCTTTTTCCTTAATTGACATCGCAAACTCGACCGCTTTTTGCGCACGCTCTTGTCCCACGATTTCGTCAATAGGAGGCAGTTCCTTGGTCGACTTACATGGCATATTCTCTAGATCTGCTACAGAATATAGCTGTTGAGG
>NZ_JAWOUB010000977.1:0-513 GCF_033339195.1 Vibrio sp. 811
GGTCTCCTTACTTGGGACACGAGTGGGATATGCAATGGGAGTCGACCTACGATAAGCAACGCCTTGTCGAACTAGGTAATCGTTTATGTCAGTACCCGGAAAGCCACAAGCTGCAAAGCCGAGTAAACAAGCTGTACAACGATCGCTTAGCAATGATGACAGGTGAGAAGGCTATTGACTGGGGTATGGCTGAAACATTGGCTTACGCGACATTGGTAGACGATGGTAAGCGTATCCGTATTTCTGGTCAGGACTCAGGTCGTGGTACTTTCTTCCATCGTCACTCAGTTCTTCACAACCAATCAGATGCAAGCACTTACATCCCGCTAGCGAATATCCATGACAAGCAGGGGCCTTTCCAAGTTTTTGACTCTGTGTTGTCGGAAGAAGCTGTTCTTGCATTTGAGTACGGTTATGCAACAGCTGAACCTGGCGGTTTGACCATTTGGGAAGCGCAGTTTGGTGACTTCGCTAACGGCGCACAAGTGGTTATTGATCAATTCATTTCGTCTG
>NZ_JAWOUB010000978.1:0-512 GCF_033339195.1 Vibrio sp. 811
CGAGTAACAAAAGCAACCGCTTCTGGATCATCGGCGTTAACGTGGAAAATCGGTGCCTGAACCATCTTAGCGATGTCAGTACAATACATGGTTGATCGAGTGTCACGCGGGTTAGACGTTGTAAAGCCAACCTGGTTGTTTACAACAATACGAACCGTACCGCCAACGCAGAAACCACGAGCAAGTGACATGTTGAACGTTTCAGCCACTACACCTTGGCCAGCAATCGCAGAGTCACCATGAATAGTGATAGGAAGAACTTTGCTGCCGTGGTTGTCACCCAAACGGTCTTGACGTGCACGCACTGAACCGATAACCACTGGGTTTACGATTTCTAAGTGAGATGGGTTAAACGCAAGCGCTAAGTGAACATCGCCACCAGGAGTTGCGAAGTCTGCAGAGAAACCTTGGTGGTATTTAACGTCACCGGTACCCCACGTTTCATCGTGCTTACCCGCGAACTCATCAAATAGATCTTGTGGTTTCTTACCCAGTACGTTCACCAGCATGTT
>NZ_JAWOUB010000979.1:0-512 GCF_033339195.1 Vibrio sp. 811
AGAAATTCAAGGTTGTCAGAGAAGTAGAAAGCATAAAGCTAACCTACCTCTCATCTTTTTATAAAATACTTACCAAGGAAGCGAAGTGCCGTCGTAATTGATGAATTGACCAGAGTGTTCAACGGTGCTTTGGTCAATAACTTGTGCCAGCCCTTGAGCTGATGTCTCTGCATCTATAAGTGCATTTGGCCCACCCATTGCGGTGCGTACCCAACCAGGGTGCAAAGCAAGGACAGTAAAACCGTCAGGCGTTAAGTCATTGCTTAAGCTTTTGACGACGGAATTGAGTGCCGCCTTTGACGAGCGATAAATATAGCCGCCACCCGATGTATTCTCCGTCATACTCCCGACTTTTGAAGAGATGCAGGCGATTTTTTTCAACTGTCCTTGTTGCAGTTGTGGATAGAGCGTTTCGACCAGTTTAAGTGGCGCTATCGTATTAATCTCAAGTACTTTACGCCATTCATCCACATTGGTGTTTCCAAACCCATAACCTTTAGGGCCGTAGTAAC
>NZ_JAWOUB010000980.1:0-512 GCF_033339195.1 Vibrio sp. 811
CACTTTTATTGGACAAATGGACGATAGAACAAGCGAGTCGCTCAACGTAAGAATGAGCAAAATCATGACCCGCTCTGACTTACCTTTTAAGACGATAACTGCGGATAACGGCACTGAGTTTCATGGTTATGCACAACTAGAAAAACATCATAACTGTCTGTTTTACTTTGCAAATCCATACCACTCATGGGAACGAGGCACTAATGAAAACACCAATGGCTTGATACGACAATACTTACCAAAACGAACTTCCATGTCACACGTGACACAGAAGCTATGCAACGAAAGTGCACACAAATTAAATATGCGCCCACGTAAAAGACTTGGGTATAGGACACCAACGGAGTATATTCATACGCATCTGTAAAAAGTGTCGCACTTCAAACTTGATACTAAGTTCAATCGTACGTTGTGACTAATTCACCAATATTTGGTGGAATAGCAACCCAAACAGATTTATCACTTTTCCAAAATAAACGAAATTCTTTCTGCCAAGAGTCTTCGGTGGATTT
>NZ_JAWOUB010000981.1:0-511 GCF_033339195.1 Vibrio sp. 811
CGTTACAGTTTGGGCTTCTATTTCATCATTCAACTGCATTATGTCGCTTGCTAAACTTATTCTCATTCGTGGTCTTCCTGGCTCAGGAAAAACAACCTTGGCGAAACAATTGGTGATAGATTTCGATGCGAAGCATTTCGAAGCCGACATGTATTTTGAGAATGAGAAAGGCGAGTACCACTTCAATCCGTCTTTGCTTCCGCAAGCGCACGAATGGTGTTTTGAACAAACGCGAAAATGGTTGAACAAAGGGAAAATCGTGATTGTGAGTAATACCTTTGTACGACATTGGGAAATGAAGCGGTATTTAGATTACTGCCGAAAGAAATCTATCGAGGTGGAAGTGATGGTGTGTTCGGGCGAATATCAGAGCATTCATAATGTGCCACCAGCGATAATCGAGAAGATGCGTCGCCAGTGGCAAGAGTAACAAAATAGACTCGAAGCATTACTGGCCGCGTCCATCAATCATTACGATAAGCGTTTTGCTCATGATAGAAAGATCCATCGT
>NZ_JAWOUB010000982.1:0-511 GCF_033339195.1 Vibrio sp. 811
GCTTTGCCGCCGCCACGACCGTTTGGTAGTTAATGGCACACGGTAGGACAAAACCATCGTTGTAATCGGTGTGCTCACCAATCAAGTTCACACGACCAGGCGCTTGGATAATATGGCTAGGTGCGTAGCCCAACACTTGCTCAAATGACGCTTTCACATTTTGGATAAGTTCAGACATAGGGACGTTCTCTTAAAATAGTAATTTGTGTGGGATAACGCGTTGAGCCTAACTTTCTATCTGTAAAGTCGCGCTATCCCGTTATTCGTAATCAGTCCAATTTAAAGACTTAGCATTCTTTGTAGTGGACATCACTCACATCACGCAGACGCTGCGCCGCTTGCTCTGCGGTGAGGTCACGTTGGCTTTCTGCCAGCATTTCGTAGCCCACCATGAACTTACGAACCGTGGCACTGCGCAGTAGTGGCGGATAAAAAAGTGCATGAAGCTGCCAATGGTCGATGTCTGTGCCTTGGTCAA
Organism: Vibrio sp. 811; assembly: GCF_033339195.1. Taxonomy (NCBI): domain Bacteria; kingdom Pseudomonadati; phylum Pseudomonadota; class Gammaproteobacteria; order Vibrionales; family Vibrionaceae; genus Vibrio; species Vibrio sp. 811. The sequence continues at coordinate 479 of NZ_JAWOUB010000982.1, forward strand.
AAAACGGCGCGTAGTGCCAGCCCATCGAGTAAG
>NZ_JAWOUB010000983.1:0-511 GCF_033339195.1 Vibrio sp. 811
CAGGTGAAACCTTCTGGTGTACCGCAGACGTAGGCTGGATTACTGGCCACACGTACCTTATCTACGGACCACTTGCGAACGGCGCGAAAACCATCCTGTTCGAAGGTGTACCAAACTACCCGAACACAAGCCGTATGAGCGAAGTGGTCGATAAGCATCAAGTGAACATTCTGTACACCGCACCAACGGCTATTCGTGCGCTAATGGCAAAAGGCAACGAAGCGGTTGCTGGCACGTCTCGCTCAAGCCTTCGCATCATGGGCTCAGTGGGCGAACCAATCAACCCAGAGGCATGGGAGTGGTACTACAAAACGATCGGTAACGAAAATTCACCTATCGTCGACACTTGGTGGCAAACGGAAACCGGCGGCATCTTGATCGCTCCACTTCCGGGCGCGACAGATCTCAAACCAGGTTCAGCAACTCGCCCATTCTTCGGCGTACAACCTGCGCTGGTTGATAACATGGGTAATATCCTTGAAGACACCGTGGCTGAAGGTAACTTGGTAAT
>NZ_JAWOUB010000984.1:0-510 GCF_033339195.1 Vibrio sp. 811
CGGTCAACTTGTACAAAAGGGTCAAACAACGAACTTTGCGCCGCTAACGGTATCCCAATCCCGGTATCTTCCACCTCAAAAAACGCAGTGCCGTTTACCCACTCGACTCGCAAGACCACGCCGCCCAAATGGGTAAATTTGATCGCGTTCCCAATCAAATTAACTAAGATTTGGGTGATTCGTTCTAAATCGCCAATCAGAAACTCCGGAATGCCTAACTTCTTGTCGATAGAAAAATGAATGCGCTTCTCTGCCGCTTTCGCAGCAAATACGCCCGTAATGGCTTTTTCGAGATCATCCCACGCAAAAACCTTGTCGATAATTTCCATCATGCCAGCATTCATCTTGCTGAAATCGAGCAAGTCGTTGATGATGACGCGAAGTAAATCGCCCGACTGAATCAAATTACCGAGATATTGCCGTTGATCTTCTCCCAACTGAGTTTTGCTTAACAGCTCTGCGCTGCCGAGTACGCCATTAAGTGGCGTTCTTAACTCGTGATTAATCATT
>NZ_JAWOUB010000985.1:0-510 GCF_033339195.1 Vibrio sp. 811
TACAGGCATTGGAATTCCTGAAGACAGGCTAACTCATATTATGGATAAATTTGAGCAGGTCGATACCTCCGCGACAAGGCGACATGAAGGAACGGGCTTAGGGTTGGCAATCTCAAAACGTTTGATCAGCATGTACAACGGTGAGCTTTGTGTGCGTTCGGATTTTGGCAACGGATCGTGTTTTAGCTTTAGTTTGCAGTTGCCTAAACAAAGTCAGCCTCATTCTGAACCGGTAGAACTGAATGCAAATCGACTATTGTTGATTGATGATTATCTACCGCGCGTGGAACATTTGATGCGCTTAGCTAAAGAGATTGGCATCGAGGTGACTCATAGCAACGATTGGGCTGCGGCGCAGTCTTTGGGCAGAGATTTGGATGATTTTGACCGCATCATCGCGAGCGTGAACAATGCTCAGGATAGAGATGCGCTCTATGAGCTTGATGCGACAGAATCAGCCGCCAAACGGGTACTGTTTCTCGCCCCTTGTGTGATGGAGGAAGGGCAGGC
>NZ_JAWOUB010000986.1:0-510 GCF_033339195.1 Vibrio sp. 811
CATCATCGAGATGCTTTGTGGGCCGCAGAACAGTGTCTGAAAAGTGGTGTTTGTGCCAACGTATTGCTATGGCAAGACGAACTAGAAATCCACCAAGTAAAACGCTTACAGGTTGCCAGTGAACAAGGCGCTTGTCCGCTTTTTATGCTCAAACCGAGCATGGCAAATCGCTTGTCCCTACCTGTGTCATTGAGCTTAAAGCTGCAAGGTCATGAACAAGGCGTAAATGTGGAAGTATTGAAACGTAAAGGGGGCTGGAACAAAGGCAGTATCAATATCGACTTTCAACATGATTACCCGCAGTTGGTGATGCCAGTGATGACTCATATCCCATCGACTGTGGTGAACTTCCCATTGGCGAATCAAGGATAATCACATGGTTTTGTGGATCTACTTGCACTTCCCTCACCTACAGTTGGATGCGCTATTTGGCAACAACCAAGAGCACCCGGTCGTCATTGTCGAAAGTCAACGCTGCCGGATTATTCAATACAACGAGACGGCCAAGCA
>NZ_JAWOUB010000987.1:0-510 GCF_033339195.1 Vibrio sp. 811
GACTTTTCGCTGCTCACCGCAGACCAAGAAATCACCAATGAAGTGCGCAACGTGTTTGGATACATTGAGAACCCTTATCGCCCAGTGAAGTTCAATCACTTGATGGTTTCTCCGCGTAATTCGCGCACCCAAATTTACCGCCTGATTGACAATGAAATCGCCAATGCAAAGGCGGGCAAAAAGGCCGGATTAACCATAAAGGTCAACAACCTCGTCGATAAAGGCATCGTCACCCGTCTTTACGCAGCAAGCAACGCGGGGGTAAAGATCAACATGATCATCCGCGGCATGTGCGCGTTGGTGCCTGGAATTGAAGGCGTCAGCGAAAACATTCGAATCATCAGTATCGTTGATCGCTTTTTGGAACACCCACGCGTAGTGATCACGCACAATGATGGGGATCCTCAAGTCTACATTTCATCTGCCGATTGGATGACACGAAACATCGATCATCGTATCGAAGTTGCCGCTCCTGTTCGTGATCCACGTTTGAAACAGAGAATTATTGAT
>NZ_JAWOUB010000988.1:0-510 GCF_033339195.1 Vibrio sp. 811
TGTGCGCTTGCAGCGTGATGCTCTCTTTGTTCCAACTGCTGATTCGAAATGGCCCAGTACCGATGTGATATGAATAACCCGAGCCAAAAGAGGCCGTGTCTCGACACAATATTGAGGCATGTGGCGTGGCTAACATATATGGAAAGAATTGGTTTGCGCGTTTGAGCACTATCTTCAAGCAGTTCGGAGTTTCGGCTGTAACGGTTTCAATGCATTGCCAAAGCTCATAAACCGGCCCTTTAATTTGCTTGAGTCTTTCTAAACTCCAAACCACGTCGTCTATGCTCAGAAGCTCACCATCATGACGAAAAATGCCTGGCCTTAACCATAACGTCATGACGTTTTCTTCCATTTTCCATTCATGCGCTAAAGCGGGCTCGATGCCACCATTGGAGTTTTGTGTTAGCAGCCCATCATAAACACTTTTGACTACGTGTAATTCGGTATGACGGAAAGTCTCTGCGGGATCGATATTTGAAACCCACGGATAAGAAGAAATAAGAATGGCGT
>NZ_JAWOUB010000989.1:0-510 GCF_033339195.1 Vibrio sp. 811
CAGTGCTGCCGCAATACGCACGGAAGAGGATTCGTCTTTAAGTAGTGGTTCCACCATGCGCCAGCGGTTTTCAATCGCGTAAGGTTGCGCGCCGACTATCGCAGCTTCGCGAATTGCCGCGTCTTTATCTTGTAAACCTCGAGCAACAGCCACCAGAGCATTCTGGTTTGGGTAATTACCCAGTTCGCGCAGCGCTTGAACACGTTGTTCGGTCGGCAACTTTTGGTCTTGGGCTTGATAAGCGAGCTTAGAAATCACTTGCTGCGGCGTTGGTTGTTGCACTTGCTCTGCCGCCGTCGGCTGAGCTTGCGTTTGTTCCGTCGGCGTTTGCGCCATAACAGAATGATTAATGCCCGCGCCTAATGTGACCGCCAATAACGACTTAGAAAACATCTTCACTTTGTTCGATCGACGTTTGCGCGGTGCCAAACACGGTGTCTTTAACAGGGGGGCTTCTGTAGACAATGACATACCAATTCCTCAAAATTTTGTTTCGAATACTGGGCGTTG
>NZ_JAWOUB010000990.1:0-510 GCF_033339195.1 Vibrio sp. 811
CAATGCCAGCGTTGCGGTTGTGTGCTGATGAAAGCGGCGCAATGGTCGCGGCCACCAATGCCACCATCACCAATCCGAGTAAACCTTGAGGCATGTAATGTTGGATGTAGTAAAGATAAGCGGCGTTGTTCGCACTCTGCTCTAGTGCAGGATAGATCGCCAGTAAATCGATGTTTTGCGCTGCCACGAACCACGCTGGCATAAACCACAGTACAGGGGCAAAAACAAACAGTACACCAGCAACGAATGCGGCCTTGGTGGCGTCTTTATCGTTGGCGGTGGTCAGAAAGCGATAGCAGCTCAAGGTGTGGTTATTACTCATGGTTTGTTGCAGCAGCATGGCGATTGCCCACATCACAAACAGAGACGGCATCCTGATCTGTTCACCATAAATTGGCGTGGTGTACGCAAACACTTCGCTTGGTGAGTCAAAGCGTTGCAGTGCGGTATAGCCGATCACTAGAGTAATGGCGATCAGCAAAATTAATTGAATCACATTCGTCACAGACA
>NZ_JAWOUB010000991.1:0-510 GCF_033339195.1 Vibrio sp. 811
AAAGATCTTCACCGCAATGCGGCGGTCGCTTGGTTGCAACAAAAATCGCCACACCAAGCCATTCATCACGCACAAAAGTCCAACGATAAAGACTTAGTCGTTGAGATTTTGAATGAATTCGGTTGGAAGATGTTCAACCAAGGTGAGTTAAGCACACTCGAGCATGCCATCAATAAGCTGGATGCAGAGCTGCTCTTTAGCCACCCTAAATTGACGATGTTACGTGCATGGTTAGCGCAGAGCCAACACCGATACAATCAAGTTGGCCAATTGCTTGAAGAAGCCGAAGAAGAGCATAAAAAGCGCAACATCGAGCTAGATATCCATTACCAAGGCCAAGCCAACGCGCTGCTTGCTCAGGTCGCGATTAACAGCAACCAACCCGAGAAAGCGCTTGAACTTGCGGAGCTGGCTCTCAGCCAACTAGACAACACTATTTACCGTAGCCGAATTGTCGCGACCTCAGTCGTAGGCGAAGTGAACCACGTGCTGGGTAAACTCGACCGCGCG
>NZ_JAWOUB010000992.1:0-509 GCF_033339195.1 Vibrio sp. 811
GCATTTCGGTTGAGCCTAGGTGCGCTTCTAGATCAACGTAGAACATTTCTTCCCACGGATTACCCATGATTGGACGCGATTCTAACTTAGTCATATTGATGCCGTAGCGTTGCAGTACCAGTAGAGTTTCAACCAATGAGCCCGCTTCCTGGGAGGTCGACATAATCAACGTCGTTTTGGCTGGAATTTGTGTTGAGACTTCAACTGGTTTACGCGCGACGACAATAAAGCGTGTGTGGTTTTCGGTTTGGTTTGCGATGTTGCCTTGGATCGCTTGCAGGCCGTACAACTTACCACTTGAAGCATTACCAATTGCGGCCACATCATCACGATTCATCTCTTGGACTTTTTGCATCGCGTCTGCTGTGCTTGCGCAAGACTCAAGTTTCACGCTTTTCATACGGCTTAAGAATTCGCTGCACTGTTGGTGCGGTTGCGGATGCGAGTACAGTGTTTTGATGTCTTCGAGGCGAATGTCTTTTGTTGCAACTAAGCAGTGCTCGATAGGT
>NZ_JAWOUB010000993.1:0-509 GCF_033339195.1 Vibrio sp. 811
TTATCGCTAGACTCTCACCGTACTAAAAATGAGACACCTCAGACAGATTTAAGGAATAAATTTGTTGTAAAAATGTTGCAAAACTATAGTGGTCGGATGTCTAATAAGAAATCAATCAAGGAAGATTGAACATGAATCCAGCCACGCTGTGGCGCAGTGTATTTATGCCGCGCCAACCTCAATGGACGAGAACGCAACAACGTCAAGCTGACATCCTCTCTTTATTTACCTTCATCGCTTTTCTGGTCGGAATTTATAGCTTAATTAAGTGGTTCAAGCATGGACACGAAAGCTTGATCTTAACTTCTGTCATTCTGATTACTCTTGAGCTTGTTTCCGCTTCTAGTCTCAAATGGTTTAAGCAACCTGCGTTATCACTTAACCTTGGTTTTGTCGGGATGTCGGTGCATGCACTCAATATCATTTATCAAAGTGGTGGTGTGGTTGATTCAACTCAAACTTATTGGGTGCCTTTGTTGGTTGTCGCTTTCTTCTTATCTGGCACTCGT
>NZ_JAWOUB010000994.1:0-509 GCF_033339195.1 Vibrio sp. 811
TCATTTTGACGACGCACTCATCACCATTTATACAGCACCGACCTAACACTAAAACGAGCAGCGACGTGCGCTGCTCGTTTCTTTCAACATCGTTAACGTGATTAAGCTTCGCGTCTGCGCCACCATGCTAAAGGAGCGAGCAGAGCCAACAACCAGAGATTTAGACTGCCGCCATCGTCATCGGAACCTTTGAAATCACAATTATTGGTTGCAATACCATCGTGACACTCTTGGCCCGCTTCTTCTCTAGCATTGATGATAAAATTTGGTTCAGTGATGTAACGGTTTGGTGGTGTGTCGGCAGTAATGTAAGACTGAACCCAATCGTAGTAGTTACTGACCTTCGTATAAAAACTTGGAATGGTCAGCGAGCCACAAGTCGGCAATACCAAAGGACCACCACTCACGACCCCAATTTGCTTGCCTGTCGCAATGTCCAGCAGCGGGCCACCGCTGTCCCCTTTACAAGCAGAGTTACCATATTGAGTGCTGCTGCTTGGCTCTAAAAT
>NZ_JAWOUB010000995.1:0-509 GCF_033339195.1 Vibrio sp. 811
CAAGCCAGCCAACGCAATGGGATAACGGCTATTTTCATCTGCTGTTAAATTACGATTGGGAACTGAAAAAAAGCCCAGCCGGCGCATGGCAATGGGAACCTATCGACATTAAAGAGGAAGACAAACCGGTCGATCCTGAAAACCCTAACGTTCGGCATAACCCAATCATGACCGACGCCGATATGGCGATGAAGATGGATCCGGAGTATCGCAAAATCTCAGAACGCTTCCATAGCGACCCGGCCTATTTCGCCGACACCTTTGCTCGGGCTTGGTTTAAATTAACGCACAGAGACATGGGGCCTAAGGCTCGCTACATCGGCCCTGATGTCCCGCAAGAAGACCTCATCTGGCAAGATCCGGTTCCTCACGGCAACGCAAACTACGATGTAGACGCGGTAAAAGCCAAAATCGCAGCCAGTGGGTTATTGGTTAGTGACATGGTCACAACCGCTTGGGACAGCGCACGCACGTTCCGTCTGTCTGACAAACGTGGTGGCGCAAACGGC
>NZ_JAWOUB010000996.1:0-509 GCF_033339195.1 Vibrio sp. 811
CGTGCAGCACCTCAGCAAGCGAACGCGGCTATCCTAAACAACGTGAAATCAGCGGTAGCAAAAGACGTGGTTGAAGGTCTACGTGCTATCGACCAAGAGCTAGTGAAAACTGCAGTAGGCAGCACGCAATTCCAAGAGTGTTTCTTTGCGCACTGCCAGGTGCCTGAAATTGCAGAATATGTGAAGTCGCTACTAGACTAAGCACTCATTTTATCGGGAAATAGGTTAAGGCCAGCCATTGAGCTGGCTTTTTTTGTTTTTAAGCCGGAGAGAATGCCATGCACGTTGCGCCGATTACTTCACTACAGACTTGGTTTCCTGAGCATCCCGTTTTGCCTTTGTGGTCTGAGCCTCAAATCCCCTCCCATCTGGTGCAAAGTTATCAAGAAAGAAATCTGAACGAGTTGTTACCAGATCGCGCAGTGTTTGAGATCACGCATCCCGAAATTGTCGTGTTTGAACCAGAGCAATCCAACGGGATTGGTATTTTATTGATGCCCGGTGGTGGT
>NZ_JAWOUB010000997.1:0-508 GCF_033339195.1 Vibrio sp. 811
CTGCCCATTGATTTCTTGATTAGTCAGAGTCACTTCGATCCGAGCATCTTCACCCGCGTATTTGATAGCGTTGCCAACTAGATTATTCAGACAACGCACCACGAGAGTATCTTCACAGTAAGCTCTCGGCTCGGTCACACGTGAAATAAATACAATGCTCTGTGATTCCCTCAAATCGATTTTGCAACGCTCAACTTGTGGGGCTAGTAGCACTTCAAGATCGCTACGCTTGGTCTCTTTGTCGTAGCGAGCATTCTCAAGGCGACTAAATTCCAAAATGTCACTGATTAGATGATTCAGCTCTTTGGCTTCGTCTTCCAGCCGCGTCACTAATTCTTGTTCGCTTTCACCAACTCGTTTACGTAAAAGGTGCAAAACCAAGTTCTGTCTAGCAAGAGGCGTTCTTAGTTCATGGGACACATCGCGAATCAAAAGACGTTGCTTCTCCGCTAGCGAGTGAATCTCTTTCGTCATGTGGTCAAAATCTTGCGCGAGTTCATTAAATTCT
>NZ_JAWOUB010000998.1:0-508 GCF_033339195.1 Vibrio sp. 811
CTAAACCGCAAATTCCCCTAAGGGTTCTTCCTATGAAAAATTGCTTGGAACGTATGTAAAAGTGACTCCTGTAACTTTTAAATATTTTAGTGGTTTTAAAGCGATTATATTGTCGAATTCTAAGATTGTGTTACCGATAGCCGAGCGATTTTGATTACAATATCATCAGAACTTATTGGGGGAATTATGGGGCAGTTTTCTATTTTAGGCTTTATCGCACTCGGTGGGGCAATCGGTGCGTGTTCTCGATATTTAGTGTCTGCGTTTTGTGTCTTACTTTTCGGACGGGGTTTCCCTTACGGTACGTTGACTGTTAACGTTGTTGGCTCTTTCATCATGGGGTTGCTCATTGCGGCATTTGAAAGTGAAATATTAGCAACTGAACCATGGAGACAAGTGATTGGCCTAGGCTTCCTTGGTGCGCTTACCACCTTTTCAACATTTTCTATGGATAACGTACTGCTTATGCAGCAAGGTGCGTTCTTTAAAATGGGTTTAAACATCTTAT
>NZ_JAWOUB010000999.1:0-508 GCF_033339195.1 Vibrio sp. 811
GACATGTCTCAAACGCTCTAGCGATTTCACACAATCATTTGGATCGTTCACCTCCACCAGCAACACAAATTCTTCACCGCCCCAACGAATCAGCAGGTCACCTGAGCGAGTGGATTCGTTGAAAATAGAGGCAATATGCATCAACATTTGGTCGCCGATGTCGTGACCATAAGTGTCGTTAAACGCTTTGAAATGGTCGACATCAAGAACCGCAAGCGCGAAGGTTCTATCTGGAGTGCGGCGGGCCATCTTCTCTAACCATACTTCTAAATAGCGGCGATTGTGAAGGCCAGTCAAGAGATCTGTAGTACTTTCTTGCGTTAGTGCTTTATTGATCTTTTTGACTCGCAAAACATAACGGAAACCCACTACACCAATGGCTGCTATAGCGATAAAGTAGAACATTTCGCGGTAACGTTGCGAGCGCAACTCAGAGGCTTGAAGTGCGTTTTTCGTCTCAAGCAAATTCAACTCTTTTTGAGCCAATTTCGCTTCAAGGTCAAACTTA
>NZ_JAWOUB010001000.1:0-507 GCF_033339195.1 Vibrio sp. 811
GAGAGTCTTCACCTTTTGAGACAAGTTGTTAAGCTGCTCTTGGGGCATATTGACCCTTTGGGCAGCGTTTCATGGAGGGAAGGATGCCTCTCAAAGCCAAGTTAATTTTGCTGACACTGATTCCGGTGGTTTTAGTGTCGGCAAGCATCAGTTGGATTTCCATTTATCAGGCCAAAACATTGGGTCAACGAGAGGTGGAGATCTTCCATCAAAACCTCATTCAATCCAAAGAAGCGGCGCTCAAAGATACCGTTGATGTCGCATTTGATGCCATTTCCCACATTTACAACGATTCGACGATTGAAGAACGTGTCGCTAAAGCGCGAGTGAAGGCCATTCTCAATCGCCTAACTTACGGCTCTGATGGGTACTTCTTTGCTTACGATAAACACGGTACTAACCTCGTACATCCCGTTCTTCCTGAATTGGTTGGGGAGAACTTACTTCACCTAGAAGACGAAAATGGCGACAGGCGTATAGAAGCGTTGCTTTACCAAGCGCAAGCCG
>NZ_JAWOUB010001001.1:0-507 GCF_033339195.1 Vibrio sp. 811
AGGCAAAAACCGAAACTCCTGCACAACAGGCTGCGCCAACTGCGCAACAACACTTTGATGAAGCGGCGCTAAAAGCGAAGTTCTCGAAACTAGGTCTGTCTATTATTGATATTCAACCTTCAGACGTGGCGGGCTTGCTAGAAATTCAAACCAACGGCGGCATATTGTTTGCGTCAAACAATGGCGATCACTTTATTGCAGGTACGCTATACGCGATTGATGACAACGGCGGTTACAAAGACGTACTTGCAGAACGCCAAGCGCCTTTGAATGCTGAGAAAATTGCTAAGTTTGCAGACAGCATGATCGAATACAAAGCGGACAATGAAAAGTACGTGGTGACGGTATTTACTGACATCACTTGTGGCTACTGTGTTCGTCTGCATAACCAAATGCAGGGCTACAATGATCTAGGTATTACTGTGCGTTACATGGCATACCCTCGCCAAGGTGCGACAGGGCCTGTTGCTGAGCAAATGGCAACGATTTGGTGTGCAGAAGATCCAA
>NZ_JAWOUB010001002.1:0-507 GCF_033339195.1 Vibrio sp. 811
TTCTTTCATCTTGGATGAAACGCCAGGGTTGGTGGTTCGCCACCCAGATACGCTTGAATTCATCCCTGAGCTAGCCAATGAGTGGGCATTAGCGGGTGACAATAAAACGGTTTATTTCAAACTGAACCCACAAGCTAAATGGTCGGATGGCAAGCCAGTCACGGCAGACGATTTTGTTTTTATGCTTAAGTTTTACCGCTCGAAAGACATTTTAGAGCCTTGGTACAACGACTATTACAACAAAACGGTTGCTGATGTTATCAAATTTGACGATCACACCTTCGCCGTGAAGGCCGCGAAAGAGCTCAATCCAGAAGAGTTGTTGTTGAGAATGGGGGCGCTACGTCCTCGTCCTGCTCATTTCTATGCGAATCCGAAGAAAGACGAGAACGGTGACGGCATTCATGATGATTTTGTGCGCTACTACAACTTTAAAAGTGAACCAACCACCAGCGCTTATTAGTTAGCCGACGTCAAAAAAGGTAAAAGCGTTACCTTTAAGCACGC
>NZ_JAWOUB010001003.1:0-507 GCF_033339195.1 Vibrio sp. 811
CATAGGTCTTACCTTCTTTTTGATGAATCGTTATTACGAGAGCGAACCACTCTCAACATTGAAAGCACAAGCAAGCCAAAGAGCGCCCAAGGTGAGCCACTCCCACCCGAGTCATTGCCGTTGCTTTTCGAAGTGGTATCAGCACCGCACTGATACTGGTTAAAGTGACTCACACCCCACGCTTTTAGTGCGCCCGAGTTGCCGACCACCCGATCGGAGACTTCTAGTCGCCACGTTCCCCAACTAGGCTCTCCAACCAATGCTTGCAGCTGTGGATCGTGCTGAACCGTGAAATAGCCCGTAAACCCACCCGATTGACTCGGCTGATGGTTAAACAGCACTACAGACTGGCCTTGTGGCGACGTCAACGTGATGTGTAAATCCGCTAAATTCGCGTGTTCGATATCGAGATAAACGGCAAATGAGTCATCAATTTTCTGCGTTTTGTCTGATAGTGTTTGAACAAAAATTTTGTTCCCTTGCACTTCTTGACCGCGCGAGTTAATA
>NZ_JAWOUB010001004.1:0-507 GCF_033339195.1 Vibrio sp. 811
CTTCATGTCAATTATTTTGGGTATTGACCCAGGTTCTCGTATTACCGGTTACGGCGTTATTCGCCAGCAAGGCCGTCATCTGCAATATCTTGGCAGTGGGTGTATTCGTACCTCAGAAAAAGAATTGCCAGGTCGGCTTAAGCAAATCTATGCCGGCGTTACGGAAATCATCACCCAGTTTCAACCAGACGTATTTGCAATTGAGCAAGTGTTCATGGCGAAAAATGCCGATTCTGCTCTAAAGCTAGGGCAGGCTCGCGGTAGTGCGATTGTTGCGGCGGTGAATGCGGATCTTCCTGTGTATGAGTATGCTGCACGTCTAATTAAGCAAGCTGTAGTGGGGACTGGTGGTGCAGACAAAGTGCAAGTTCAGCACATGGTGCAGCACATGTTAAAATTACCTGCGAAGCCTCAAGCCGATGCCGCGGATGCACTCGGTGTGGCAATTTGTCATGCCAATACGAACAAGACCTTGGTTGCGCTCGCAGGTAAAGCAAGCAGTGCGAG
>NZ_JAWOUB010001005.1:0-507 GCF_033339195.1 Vibrio sp. 811
TATCTTTATCAACTTTATAGCTTGGGTCTTCACAATCAGAAAAATAAGATAACTCATCTACATTTTTGTACTGCCTGCCCAACGACATCTCAAAGCTTTCAAGTTTAAACGGCGTTTTTTCCGCTGTATTACGTTGTACTAGAGAGGACACCTTTAGAACTGCTTCTTGGAATCGACCAGATGTCGAGACAACGGGTCAAAATGGTCGAAGCCCCTTGATTTCTTGCCCGTTCAGCGCTTTAAATGCGAACTCGAAACGAGACGCGTAGACCACCTTACCATCGAAATCTTCATCCATGTCTATGTTGGATAGAGCCTCAGAGACAAAATCTGCGTCTATATTTTTGTTAATCACATCGCTGTCATCTAGCGTCCATTTAGAACCGTCTTTCTTTAGTATCCCAATATAAGTAAGGTTACTTAGATACTCAGGACCAGCGGTAGTTTCAGATCCGAATACGGCTTCATTATCAAAAGTAGTAGATAGCTTTAGTGAAACTGGAACAC
>NZ_JAWOUB010001006.1:0-507 GCF_033339195.1 Vibrio sp. 811
CTCAATATCTATCTTGTGCGTCATGGAAAAGTAGACGCCGCGCCTGGCTTACATGGTCAGACTGATCTCAAAGTGAAAGAGGCCGAGCAGCAGCAAATCGCCATGGCTTGGAAAACCAAAGGATACGACGTAGCGGGGATAATATCGTCGCCGCTTTCTCGTTGTCACGATTTGGCGCAAATATTAGCTGAGCAACAATTGTTGCCAATGACCACCGAAGACGATCTGCAAGAAATGGACTTTGGTGATTTCGATGGCATGCCATTTGATTTGCTTACTGAACATTGGAAAAAACTCGATGCCTTTTGGCAATCACCCGCTCACCATTCGTTGCCTAATGCCGAGAGCTTAAGCACATTTTCTCAGCGCGTTAGTCGCGCTTGGTCTCAAATCATTAACGATATCAATGACAACTTGTTAATTGTCACGCATGGTGGCGTAATTCGAATAATTCTCGCTCATGTTTTGGGCGTGGATTGGCGCAATCCTCAATGGTATTCGACATTG
>NZ_JAWOUB010001007.1:0-506 GCF_033339195.1 Vibrio sp. 811
GTTTGGTAAAAAAGCAAAGCGTTCTGCGCTAATTCTAAAAACGCTGTAAAACCAGACATTGGATGCAAACAGTAAAACGAAAAAGACGGCTTAATCGCCGTCTTTTTTATGCGCTTTTGCGCGCGAGTCGCTTTTCAGTGTTGGCGCTGTTGTCTTTCGCCGTTGCGCTTTCTTGCGCTTTGCCTTTCAGGCTGACCACTTCTTTTTCTGGCAATTCTGCTGCTTCACCGAAGAACTTACCGCCCGGTTCAATGCTCAGATTGTTGCTCCAGATTTTACCACTGACACGGCCTTTAGTGAGTACTTGGATGTGCTCTGCGTGACAGTTTCCGTCCAGAATACCATTGATGATCAGCTGCTTGGCATACACATCGCCAGTGACTCTACCGCTTTCTGCAACGACTAACGTGCCTTCGACATTCAGTTGACCATCGACGATGCCGTCAATCTGGACGTCGTTTTCTACTTTGAGTTCTCCGCTAACAGTACAGCCTTTGGCGATGAGA
>NZ_JAWOUB010001008.1:0-506 GCF_033339195.1 Vibrio sp. 811
CATAAATTGCGTAAAATGTTTCTAAATGTAATTAATTGAAACGGGCCGAAATAAAGTTGATGCATTTGAAATCATTTTCAGATCTTCATTCACCCCACAATATAAGCAACCTCTAATCATCAATGTGATGTATGACTCATTCGTTTGCCAATTTTGACCAATAAACTCATCAATAAAGGCGGAATTGTTGCTTAGAGCTGAACAAACTCTCCTCGATTAACCATGAAAACGAATCGCTTTCACTGTAATGCTCGTATTTCGACTATTTTTTAAAAAAAAATGGGTTATCATTCAGATAATTCAAAGCCTTCGACCGAGAGGATGAGCATGATTTCTAAATGGGCGAAACGTTTTTACCAAATGGCTGAACTGGTGGCGTCTTGGAGTAAAGACCCTTCAACGCAGGTAGGTGCGGTGATCACTAAACAGAACCGCATTGTTTCTGTTGGCTTTAACGGTTATCCACACGGTGTTTCGGACAGTGTAGACACCGACGAACGTGAACT
>NZ_JAWOUB010001009.1:0-506 GCF_033339195.1 Vibrio sp. 811
TGCGAAAATTCTGGGTGATGCAACAAACTTCTTGATGGATTTTTTCCTAATGCTGTTTGTGCTTTTCTTCCTATTACGTGACCACGACAAAATCATTTCGGCAATTCGACATATTCTGCCACTCTCTCGTAGCCAAGAAGATAGAATCTTGACCGAGATAGAACAAGTTTCGAAGTCCGCAGTCATGGGCTCGTTTTTAACGGCTATCGCGCAAGGCTTAGCGGGCGGTATCGGTATGTGGCTAGCTGGCTTCCCTGGCCTATTCTGGGGCACCATGATGGGCTTTGCTTCCTTCATTCCAGTTGTCGGTACGGCGTTGATCTGGATACCAGCCGCCGCGTACTTGTTCCTCACCGGTGATATGACGTGGGCAATCTTCCTAACCGCATGGAGTGTAGTCATCGTCGGTTCGATTGATAACTTGCTGCGTCCATTGTTGATGCAAGGCAGCGCAGGCATGAATACCTTAATGATTTTCTTCTCATTATTAGGTGGTCTGCACTTAT
>NZ_JAWOUB010001010.1:0-506 GCF_033339195.1 Vibrio sp. 811
CGCTTGCAACTCAACACCATGATTGCGTTGAAGATCGTAAATGTCCTGAGCGAAAACGTGACGACTTACGAACAGACTCAAACAAACCACTAACCATGCCACTATCCGTACAGGAAGTGCAAAAGAGGTAACGCGATGGACATTCATCATCATCATTGGTCAGCCTCCTCTGTATTGTGTTCCGTTGTCGTAGTTGAGCTACCCGTTGTTGGCGAGCGTAATTGAATTTGAAATTTAGCGCGTAAGAAATACTTCGGATCCGCTTCGACTCGCTTTAGCCACTTGTCGGCTAGTTCTTGGCTACCTAAGATGTCGTCTGCACTTAACGTCTCTTTAATCATCAACTCTGCTGACGTTTGTTCATCCGCTCCTTCTGCGGTTTGAGGGTTGTCGCCTAGCTCGGTTGACGCCTCTTGCTCTGTTCCGGCTTGACTTTCACTCATCTGATTTATCTCATCGACGATGCCAGCAATCACTTTCAAGTTGTGCTCAACATCAGGTCTTAA
>NZ_JAWOUB010001011.1:0-486 GCF_033339195.1 Vibrio sp. 811
TTGATGCGTTGGTAAAGTTCTAAATTCTCAGGCGTGTTGATGCGATGTTTCTCTGCCGCTTTTAGCAAGTACCCAGTGATAAAATCAATTTCGGTCGGGCGCTGATGAAACACATCTTGCCTCATTGAAGAATAGTTCTCAGACGTTGCCCGCACCACTTGCATAATGGTCTCGAAAAGTACGTCGAACTGCGTCGCAACGTCTTCCTTATTCATCACTTCGACAAGTTCTTTCGTGATGATTTTCAAGGTGTCTTGAAGATCACCGTGTGCAAGATCGCCATTTTTACATTGATGCAATGCTGTAAGCGGGTTGATTGCACAGTTTATGGCGAGTTTGGTCCACAATGCGGCATTGATGTTTGGGTTCCAAACAACTTCTGGTAAAGCGTGCTGCATAACATCTTGCAAAAACTGGCATTGAGCGCCAGATGCATTAAAGCCGCCAACTTGAGTGATGCCTTGCCCCGTGTGCATTACGAGTTCT
>NZ_JAWOUB010001012.1:0-505 GCF_033339195.1 Vibrio sp. 811
TGCTAAACGAAGGTATTCTTCATGAAAATAATGTCTAAATGTAATGTGTTCGTTATCTCTTTATTCACTTTGGGGCTTTTAGGCTGCGCAAGCACGAAAGACAATATGGTGGCCAAAGGGTTTCCTGTTCAATATGCAGAGGGTTTTGATGACGGGTGTCACAGTGGATACAAAGCGGCTGGAAGCTTGTTTGATGAATTTAAGAAAGACATTTCCCGATTTAACTCTGATAAAAAGTATGCTCAAGGTTGGTCTGATGGATTCAGACAGTGTGAGAGTGAACAGGAAGCAATTGAGCGTCAAACCCGAATAACAATAGAGCAGCAAAAACTGATTGAACAACGCAAAGCCAATGAGCGCTCAGAGACATATCTTCTTGAAAAACATGCATTAGAAGGAGTCGATACAAGCGGACTTGAGAGTTTAACCCCCAAGTAGCGGTGGAGTTTTGTGATTGCGAGTCGATGTACTTTCCATACATTTAGTATTTCGCAAAACGACGTAA
>NZ_JAWOUB010001013.1:0-505 GCF_033339195.1 Vibrio sp. 811
AATCGCTCCGCTGCTGCAGGAATGACGTCTTCTGGTAAACCTTGTTCTACGATGGTTTGTTCTTCGTCGATGCCATGTTTTTGTCTCAATGCTTTCATTGCGGTGAGATGGTGGCCACGAACCGCATCCGTGTAGGTCGTTGGGTCAAATTCAGGCAATTCAATCGTAATGTTAGCCGGTGTAACAGGATAAGCGTTGACGAGATACGGTTCAGCATCGAGACGGTTTGACATCTCTTTGAGGCGTTCAACCATCGCGTCGTTCAAATCAATGTGAGTTGGGTTTTCTGACCCCACGTGTACAGAAGCGAGAATATTAGCTTGCTCCGGCCAATCCGAGTTCTTGATCAAAAGTACAGGAATAGGGCATTTACGTAATAAATGCCAGTCTGTCGGCGTGAAAATCACAGACTCTAAAACATCGTGTTTACGTGTCCCTTTGATTAGAAGATCGTGCCCACCAGCATACACTTCAGCAATGATTGCTTCGTAAGGACGGTTGTGCC
>NZ_JAWOUB010001014.1:0-505 GCF_033339195.1 Vibrio sp. 811
TCCGAAGCCAAGTCTTCGATGACCGCGTCTACGCATTTACACCACGTGGCGATGTTGTCGACTTACCAATGGGGGCAACTCCACTAGACTTTGCCTACCACATTCACTCAGAAGTCGGGCACCGTTGTATTGGCGCCAAAGTTGGTGGCCGAATCGTGCCGTTCACCCATAAACTCCACATGGGCGATCAGGTCGAAATCATCACAGCAAAAGAGCCAAACCCATCGCGAGACTGGTTAAACCCATCACTAGGCTTTGTTCATTCAGGGCGTGCTCGTGCGAAGATCAACGCTTGGTTCCGTAAACAGAGTCGTGAGAAAAACCTCGAAGCGGGACGTGAAATCCTCGAACACGAGTTGGTGAAGATTGGTGCGACGTTAAAAGATGCAGAGCATTACGCCCTAAAACGCTTCAACGTCAACACGCCGGATGAACTCTACGTCGGTGTAGGCAGTGGCGACCTGCGTATCAATCAGATCATCAACCACATTAATGCACTGGTGAA
>NZ_JAWOUB010001015.1:0-504 GCF_033339195.1 Vibrio sp. 811
CACACCGCCAGTTCAACCGCTCGGTCTGAGAAGCCTTGGTCATTTAGATCAACCGGAACAAGAATTTGTTTATACATTCAATGTCTCTCACTAAGGCCCCAGATCCGCGGGGCCAAATCGGTTATGCGCTCAGTTGTTCCTTGCGAGCACGACGTTTTTGGTTCATGGCAAGTACCAGCAGAAGAATCAAGCAAGGTACAAATACCCATTCTTTCATTGGACGATCCGCGTCTTGAACGACCCATTTGATTTCCCAATCAAAGTCGATACCAGATGACTCCGCAGGGCTACCAAATTCAACCATGTCGACGACCATTTTGCCGTCGTTCTCAGTCAGCATCAGACCCATTGAAGAGATACGCTCTTCAGCTGTCGTTGCTCTGTCTTCGAATGGCAGACGTACCGTTTTCTCGACGTATTCGCCTTCGAGGTTTTGTCCGGCAACACGTAACTCAATGGATTCTCCTACATTTAAGTTTTCCGTGATTTGGGCTATCTCAACCC
>NZ_JAWOUB010001016.1:0-504 GCF_033339195.1 Vibrio sp. 811
TGGTGGCGCTTGGACGAGTAGCACGATGGATATGAGTGATCAGCTCAACGGCACGTACACCGTCGTTGTCACGGGCACCAATGCCTCAAACGTGGAAGCAACAGAAAGCACAAACTTCACGTTGGCACAGGCGTTGCCAACACTGACCAACGCAACCTTTAACCCAACGCACCAAGCGGAAGGACAAAGTGTGACGGTCAGACTGGAGTTCGATAAAGCGCTGCAAGCCGCAAGCGCAGAGCTGGGTGGTTCCGCCGTCACACTGACCAAGACGGCGGATGCGAAAGTCTGGACCGGTGATGTTGTTGTGCCAGTGTCGTCAGAGCTAACCGTAGGCTTGGTGGTGAAAGATTACCAAGACCTTTCGGGGAATACGGGCGCAGAAGACCGCAGCCACTCGATGCCGATCACACCAACCTTGGCGATCACGCCAGTAGGCAATGTGGATAGCAGTAACGCCGCCTCATTGCAGATCACCGGTACTTCAAGCCGCTTTGATGGCCA
>NZ_JAWOUB010001017.1:0-504 GCF_033339195.1 Vibrio sp. 811
ACATCACGTGGTACAGCAATATCGACTAACAGAATAGGTTGATGACGACGTTGTTTCAGCGCCGTTTCGACCATGCCTTTACCAATAATAGGTAACGGACTCGCTGTTGAGCTAATCACGATGTCCGCTCTTGCGAGGTGGTCTGGGATTTCGTTCAGGCTGATTACTTCTGCACCAAACTGCTCAGCTAACCCTTGAGCACGCTCTTTGGTGCGGTTTGCGACTATCATTTTTGTGCAGCCGTTCGACGCTAAGTGCTTCGCGACCAGTTCGATGGTTTCACCTGCCCCGACGAGTAAGACTGTCGAGTCAGATAACGATTCGAAAATGTGTTTTGCTAATGTACATGCGGCGTAAGCCACCGACACAGCATTGCCACCGATATCAGTTTCCGTACGAACTCGTTTTGCAACAGAAAACGTTTTTTGGAACAGCTTATCAATCGACGAGTCTACAGCTTGATGATCACGTGAATCAGAAAATGCCTGTTTCACTTGACCTAAG
>NZ_JAWOUB010001018.1:0-504 GCF_033339195.1 Vibrio sp. 811
TCACCTCTACAACACGTACCGCCATCGCCGATAGAGCACGCGCCAAGTCCATAGACAGACCAGAAATTCGACTTACTTTCACACCTGGCGCCAAATCGAGCTCGAATCGAGTGATGACTGGGCCTGGGTAAATGCCGACCACGTCAGCTTTAATTTTGTAGTCTGCAAGCTTGCTTTCGACTAAACGCGCGACTTGCTCAAGCGCTTCACGATCGATGAAGTTTTCACGTTTTTCCGGATGGTAAAGCAATTCAAGTGTTGGCAGCGGCTCTTCTGGCACTGGTAAATTCTGTTCTTGCTTCATCAAGAATGGGTTTTGCGTCGCGGCAACTTTTGCTTGCGCACTGGATACCATGCTTTGGAATGCGGCAACATCTTGATCGCCATCTTGCACTTCCTCAACCTCAACTTCTTGTGGCGCTGGTTCAAACGCTACACTCGGCTCAGGTGTCTGTTCTGGTTGAATTTGAGAAACCGATTGTGGTTGAACTATAGGTTGAGGCT
>NZ_JAWOUB010001019.1:0-504 GCF_033339195.1 Vibrio sp. 811
TTTTAGCTCTTTGGCCAAATAAGCAAAAGATGCCTCAATGGTCATACCCGTTTGCACACACACCGACATAATATCGAGCACGTAGGGAAGGTTTTTTGAAATTTTACGCACAAGCCAACGTCGGCGTAACTCGAGTAAAAAGTCAGGTAACACAATAATGGTTACCGCTGCGATGAGGAGCAAAATGATTTTGCTATTAATGGCCACATCAATAAAGAAAATGACTAATGATGCCACCACAAAGAGAAAAGCTTTAAAAGGAAAGTAGTACTTCGCTAGCTGCTTATTGTAATAACCCGCGTTTAACAATTTTTGTTCTAAGTCTTTTTTACCACTCTCCCCAAATGCAACGATAAATGTTTCCATTTTTTGCTTTTTCATTTTTTTGGATTGGTGTTTTAAATATTTATTTAGTGCGATTTCACGCTTGCGTGTCGAGTAATAATCATAAAAGACAAAAGTCAGCGCGCAAACAATTAAAAACACACTTATTGCTAAAATCAT
>NZ_JAWOUB010001020.1:0-503 GCF_033339195.1 Vibrio sp. 811
ACGCAACCAGAAGCTCAAATTTTAGTGAAAGACCCTGTTCTTAACCGCACGTTGAGCGTAGCGAACCGCGGCCATAACTCCGCAGTACTATGGAACCCGTGGGCGGAAGGTGCACAAGGGATGGGAGATATGGCTGACAATGGCTATGAAACCATGCTGTGTGTGGAATCTGCCCTTCATGCACCAAGTATTGAAGAAGGCAAGACTCTTGAGCCAGGCGAGAGCTACGAGCTCGTGACAGTGATTGCTGCACAATAATCTTCCTAGGCCGGCTCATCCGGCCTTTTTTTGAAATCATTTCCGTTCTTCCTCGGTCACTTTCTAACTAACTCATTGGTTATCTGAGTTTTTTGATAATTTAATTAATAGATATCAAAAAAATTATTCATATAAACCGATAGCATGCCGATACAAAACTCATAAGTTATAAATATATCAGGAAGACATTCCATGTTAGAAAAGTACAGAAATCAAAGTGTTGGCTTTCAACTAAAGTTAGTCAT
>NZ_JAWOUB010001021.1:0-503 GCF_033339195.1 Vibrio sp. 811
TCTGCCGAAAGACTAGGCTGGGTGATGATGGTGATGAATGTTCATTACAAAATTACGCATACTTATTTAAGACTTTAGTTAGTTGCTTCGTTAGTAACCACACTAACCAAGGATTCTTAATTTTTCAATACCGAAATTGAACTTTTCTTAACTATTTTTTCAAGTCTATGTTTTTTAAATGTTTATTTTTAGTTTCATTGCGATAGAGTGCAAGAAATGAAGTTGCTATACAACGATTTTCCTAGCAAAAAAAGTCCCTAGTATAAATTTTCCCCGAAACAAACATTTAGACTTTACCATCCACAGTAATTAACAAACTTCTCAATAAAGAGACATTCACTCACGATTGAGACAGCTAATTCAAAACTATTATTTCAGTGGGGCAAAAATAGTGATTAATGATGAAACTGCGAAAAGGTAGTACCAAACAAACGGTGCAATTCAGCGAGGCGGAGCTATATCCTCTTATTGGGAATAGCGCTTGTATCCACGAGCTTCGAAAT
>NZ_JAWOUB010001022.1:0-503 GCF_033339195.1 Vibrio sp. 811
ACCATTCTCATGCTCAAAACACGGCGTTTGATAACGAACAAGTCAGTGGCTTTGCCGTAGGTGGCGGCTCTCCTGCTTCGCAATCTGCCTCACCATCGGAGCAATTGAGTGAGACAGGCAAACAGTTGATCAGTCAATTACCACCAGAGTTAGTTGATATCGCACGTGAACCATATAGCGCCCGATTTATCGCATTCGCCCTCATTTTTGATGGCAGCGATATTCAGCGCGAAATGATTAAGTCGTACGTTCCACTCGCATCCCAATCTACATTGCTTCCCTGGTTAGATTATGACTTATCACTGCATCTGCGTTTCCCGTTACTCGAACTCGCTCTGCCGGCGCTTAAATCGCTGAGTGAAGCCCAGAAAATCAGCTTATGTAAAGTGCTACGTGAGCTCTCAGAGACGGATAATCAATACTCGCTAGCCGAATGGTGTGTCATCAACTTACTAGAAAAGCAGCTTCTCGCCTCTTTTGGATTCATCAAACAACACAAGACA
>NZ_JAWOUB010001023.1:0-502 GCF_033339195.1 Vibrio sp. 811
CCTGCGCAAGGCTCAAGGCTTTGAGTAACAAGAAGAAAACCCGCAAAACCATATGAACCATCGCACTTATCAAAGTGCGATTTGGTCTTCATCTTTTCAAATTCATACCGCGCTTAATCAATTAAAAAGTAAAGAATTTTCGCAATATCCCTGCCCTGTGCTAATACTTAACTATAACTTTTCTCAAATTGAGAATCTTCTAGCGACTTGAGGATGCTTATCTATTTTTTCTTTCTCATCAATCTCCAAGTGAGCTGGCAGAATCATAACAATGAATCAGATTAAGTTGGGATAGGACTATGAGACCAAGGGTGTTACTGGTAGAAGACTCTACCTCATTAGCCATACTTTATAAGCAATATGTGAAAGATGAGCCTTACGACATTTTCCATGTCGAGACAGGTCGTGATGCCATTCAATTCATTGAACGCAGCAAGCCTCAACTGATCATTTTGGATTTAAAACTTCCAGACATGTCGGGTGAAGACGTGTTGGATTGGAT
>NZ_JAWOUB010001024.1:0-502 GCF_033339195.1 Vibrio sp. 811
TTTCAGGCTACGTTATCTGCTTCAAACCATTAAAAGAAGGCCGCACCAATAGCCAATAACACGAACAAAACAGCGGTTACTTTACGGATCAAACCCAATGGCATCTTGTCTGCTGAAAGCTTACCAATCAACACCACTGGCACGTTGGCCAACAGCATACCAATGGTCGTGCCAAGTATGACCCAACTCAGCGCATCCGCGTATTGCGCGCCTAGAATGGAAGTCGCAATCTGAGTTTTATCACCGATTTCAGCGACAAAGAAGGCAATAAAGCTGGCAATGAATGGTCCACGATTCGAGATCTCTTCGTCGTCATCCAGTTTGTCTGGGATCAGAACCCAAGCGGCCATGGCAACAAAACTGACCACCAGCACCCATTTTAAAACATCAGGAGATAGATAGTCGGCCACTACCACACCTAACCATGCAGCTAAAGCGTGGTTGGCAATGGTCGCCAAAAAGATAGCTGCAATAATGGGAATGGGTTTGCGGTAACGACTGG
>NZ_JAWOUB010001025.1:0-502 GCF_033339195.1 Vibrio sp. 811
TCAAGTTTGAAAAAGATCGAATTGGGTCATAAACAAAAGCATGCACAGAACCAAATTGAACAAAACTTGAACATAATTTGAAATTAATTTGACGTGCTACAGGTCTTTATACGTAACTTATAGGTATCGAACCAATGCAGGTTCGATAGTAAGGAAGTAAAGGAGAGGTTTATGAAACGCTTAATTACTTTAGCAAGTCTTCTCGCTCTGACTACTGCACCTTCTGTTGTATTTGCTGGTGGCTATCAGTGGACGAACAATACGCAAACTATTCACGGTGCTGTCGTGGATAGTAAAGAAGCGGCTTACGATATGGGGCGAGTTATGCTCCAAGATTACCAGAACAAATCGTCTGGCCAGCTTAGAGACGAATTTACTCGTAAGTCTGAGTTTGTGGATCGTCAGTCATTTTCGATTACCGATTCAAAAGTGACGGTCGATGAATTTATGGAAAGTAATGGTCAGGTGACTTACCAGCCAGTAGTAAATGTGACATACGAAT
>NZ_JAWOUB010001026.1:0-502 GCF_033339195.1 Vibrio sp. 811
TTCCACGCGCGATGCGTGCCGCTTCAACGAGCACGTTGCGTGGCTCATCCATTTCTTCGCCAGTGAGATGATTGATGACGTGTAATTGATCAATGTTTGGAGCGAAGCAATGCCAAGTAGCACCAGCTTTTTCGATGGCGTGCAGGGCTAGCACGGCTTCATGTAACTCTGAACCATCATAAACACCTGAGCCACTCAAAATAACTGCGACTTTTTTCATTTTAAGATTCCTTTAGTCTGATATTTCCGTTTGTTGCTCTTTTATATTTGGGGACTGAGATTGAGCATTTGCCTTAGTTTCGACGATTTCTTGATCGTCTTCTTCTTCATCATAGTAGCGGACCACAAAAGGTGTCAGCATGACGCTCGATGGTAGAAAGTGTTTCATATCGACTCCAAACGCATAACAGAATCATTTTTATACTGAAATTTATAAAACAGTACGTTGAACCTGATCATTTTTGAGTTAAGCTGAAGTTTCCTTTGGCATTCGTGAGTAGTA
>NZ_JAWOUB010001027.1:0-501 GCF_033339195.1 Vibrio sp. 811
TTCTGCTGGTTGATCGTATTGATCTAAGAGCCTATCAATATCGTCAGCCGATGCCTCTCCTGCCGAGAAATCCTCGTCTGAGACTTGCGGCTCTGGCTTGGTATCTTCAACGTCAAGATCTAAATCATCGTCGCCAAGTTCTGCGAATAAATCGTCCAGCATCGCTTGATCAACGCTGCCACTTGAAAGGTCTTCCGATGGTTCATCATCAGCAAGAAGTTTGGCAAATTCATCATCAGAAATAGCGTTATCGTCGTCGGACAAGTCGAAGCCTGTTTCGTCTTCGTCGAGCACTTCAAGTTCTGGCGTCACTTCATCAAGCGCACGTTCCATCTCTTCAAGGCCCAGCGCTTTCTCGTCGCCATTAACTTGAATGCCGCTCGTTGAAGAATCAAACTCGTCAAATCCAACGTCTAAATCACCATCATCGCCGATACCGGCAAATCCAACGTCTAAATCACCATCATCGCCGATACCGGCAAATGGATCTTCGCCGTCATC
>NZ_JAWOUB010001028.1:0-501 GCF_033339195.1 Vibrio sp. 811
AGCCGTTGAACATCGCGACTAAAATGATCACCATGATCAGCATTGCTTTTGGTTGCTGCTTCATGATGTCGGTGACCGCTTTGTCTTCATCGTAATATTCTCCACCCCATTCCATGCTGTAACCCGCCGGAAGTTGGATAGCTTCAACCTGATCTTTAATGGCATTTCTTACATTTGCTGGTGTGGAGTCTCGGCTCACACCCGCTTGAACCGTGATGGTTTTCACGCGGTCTCGTCGCCAAATCATGCTCTCTTCGGTGACCAGTTCGAATCCATCCACCACTTGACCAAGTGGAACGCTGTTAAAGCCAAGTAGAGAGCGCACAGGTAGCGTTTCTAGTGACGCCATGTTTTGTGATGTGCCACGTAACTGAATTGGAATCAGCTCATCATTCAGGTTCATTTGTCCGAGCGGCATGCCGTCTGATGCGCGTTTTAGCGCGAAAGCGAAATCGGCGCGGTTAATTCCTGCTTGACGCATTTTGTCTTGGTTTAGAATCG
>NZ_JAWOUB010001029.1:0-501 GCF_033339195.1 Vibrio sp. 811
AGTAGGGTTATCTTATGCGTTAGGGTTAGGCAGGCCGCCTAGCGCTTCATATAGATTTGGTAGGAAAGCGCTGAATTCACCGCACATTAGTGAGAAGTCAGCATCAAAGCGAGCCGCTTGATCTTCACGTGGGATATCGTCGTTTTGATCTTTCAACTCATCTGAGAATTTTAGACGTTTGATGCCGGAATCTTCAGCCATGATGAACTCGATTCGGTCTTGCCAGTTAAGTGCAAGTTTCGTCACGACTTTGTCAGCTGCGATGTGATTGCGGATTTCATCTGTGGTCAGCTCTTGCTTCTTACAGCGAATCACGCCACCTTCTTCAAGTACCGATTTTAACTCAGCTTCGTCCATCATGGTGATGCCTTGCGGTGTGTTACCTGTTTTAACCCATTCAGTTAGCGTGGTTTCAATTGCTACTTCTGGAATCGCAGGAACAACAGGTAAGCTACCCATGGTTTTACGCAGTAGCGCTAATACGTCTTCTGCTTTTTTGTA
>NZ_JAWOUB010001030.1:0-501 GCF_033339195.1 Vibrio sp. 811
GCACGTTCGAAGATGTGATTGAATTAGCCAAAGGATTGGAAGACGCGGGCGTCACCATTATCAACACTGGTATTGGTTGGCATGAAGCACGTATTCCGACCATTGCAACGCAAGTACCTCGCGGTGCATTTACATGGGTAACCGAGAAGGTGAAACCGCACGTTTCTGTGCCAATCGTCACCTGTAACCGAATTAACACTCCTGATGAAGCAGAGCGAATCCTTGCTTCTGGTCAGGCGGATATGGTGTCAATGTCTCGCCCGTTCTTGGCGGATCCATACTTTGTCGCGAAGGCAGAACAAGAGAATGCGCAGTTTATTAATACGTGTATCGGCTGCAACCAAGCGTGTCTGGACAACGTATTTAAAGGTAAGCGCGCTAGTTGTCTCGTCAATCCACTTGCCTGTTACGAAACAGAAATTGTGGTTGAACCAACGTTCAAGAAGAAAAATATTGCCGTTGTAGGCGCAGGCCCTGCTGGTTTAGCTTGTGCGACGACTT
>NZ_JAWOUB010001031.1:0-501 GCF_033339195.1 Vibrio sp. 811
TGCTATTAGTACACGCTAGAAAACTCCAAGTAGTAGGCATACTTCTACTTGGTATTGGTATTTACGGATTTGATCTGTATGCAATCTTCATCGGTGCTTCCATTTGGTATTTTCAACACATAACAAAGAGCGCGGGTGACCATTTTCATGCATCGTCAGCAAATGTAACGATGAAGGTATACAAAAACCCTGAGAACTATCCTCCATTAAATGTTTGGCTGGTTCCGCATGAAGGCCGGGAGATCACCCCTGACCATTACGATGAACTGGAAAAACTGGTGCTTGAAGTTAATGAGGACTTCATAACGAAGAAAGTACAGCAGGTCTACGATTATCGAGGCGGTAAGGTCACCTACTATGACTTGGCCAATATCATCTTTCTGACCGAAGGCATGGTTCGTTACAAAGCTATTCGTCAAGCAGAAGGAAGTTTTTAACCGTAGTCTGCAATTGAAAAATTGGTACCTATTTCTAATCCATAAAGAAAGGCGCATCTATGCG
>NZ_JAWOUB010001032.1:0-501 GCF_033339195.1 Vibrio sp. 811
CTGCCCAACTCTTTTTCCTTTATTCCAAGCAACCATAATGTGCTCCTTACTTCATAAAAATCACTGTTAAGTAAGGCAGAACTCAAGGAAATTTGCTTAGTTACTGGTATCATAAGGCCAATTTTTCGAACTCAAGAAACCCGTAATGAACGAACAAGAACAACTATTCCTCAAAGAGCTGGAAAGCAAGCTCTGGACAGCCGCAGACAAACTCCGTGCGTCACTCGATGCCTCACAATACAAACATGCGGTGCTTGGCTTAATTTTCGTTAAATACGTGTCTGACGCTTTTATGCTGCGCCAAGAAGAGCTAAAACAAGATTTTGCCAACCCTGACCACGAGTATTTCCTCGACCCAGAAGGTTACACGGCTGAAGAACTTGAGCAAGAAATCGCGATTGAGCTAGAACAGCGCGATTACTACAAAGAGAAAAACGTGTTTTGGTTGCCTACTGAATCTCGTTGGAAGTTCCTGCAAGACAATGGCCCGATGGTCATTGG
>NZ_JAWOUB010001033.1:0-501 GCF_033339195.1 Vibrio sp. 811
TGCTCATTTGAATCAGCGAGCGTCCAATCAACCATTCCAGTTCTTTATCTCCACCTGAGCCAAACTGGCTTTCTACCATCTTGTACAGACGATCAATGCCATTTGCTGCAAATTCGTGAGCGCTTTCAGACGTAACAATGTGATGGAATAGTAGTCGTAAAATCGCTAAGAATTCAGAGTCTTCTAAAGCTTTAATCCAGCTCTGTGAAAACGCATCTAAACCTTTTTCGAACTCAAGATGTTCGATAAACATTTTAAAAATACGACCATCTAGTGCTGCGGTGAAGTCCGTTTTCTTAGGAAAATGGTGGCTAATACCTGTACGCGATACACCTGTCTGCTGACTCAACGTCGTGTACGACATTTTGTCGTAACCAAGTCTTAGCAATTGATCAACAACGGCATCCATGATCTTCTGGATAGTGATTTCGGTATCTTCTTTACTACGCTTTGGCATACTTTAAGCTCTTCTCTTTGTAAATCCATCTAACTCACAATTAA
>NZ_JAWOUB010001034.1:0-501 GCF_033339195.1 Vibrio sp. 811
ATGATGTGGCACTAGCATTACATCACTGCGCAGCTTTTCTGGCTCTCGAAGCAGTATCCATTCGCTGATGGCTTCGATATCACCAGTAAACAACATTTTAAAACCTGTACTAGGGTCTTCCAGACTGATGACACAAGAGTGGGGGTTGTATGCACGTACAACAGGTTTAGGAGGCCAAAGTACCTCCATGTTCAACCCTTGCCACTTCCATGTCTCCTCAGCGATGCAAGGCTGATAATGTAAAAAGCTCTGGCTGCTTAGTTTGTGTTTAGGTGAAAAGTACTGTTCTATCACTTTTCGGCCACCAGCATGGTCATTATCAGCATGACTTAAAATCATCGTATCGACACTTGAGTAGCCTCTGCGATGCAGTACTGGCGTAATCACTTGCTCAGCTATACTGCCGTTTTGCCAAGCTTTGCCCGTATCATAGAGTAAAACTCTACCCTCTTTTTCAACCAGCACCGCCAACCCATGCCCGACATCAAGCACATCAATACG
>NZ_JAWOUB010001035.1:0-501 GCF_033339195.1 Vibrio sp. 811
TGCAGACCAGTTAGGAATGATTGCCTTCATCTTAAAACTCGTCCGGTAGACCGTATTCTTCAGTGTCTTTACGCAACGCTTCTGTCATAGCCACCATATCGTCTGGCACTGGAGCATGGAATTCCAGTTCTTCACCAGTAATAGGGTGTTCAAAACGAAGCATTACGGCGTGTAGCGCCTGACGATCGAAACCACGAATCATGTCCGTCAGTTCTTGCGATGCACCAGTAGGAATGCGTGCACGACCACCGTAAGCAGTATCACCTAACAGAGGATGCTGTAGGTAAGACATATGAACACGGATTTGGTGAGTACGACCCGTTTCCAAACGCAGACGGATACGCGTGTGCTCACGGAAGTGTTCTGCTACACGGTAGTGCGTTACCGCAGGTTTACCCAAAGGAGCTACAGCCATGAGTGTGCGTTTAGTCGAGTGGCGACCAATTGGTTGATCCACTTTACCACCCGCTGTCATACGACCGATTGCAATCGCTTCGTACT
>NZ_JAWOUB010001036.1:0-500 GCF_033339195.1 Vibrio sp. 811
GTTCTGAAGAAAGCGGGTGTTTACGACAAGCGTCGCCTATTCGGTATTACCACACTAGACGTGATCCGTTCAGAAACGTTTGTTGCTGAGCTAAAAGGCAAAGATCCTAGCGATATTCGTGTACCAGTTATCGGTGGTCACTCTGGCGTGACAATTCTTCCTCTTCTTTCTCAAGTAGAAGGTGTGGAGTTTACAGCTGAAGAAGTAGAAGCTCTGACTAAGCGTATTCAAAACGCGGGCACAGAAGTTGTTGAAGCAAAAGCGGGTGGCGGTAGTGCGACACTTTCTATGGGCCAAGCGGCTTGTCGTTTCGGTCTAGCACTTGTACGAGCTCTTCAAGGTGAAGAAGGCGTTGTTGAGTGTGCTTACGTTGAAGGTGATAGCGAGCACGCACCTTACTTTGCACAACCAGTGAAGTTGGGTAAAGAAGGCGTAGAAGAAGTACTAAGCTACGGCGAATTGAGCGACTTCGAAAAAGCGGCGCTAGATGGAATGCTAGA
>NZ_JAWOUB010001037.1:0-500 GCF_033339195.1 Vibrio sp. 811
TCTGTTTAAACAACTCAGTACCGAGAGTTATCGCAGAATGCGTGACTTGCTCACGGACATTAACGCCAACTTAAGCGAATCAATCCAAGGGATGAGCGTGATTCAGCTGATGCAACAAGAAGAGCGCTTTAACAAACAATTTAACGAACTCACTACTGAGCATTTGGTCGCGTCCAAAAAAGTGATTCGCTTAAACGGGTATCTGCTGCGGCCTCTCATGGATCTGTTGGCTGGCCTTGCCCTACTCTGCTTAGTTGCCATCTTTGGCTTTAATGGTGTCGAGTTGATTGGTGTCGGTGTACTTTATGCGTTCATCAGTTATTTGGCGCGTGTGACCGAACCTCTGATTGAAATGACCCAACAACTTGCACTTTTACAACAAGCGTTGGTGTCGAGTGAACGTGTTTTTGAGTTGATTGATGCGAAGCCACAAACTTACGGTGACGATCATAAACCACTTAAAACGGGCTCAATTGAGCTAAATAATCTGACGTTCAGTT
>NZ_JAWOUB010001038.1:0-500 GCF_033339195.1 Vibrio sp. 811
CCGCTCCTCTAACCTCACCGTGGGTTCTTTCATCATCGAGGCTATCGACTCGAAAAAACGGTGTGAAGGTGACGCTACTCTCTCCGCTTTGGAAGTCCCAGTAAAGTTCAGGCTGAACTACAACAGAGCTTTGGCCTTTACTCTGCCCTTGCAGCCCGTGAGAGAGAAATTGTCGATGCTCAACATTCAATTGCCCCGCAAGCTCAAATGCGAACAGCGAGGGCGTTACCAACATCGCGAGTATTCCGCCAAGTTGGTTTACTCCTTTGCCCATATTCATACCACTCCCTTATTTAACTCGCTTGAGCACGTTTTTGTTGAAGTCATTCTCTTCCAACCCTGTTTGAAAGCGCAAATCGCTAGTGTTCAATTCTGTACTTTTGCCAGTTTGGTGATTCGTCATTGCCATGGTATGTGCACGCCAATATCTATCGAGGTACTGCTTATAATTAGCGAAAGTTAGAGTTTTCAATAACGCGCCTTTTCGGTCGTAAAACTCG